>NZ_JBHVWN010000024.1:99880-103144 GCF_042882275.1 Streptomyces sp. NPDC058231 | reverse complement strand
GCAGAAAGTGCCTTCCGCTTGGACCGACAGAACCCCTCGACAAGGTTCATCGTCCCAGCTCAGAAGGCACTTTCGTATTTCCTCCCCGCTTCCGGCCTCATCTCAACCGAAACGGTGAGGTTAGGCCGCCGGGCCGACAACCTCATAGGGTTGCTCGCAGCGATGCCGGGTGCCTGGGTGTGCGCAGAGGAGGGGAAAGCGTATGGCTGATCCGGAAGGTTCCGACGAGGCCGAGTACACCGATCCGTTCGAGCGGGGGGAGGTCACCGCCGGAACGGTCGCTCTCTGGATGTTTCTCGCTCTGATGATCATGGCGATCGGCGTCGCCTGGTTCACATGGGCGTACGCCAACCGCCGATGACGGACGGACCGTGGCCATGTGCGGCCGGGCGGAGGGATGCGGGTTCTCCGGTCCGGACGCCGATGCCCGCACACCGCCGGGGAGAAGGTTGATGTGACCAGTGCGGAACCGCCCGTGTCGCGGCGCAACGAAGTCAAACGCGGCCAGGACCAGCGGCGCAGACAGCGCATGAGAAGCAACGGGGACATCGAGCGCTTCACGGCGGAGGAGATCGGTGACCGGGACGGCTGGGTCTGTGGCCTCTGCGAAGATCCGGTGGACCGCACCCGTCAGCGTCCGGACCCTCGGTCGCCGAGCGTCGACCACATCCGCACCATCGCAGCCGGCGGTACCCACACCCGCGACAACGTGCGGCTCACGCACTGGGGCTGCAACCACGAGCGCAACGACAGCACCCCGCTGACCACCGTCGAGGAAGCCGAGTCACAGCGCGCCGTCCTCCTGCGGATCCCCGCACTGCGGGCGTACGCGGAGGGCCTCATGGCGGAGGACATGGTCCGCAGCTCGCAGGCCTTCCACGCTCCCGAGAGGTACCGGACCAGGCTGGCACGGCGGGTGGAGCGCTACGAACGCGAAGGGCGCTGACCCGAGCGGCGGATCGACCACCCGCCGGGCTCCCCGCCCTGCGCGTTGCACAGAGCGGGGAGCTGTTCCCCCGGCAACCGCAGGGCGGCGGCCGGACGCCGCGCCCCGTCACGGGCGGTAATGGGCGGTTTCCGCCTGTTCGTGGGCTGTCTGTGGTGCGGGCGCCATGGCCCGCATCCGCGGCACGGCGCTCGTCACGCGGTCGCCCAACCACCGGAGAAGGACGGTCGGGAGGAAGACCGAGTCCGCCGCGATCATCGCCAGCGCGAAGAAGGGCAGGCCGAGCACGATCCCGATACCGGCATGCATGCACATGAGGATCGCGACCATCACGGTTCTCACGCGGGTGTTGAAGAGCGTGAAGGGGAAGCCGACTTCGAGCATCACCGTGCCGTAGGTCAGCAGCAGGACGATCAGGCTGCTGCCCGCAAGGGTGTGGGACAGGGTGGGCCACGGCGTGAAGAAGGCAACGTGCAACGGGTAGTAGAGCGCCGTGCCGTCCTGCCAGAGAGGACCCTGAATCTTGTACCAGCCGGCGGTCGCGTAGATCAGGCACACCTCGATCACGATCACGAGCATCGCGCCCGCGTGCACCACGTTCGCGACCATCTCCAGGACGGTGCGGGGCTCGCCGGGCGCGTATCGGCGTACCCACCACCACAGCAGTTGCCCGAGGGCGAAGCCCCAGATCAGCAGGGCCCAGCCCGTACTCAGTTTGCCCAGCGCGGTCACCAGGACGAGGACGGCGGTGAGGAGCACCCACATGACGGTCCCGGCCACGTCCCGGCCGCCGTCACGGCCGCGTGCGGCACGTCGCGCGTCCAACGACCAGACCTGGCCGCAGCGGGTGAACACCAGGTAGATCGCCATGACGTGGATGACGTTGTCGCCGCCGTCCCCCACGAAGGGGCTGCGGTTCAGGAGCGCCAGCACGCCGATCATGAAAAGCAGCGAGGAGGTGCGGGTCCGCCACCCCAGAAGAAGCATCACCGACGCGGCCATCGCCGCAAGGTAGACGATCTCGAACCACAGCTGGCTGTCACTCCACATGAGAATCGTGAAGGCATGACTCGAAGAGATCAGCTGACGGGCCATGGACCAGCTCCACGGACTGCCCGACCCGTAGAGCTCGTCGCGGTGCACCCACTCACGCAGCAGAAACGCGAGCCAGGTCAGCGAGAAGCCGATCCGGATGACGGCCGTCTGGTACGGCGCGACGGGACTGCCGATGACGCGGGCAAAGCCTCTCCGGAGCGCGGCGCCGACGGCGCGGCGGTGTCCGGTCAGGGTGGACGTCACTGATGCTCGGCCGGGCTCGGCCGGAGGGTATGCGGTCACTTGAAGTCCTTGGGAGTGACGATCCACCACGGCTGTACGAAGTAGTTGGTCTGGGTGTTGAAGTGCTGGTTGCTCCACCGGGGCGCTGCCACCGGTGTACTGGCCGAGCGCAGCTGGAGGAGCAGCACGGTGCCGCCGTCGATCTGCGACCCGAGACGCTGGGCGGCGATACGCAGCAGGTACTGCTGGTTCAGGTTTCCGATCTTCCCGACGGGACGGCCCTGGTTGTCGAGCGAGTCGACGAAGTTGGCCCAGGCGAGACGGAGTTGGTTCTGCTGCGAGTGGCTGGGAAACGGGTTGTGCACGATCTGCGCCTGGTCCTTCGCGGTCAGGTCCACCCAGGCGGTGTCAGTGGCGCTGGTCGCGTTGGGTTTGAGGACTTTCGCACGCGCCTGCACCTGGGTGTTCTCCGCCGGTACGGCGGGTGCGAAGAGCCTCCAGCCCTGCACGAACTCGGGTGCCACGTACTTGTTGATGCCGGTGGCGTGCCGCTGGGAGAAGGGGTTCGAGGGGGCGATGCTGAAGAAGAGCATCACCAGGTGAACGGCGGCCCCTACCAGGACGCCCACCACCGCGAGCACGACGACGGTTACCGATACTGACGAGAGGCCGGACATCCCGGCCGAGCCGCCGGCATGATCCGGCGGCTCCTCGTGGTGACGGCCCGCGCCGGCCGGAGCGTGTCCGGTCGGCGCGTGCTTGTCCTTCCCAGTCCGCATTACCTCACCCCAGGTTGCCCTGCACGTTGCCCTGGGCGTTGCCCTGGGCATTTCCTTGTCCGTTGCCTGCTGCGTTGCCCTGGACATTGCCCTGGGCGTTACCTTGCGCGTTACCCGCCGCGTTACCCGCGACATTGCCCTGGACATTGCCCTGAGCGTTACCCGCCGCGTTACCCGCGACATTGCCCTGGACATTGCCCTGAGCATTGCCCGCCGCGTTACCCGCGACATTGCCCTGGACATTGCCCTGAGCATTGCCCT
>NZ_JBHVWN010000024.1:0-99783 GCF_042882275.1 Streptomyces sp. NPDC058231 | reverse complement strand
CGCCGCGTTACCCGCGACATTGCCCTGGACATTGCCCTGAGCATTGCCCGCCGCGTTACCCGCGACATTGCCCTGGACATTGCCCTGAGCATTGCCCTGGGCGTTACCCGCGACATTGCCCTGGACGTTGCCCTGGACATTGCCCTGAGCGTTACCCGCGACGTTCCCCTGGACGTTGCCCTGAGCATTGCCCCTGACGTTGCCCTGGACATTGCCCTGGACATTGCCTTGCACAAAGCGGGCAAGGTTGGGGAACGGCCGTCCTACGGGAACGAGGATGACGAGAGGGTTGCCGGGCCCAGGAACATTGGCCGTGGAGAAGCATTTCAGATCCGCCAGGTTTCGCTTGAAGCACACGAGGCGGTCCGGCATCTTGGCTACACCGCGGGCGTGGCCCTTCTCTGCCTGTTGGGCAGATACAGCGCGCGTGTTCTGGGGTGTGTCGCTGGAATACGCGGCTGTAACGCCGATCGTGCTTGCCGTCAAGCAAGCGGCTGCCGCGACACCGATGCTCTGCCATAGCCTCTTCTTCATGGTCAGCCCCTTGAGGATTCGGGAGATCTCGACTGGGAAGCCGCACAAGCCGTGTGACACGAAGCTTTGCTTGCAGCGCCTGTCCGGAGCTGCCGCATCGCGTTCCCAACACAAGGCTTGTTCACGTCGCCCAGAAGAACAAGGGGCAGAAATGCTGGTCTGGGTGAGGGTAGAACTGCCGACTTTCCTGTGGGTAGAACTGCCTACCCACCCGGAGTCAATCGCCGGTCAGGCCGTAACGGAGCGCCAGCCGGGTCAGATCCGCTCTACGGTGAGACCCACTCTTACTACGGAGTCGGTCCAGATGCGAATGCACTGTGTTTTCGGTGATGTTCAATTTGGCGGCGATCTCCCGGTCCGTGGCGCCACTGGCCAGGAGCTGCAGGATCTGCCTCTCGCGGTCGGTTATACGGGGTGGCGGTGAGGGCAGGATCTGGCCGTTGAGATGGGTGGAGAAATAACTGAGACCCGAGGCCACGGCACGGATGGCTGTGAGCAGCTCCGTCTCGCCGATTCGCTGCCCCAGGTAACCTCGTGCGCCTGCCTTGATGCACAGAACCACGTCCGACTGCGTTTCGGAGTCCGACAGCACGATGACCGGATGGCCTTGCCGGTGCAGCCTGGCAACGTCATGGGATGTCTCCCAGGTCGGCTGCCTCAGGTTGAGCAGGACAACCTCTTCGCCGTTCCCCTCGCTGCGATGGTCCCCGGCCTTCCCGACCGAGGTCACAATCTTCAGATCCGGCTCAGGGTTGATCACGTGCGCGAGGCCGTGAAGAAGCAGTGGGCAGTCACTGATCACGCTGATGGGCGTCAGAGGTGCGTTCATCGAGGTCCCAGGGGAGGCAGGAACACCCGCCACGCGACAAGCGACGGGGGCGACGGCCGGTGGTCCTACCGTCTGCACCCAGGTTGGACCCGTTCGTGACCATCGGCGCGATGATTAGGCCAGGCGGCTCACCTGGCCCGAGCGGGGCGGCCTGTGCGCTTCGATGGGGCCCCACAAGGGCTGTCCCGTAGGCATATCGATGCTCCGAGGCCGGTCACGGCAGGTGACACCCACGGTTGCCCGGACTGCGCCCATGGCACCCGGGAGCGCCACCACACACCCCCCACGCCCGCGCCCGAGGCCCTCTCGTCCCCCTGGTCCC
Organism: Streptomyces sp. NPDC058231; assembly: GCF_042882275.1. Taxonomy (NCBI): domain Bacteria; kingdom Bacillati; phylum Actinomycetota; class Actinomycetes; order Kitasatosporales; family Streptomycetaceae; genus Streptomyces; species Streptomyces sp. NPDC058231. The sequence continues at coordinate 98,098 of NZ_JBHVWN010000024.1, read as the reverse complement.
CCCGATTCATGAGCCTGTACAACCCCCGGGCCCCTTCAGCGGTCCCCTCAACGGTGAACAGCCCGTGCACGCGACACAGAGTCCCAGGAAACCCGGGCGATTCGCACCCGATGACTTCGGAAGTCCGACGGGCCGTCGGCATGCCGCAGGAGAAGAAGATCCGTATGCACCAGCGCCTCCGTGTCACCCTCGTCACCGCCGCCGCGGCCGCCCTCACCGGTGGACTGCTCGTCGCCGGAGCGGGCACCGCCGCCGCCGCGCCCTCCGGGCTGCAGGGCGACTTCAACGGCGACGGCTACCGCGACATCGCCGTCTCCGCGCCCCGCGCCGCAGCCGGCGGCAAGGGCGGAGCGGGGTACATCGCCGTGGTGTACGGCACCAGGAACGGCCTCGACAAGTCGAAGCACGCCCTCATCAGTCAGGCCACCACCGGTATCACCGGCGTTCCGGAGGAGGGAGACGCCTTCGGGGCCCAGCTCACCACCGGCGATCTCGACGGCGACGGATACACCGACCTCGTCGTCGGCGTGCCCGAGGAGCGGATCGGCTCCACCCGCTCGACCGGGGTCCTCACCGTGATCTGGGGCAGTCCGACGGGCCTCAGGGCGTCCACCGACATCGCGGCACCGATGCCCGGGGACCAGCGCAACGCGCTGGGGCTGGGCGTCGCCGCCGGCGACTTCGACGGGGACGGCAGGACCGATCTGGCGGCCGTCAACAACGCGTACAGCGATCTGTTCGTCTTCAGGGGGCCGATCAGCCGCACCGGGGAGAGTGCGGGCAGGACGGAACTCTCCGTCACGCACTCGACCGGCATCACGCCCAGGAGGCTCGTCGCCGGGCAGGTCGACGGGGACCGTGCCGCCGACCTGCTGGTCATGGGGATGCGGGAAACGGACGGGGACTACGTCAACGCCGGTGTGCTGTACTCGGGCCGTGCCACCGGCCTCAAGGAGGTCGGGACCGTCGCGGGCGGCCGCGCCGGAGTCATCGCCGACGTCGACAAGGACGGTTACGGCGACATCGTCACCGGCGAACCCATGGAGAAGCGCGCCCAGGAGCCGGACGGCGGCCACGGGGGCGCGCTCACGGTGACGTACGGGGGCGCCGACGGCCTGTCCACCCGCCCCCGGGTCCGTATCGACCAGGACACCCCCGGTGTCCCCGGTGCAGCCGAACGGTTCGACGAGTTCGGCTGGAGCCTGTCGGCGGGCGACACCGACGGCGACGGGTACGCCGATGTCGCCGTCGGCGCGCAGAGCGAGACCCTGGGCACCAGCACCTTCGGCGCGGGCATGGTCACCGTGCTGCGCGGCTCGGCCGCCGGGCTGACCGGCACCGGGTCCAGAAGCTTCACCCAGGACACGGCGGGAGTTCCCGGCGTCGCCGAGGACCATGACCACTTCGGCGGCGCCGTGCAGCTCGTGGACAGCAACAACGACGGCCGCGCGGAGCTGGTGGCCGGGGCCTACGGAGAGAACGGCAACGCCGGTTCCGCATGGCTCGTCAAGGCCGGTGCGAGCGGCATCACCGCCACGGGATCCACCTCGTTCGGCTCGCTCTCGGTCGGCGGACCCGGTGGCTTCGGCTACTTCGGAGAGGTACTGACCGACTGACCGTCCGCCCGCCCCGGGTTCGGGGCCGGCCGCCGCGTGCTCAGGCTCTGCACCTGTGCGTACGTCGGTACGTCCCCGAACCCGGACCCGCCCACCGGGCGGCCCGCCCCGATGTCAGCCGCGACGCCCATCGCCGCACCCAGTGCCGCCCGGTACAGCAGCGAGCCGAGACTCACCCTCCGTACCCCCAGGTCGCCCAGTTGCGCGACCGTGGGGCCGGACGGCGAGTACAGGATGTTCAGCGGCACGTCCACGTTCCGCACCAGCCCGGCGATCAGCGACGGGTCGGACAGGCCCGGCACGAACACACCGTCCGCACCGGCCTGTTGATAGGCGTCGAGGCGGCTCGCCGTCCCCGTTGCGTGTTCACCGCCGAGCCAGTGCGTGTCGGTGCGCGCGTTCACGAAGAGGTGCGGCGCCGCGGCCTTGACCGCCGCGATCTTCGCAGCGTGCAGTTCGACAGGGGCCAGCGTGCCGTCGGTCCTGCCGTCCTCCAGGTTGATGCCGACCGCCCCGGCGTCCGCGAGCTCACGGGCCAGCTCGGCCACCTCTGCCGGGTCGTCGCCGAAACCGCCCTCGGCATCGACCGAGAGGAGGTACGGGCCCGCCCCCAGCCGTCGGGCCAGCAGCAGCGTCTCCGCCCGGGTCGCCCCCGTACCGTCGGGCAGTCCGGCCGCCGCGGCCACCGCGAGGCTCGTGGTGCCGATGGCGCGGAATCCCTGCGCTGCCAGGGCCTGCGCGGAGGCGTGGTCCCAGGCGTTGGGGAGCAGCAGCGGCACACCGTCCGACGGGTGGTGCAGCTCGGTGAAGGCCGCGAAGGCGGCAGGGCCGTTCGCGGAGGTGCCGTCGGTCGCCGTGTTCATGGTCCGACGGTAGGGGTGTAACGCTTCGGCGGGCGCCGAACCGTGTCACGACCCGCCGGTCAGGAGGCCGTGACGCCTCTCGACCTCGGCCGTCGGCCCGGTGCGGCACAGGTCGGGCACCAGTAGCCCTCATGCTGGATGTGGACCCAGCCGAGCTCCTCGATGTGCGGGGAGGCGATCGTCACGCTGTGCAGGATGTGGCCGAACAGGTCGGTCGCGATGTCCGGCGGCGGGTCCGCGATGACCATGTCGAACACGGCCCGTGCCCCGCATCCCCGGCGGTCGCACCTGAGATGGAACCGCACGGGTCCGGGTGGCTCCCCATCGGTGGTCAGGCTCATGCGTCCACTATGACCGCCCGGTTGGGCCGGCAGGTGCCGTTTCCGTGTGCCCGGTGCCGGCGGACCCGGGCCGTGGCACGCGATGCCCGGGGCGGTCAGCGGCAGGCCACTTTCAGCTGCGCGGCGGCGTGATGCGCACCCACCAGCTCCCTGTCGCCCCAGTCGCGGCCACGGTCCACCAGCTGCACCGCGAAGGTGTTGCCCTTGACCGGGTAGCTGTTCACCTCGACCGGAGTGCCGCGGTGGTCGGTCTGGCGTACCGCGAAGCCCGTGTACGCGGAGTCGGCGTCGTCGGGGTCCGAGAGGACCCGGTACACGGTGGGGCTGCCCGCGACGTCACGGTCGCGGCCGCTGTTCGGCACGAAGACGGTCAGCGCGCACTCCTCGAAGCCGCGGCCCAGGTGCCAGGACCAGGTGGCGGTGTTGCCCCGGTCCTCGGTCGGGCTGCCGGACATCGGCACGGCGCTGAACCGGCCGTCGCACGAACTCCCCCGGTAACCGCCGGAGTCGACCGTGTACCAGCCGTCGTCACCGTCCTCGAACCGTCCGCCCTCCCGGTATTCACCGGTCGTGCAGCCGGGACCCGCCCAGGCGGTGTAGGTGTAGCCGCCTTTGCCGGGAGTCGTTCCGGGGGCCCCGGACCGACCGGGTGACGGGCTCCGCGGCGACGCGGACCCCGAGGCGGTGGGGTCCGCCGGGTCCGGGCCCTCCGTGCCCGCAGGTCCGATCCGGGTGGGGGCGCCGCCCCTGATGTCGCCCGGTGGCACACCCGCCCGTCCCACCGCACCCGCGCGCCTGCCGCTGTCGCCCCCCGACGCGAGGAGCGATCCGGCCGTGACCAGCGAGCCGGCCACCACCACAACTCCCGCCGCCAGCAGCGCCTTCCGGCCTCGGGGCAGTGTGGACAACCGGCCCGCCAGCGTCTCGCGCGCGATCCAGGAACCGTCCCCGCCGACCGGGCGGACCACCGATCCGCAGCCCGGGCAGACCATTCCCGGCAGCGACCCCCGCTGTTCACCACCGCACCGTTGGCACCTCATGGCAGCACACCATGCCAGGGCATCGCGCCCGCAGGGAGAGATCGCGCACGATCGCCCTGCCCTCGCGCCGCCGGCTCAGCGCAGCTCGTCCGGGCAGGGTGTGCCCGGCGACAGCTGGTACGGGGCCGCCAGCCGGTACACCCCGGGGCGCGGCGCGAGCAGTTCCGTCCACTCGTCGCCGTCCTCGTCCTCGTCCACCTTGATCAGGCAGCCGTTGGTGTTGACGAAGGTCCGTGAGCTGTCCTGGTCCACGCGGTGCTTGGACGCCTCGGTCTCCCGTGGTCGCTCCACGCTCCGGCCCTCGTCGTCGACGAGGGCGAGCCAGGGCGAGTACGGGATCCGGATCAGCACCCGGCCCGCCCGCTTCACATGGATGGTCAGCTCGCCCGCACCGGCCCGGTCCACCGTCGCGGGCGGATCGGCCAACGGCACCGGCCCGGCGACCTGGAAGAGCTGCCAGTTGGAGTCGGACCAGATCAGCTTCAGGTACGGCTGCCCCTTCTGGACCAGTTCCGCCTCCCGCACCGCTCCGCTCGCGTCGGGCTCCCCCGTGGGGAGCACCACGTAGTGCACGGCCCAGCGGTCGAGCCACCGACGGTAGTTCGCGGAGTTCAGGGTGTCGTCGTAGAAGAGCGGGTTGCGATCCATGTCGGCCTGCCGGTTCCAGCCGCGGGCCAGGTTGACGTACGGCGCGAGCGCGGACGCCTCCCGGTGGCTCCTCGCGGGCACCACCTCGACCCTGCCGCGTTCCGCGCCGACCGTCTGGAGCTCGTTGACCAGCGGGGCCAGCTCACGGGTCCATGACGCGGCAGGTGCGGTACGGACTATGTCGTCGACGCCCTTGAAGCCGATCCAGACGTTCAGCCCGACGAACGTCAGGAGCAGGGCGTACCAGCGCCGGGACCGCGGCACGGCGTACGGCAGAGCGGCGAGCAGCACGACCCCGGCGAACAGCATCGCCATCCGTGTGACGTTCGAGCCGATCTGCGAGTCGACGACGTAGGTGAGGAGGGTCCCGACCCCGTAGACGGCCGCGGCGGTGCGCACCGTGCGCCAGTCGGCGGGTACGAGGAAGAAGACGAAGACGGCGAAGAGGAACGGCAGGGACACGGTCGCCAGTGACATCGGCTGCGTCCCCGAGAACGGGAACAGCCACGCGGACAGCCCCACGACGGCGACCGGCGCCAGGCCCAGTGCGTAGGCACCCGGGCGCCGCTTGTTCAGGAACAGCGCGGCGGCCACCACTCCGAGGAACAGCCCCGCGACGGGACTGCCCGCGGTGGCGAGCCCGGCGAGCGGCGCGGCGACGGCCGCCTTCGCCCACCGCTTGTGACGCCATCGGTACGGCCAGCAGAACACCGCTGCCACCGCGCCCAGCGCGAACATCATGCCGAGCCCGAACGTCACGCGTCCGGACAGCGCGTTGCACAGATAGGCGAACACCCCCGCGAGCGAGCAGGCGACGGTGTTACGGACGGCCCGGACCCGGACCAGGATCAGCGCGGTCAGTCCCGCCGACACCGTCCCGGCGATCATCATCGTCGTGCGGACGCCGAGCACCGACATCAGATACGGCGACACCACGCTGTACGAGACGGGGTGCATGCCTCCGTACCAGGCGAGGTTGTACGCGGTTCCCGGGTGCCGTCCGACGAACTCGGCCCAGGCGTCCTGCGCCGCGAGGTCGCCGCCGCTGTTGGCGAAGAAGAGGAACCAGAGGATGTGGGTGACGGCGGCTGCCGCCGTCGCGATGGTCACCGGATGGCGGAGCAGTCGCCGGGTGCGGTTCGGCTCCGGCGGGTCGATGTGCGGTTCCGTGCGCGGCGCGGGCAGCCGGACGTCCGTACCGCCGCCACCGCTGCCGCTCGTCACGTCGCCTCGCACCTTGCTGGTCCCGGCCGCTGCACGGCCGGGTATCGGCTCCGCGGTGGTCACTACGGTCTCTCCCCGTTTCCGCCGTCTCCGTATCCCGTGCCACGTGCTCCGTACACCTGCGAGGACGCTGTACGGCGCTCTCCGGTTGTCCCGGACGCTAACACGTACGCAATCGGGAAGGGGGTGCCGGGACAGGCACCCCCTTCCCCGCGGACCTCAGCCGATCCGGGTCAGCTTCTGGCCGAACGTCGGTTCCTTCAGGTCCTGCTGGAGGGCGACCGGGGCACTGACCTTGCCGGCGCCCGATCCCACGGTCACCAGGCCGACCGCGGTGCCCGCCGTCGCGGTGTTCGAGATCTTCTTGCCGTTCCCCGTCACGGCCAGTTCGACCTTGAGACCCGGCCAGCCCATCGCCTTGAGGTTCTTCGTGGCGACCACCGGGGTCCTGCCGCCGAAGCCGTCGTCCACGTACCCGACGACATCGCCCTTCTTGACGACCGTCGCGGAGGTGACGGCCTTCTGCGCGTCCTGGATCAGCTTGAGGCTCTTGTCCAGCGACTGCTGAAGGCTGTCGTAGACCCGGCCGGTGCCGGCCTGCTGGCCCATGACGGCTCCGTAGATCCAGAGCTTCTTGCCGTCCACGATGGTGTTGGCGGACCAGAGGAGGTTGCCGCCCGCCGGGGTGGAGGAGCCCGTCTTGATGCCGCTCACACCGGGCTGCAGCAGAAGGGTGTTGTTGTTGTAGATCGTGCCGCCGATGCCCTCGATGTCGATCTGGGGCGTGTCGACGATCTGCCGGAACACCTCGTTCTGCATCACCGCCTTGGCCAGCTTGAGCTGATCGGAGGCGGTGGACACGGTGGTCTTCTTCAGACCGCTCGGGTCCGTGTACGTGGTGCTGTCCATCCCGAGCGCCTTGGCCGCGTCGTTCATCTTCGTCACGAAGGCCGCCTCGTTCGGGGCGTCCCAGCGGGCGAAGAGGCGCGCCGCGTTGTTCCCCGAGGGGATCATCAGGAGCTGGAGCAGCTGCTTCTCGGTGAGCCGCTGATCCTTCTTCAGAGGGGCCGTCGATTCCTCGGCACGCTTGGACTCGTCCTCCGCCTGTTGGTCGACGGTGATCTTCTCCCCCTCCTCCTTGCCTGTGAGGGGGTGGCCCTTGAGGACCACGTACGCCGTCATGACCTTGGCGACGCTGGCGATCGGCGCGGGCTTCTGCGCCCCCTCGGTGCCGAGGGAACCGACACCGTCCACCGTCACCGCGGACTGGCCCTGTCCGGGCCAGGCCAGGGTCGGGTCACCACCGTCGAAGGTGTACGTCGGGTCGGCCGACAGCTCCAGGCCGGGCGTCGGCAGCGGGCGCACCTCCTGCACGATCGCAAACACGATCAGCAGGAGCAGGACGAGCGGAGTCCAGATCTTGACCCGCCGGACGGCGGTGCGGACCGGGGTCTCGGGCGGCGGGGGCGTGTTCGTCAGTTCGGCCAGCAGGTCGAGCGGCGGCCTGGGCGGCATGGGCTGCTGCCGGGTCCGCTCGGCACCGCTGAGCGAAGGTGCGGGGGCCTGCGGCTGCTGGGCGGCCGGAGCGGAACCGGATGCGGGTGCGGACGCCTCGGGCTTGCGGGGCGCCGAAACGGGCCGCGCGTCGTCGCGGCGCAGCGGTACGAACCGGCTGGTGCGCTCGGCGGGGCTCTCGGGCTCGGACTCCGACTCGGGCCGGGGCTTCACCGGCGGGCGTGTGATCTTCAGCGCGGTCGTCGGCTGGTCGATCTGCTCCCGCCGGACGGCCTTGAAGACGGTCGTCGGCTGGTCGATTCCGCGCTCGCCCTCGGCGCCACCCTTGGCGCTCCCGGCGTCCTCGGTGCTCCCGGCGTCCTCGGCGTCCTTGGGGCCCTTGGGGCCCTTGGGGCCCTTGGTGTCCTTGGTGTCCTTGGTGTCCTTGGTGTCCTTGGTGTCCTCGCCGCTTCCGGCGGCGTCGGCCTGCTCGTCGGCGTCGACGGTTTCCGCGGGCTCGTCGCCCCCGTCAGCCGCGTCGCCATCGGTGTCGGTGGCCTCGCCGTCGGATGCGGGGTCCTCCCCGCGGGTCCCTGCGGCCCGGGGGCTCCCGGCCTCGTCGGAAGCGTCGTCGCCGGCGGCCTCGGCGCTGCCCTCTTCCGGGCCTTCCGGGTCAGCCGGGTCTTCCGCGGTGTCGGCGCCGTCGTCGGCAGCCGCAGGCTCACCGTCGGTCGCGTCCTGGACCTCGGCGGCATCGGACGTACCGGCGCCGGCCGGCGCGTCCGCAGCGTCCTCGTCCGGCGCGGCGCTCCCCTCCGCCGGGGTGGGGGTCACGTCCGCGGAGTCAGATCCGCCGTCGGCCGCCTCGTCGTCGTGCTCGGGTGTGTCGGTCTCGGCGTCCTCGGACGGTGCGGGCTCCTCTGCGGCGCTGCCACCGCCGCCCTTCCCCACCCAGGCGGCAACGGCAGCACGAAGCCGCGCGTCGCCCTCCTCGGGTTCGGCACTCTCCGCGGGCTCCGTGGCCCCGGATTCCGCTTCGGAGGCCTTCCCGGGCGCCTCAGAGGCCTTCTCGGCGCCCTCGGAGCCCGGCGCGGTCTCCGCGGGGTCCTCCGTCGCGTCCTCGCGGTCGGCTGCGGCCTTCGTACCGAAGACCGCCGTCGCGGAGTCCTCGCCCGCGCCCGCGGGCCTCGTACCGAACACCGCCGTCGCCGTGTCCTGCTTGCCGCTCGTTCCGGTTTCCGCCGCGGCAGCCGGTTCGCGGAAGACGGCGAGCCGCGGATCGCGTTCGCTCCGAGCCGTGCCCGACGGCTTCTGCTGCTCCGACTTGTCGGGGGACTCGCCCGCCACCGATGCCTCCTCCATGCGCCGCGGGACGCCCCCGCGCTGTCCGAACCAACCACCAGTGTCCTGTGTGAACCCTCGGCCGCGCTGCTAGACGAGAACGACATACCTACTGGTTCCCGTACGAAGCACCCAGGCGCTCTCGACAGACCAATGTGAGAGGGGTCACCCTGTCATTCATCCACGCGGGGAGGCATGGATGGGCAGGAGCCGCAGAACAATTCCGGAGGAGCTTCTGCTGCTCGCTCTGGACCCGACCACGGGTACCACAGCGCAGCCGCAGTCGCTCGACCTCGGCCTCGCCGGAGCTCAGCTAGTGGAGCTGGCTCTGGCAGGACGGATAGCCCCTGACGGGGATCGTATCGCCGTGGTGATGCCACGGCCGACAGGAGATCCGACACTGGACTCCGCACTGGAACTGCTGCGCCGACGCGGCAGCCCGGTTCGGGCCGTCCACTGGATTGGCGGACCCCGGCTGGGGTTGCGCCAGACCTATCTCTCGCATCTGGAGCGGTGCGGCATGGTGCATGCCGTGGCGGGTCAGATGTGCGGAGTGCTGCCGACGACTCGCTACCAGGCGACGGACACGGCGATCAGCCGGGAGATCAGATCCCGGCTGGACAGTGCGATCCGCACCGGCGTACCGCCGGACCCGCGGACCGCGGCGCTCGCCGCACTGGCCCACGCGGTCGGACTCGGCAAGCACCTCTACCCCGGGAACGAAGGGCGCTCATCGCGCTCCCGGCTCCGGGACCTGATCAGGCACGACCCGATGGGCGGTCTCGTCGCGCACGCCGTGATGGACGTCCAGAACGGGGCGATCGCCCAACCGCGCCGCAACCAGGCGGCGGGAGGGCCGTTGCAACCGCAAGTGCAGTCGCAGTCACGTCGCGACAGCATGGTGCACACCGCCGTCCACTAGGCCGGCGATCCGCACCGCACACCGCACCACCGCAGGAACCGCATACCGCCGCGCCGACGTCCCCAAGACCCGGTTCGGGAGCCGCACCACGCGCGGGGCAGCCGGTCACCGGCTGCCCCGCGCGCCTGCGTGTGGCCATTTCCCAGCGCAACCGGGGCCACGGGTGGCAATCTGCTGAGCAGTAGATACGCACAGCTACACAGCGGAGGTGCCGTTTCCGTGCCGACCAACGTCAATCCCACCGTCAGGCGACGCCGGTTGGGCCAGGAATTGCGCCGCCTGCGCGAACTCAAGGGCATGACGGCCGAGGAGGTGGCGGAGCGCCTGCTGGTCTCGCAGTCGAAGATCAGCCGCCTGGAGAACGGCCGCCGTTCGATCAGCCAGCGTGACGTCCGCGATCTGTGCGGGGTGTACGAGGTCGAGGACCACCGGATCGTCGACTCGCTCATGCAGATGGCCAAGGACTCCCGCCAGCAGGGCTGGTGGCATGCCTTCGGCGACATCCCGTACAGCGTCTACATCGGCCTGGAGACCGACGCCGAGTCGCTGCGGGTGTACGAACCACAGGTCGTACCGGGCCTGTTGCAGACCCGGAGCTATGCGGAGGCACTGATCAACGGCGCACTGCCGGAGGCTCCGCCGGCCGACATCGACAAGCGGGTCAGCGTCCGCGCACGCCGCCAGGACCGGATCACCGACCAGGAGCATCCACTGCGGCTCTGGGCGGTCATCGACGAGGCCGCACTGCGCCGCCAGGTCGGCGGCAGGCAGGTGATGATCGAGCAGCTGGAACAGCTCGTCGAACTGTCGCAGCTCCCCCATGTGACCGTGCAGGTACTGCCTTTCGACATGGGCGCGCACCCCGGCATCAACGGGCAGTACGCCATCCTCGAGTTTCCGGATGCCGCGGACTCCAGCGTGGTCTACATCGAGGGCGTCACCAGCGACCTCTACCTGGAGAAAGCCAATGACGTACAGCGATACAGCGTCATGTACGAGCATTTGCGGGCGCAGGCGCTGAATGTGGAGCAGACACGGCACTACATCGCCGACATCGCGAAAAAGTACGCCCGGTTGAACAACGACTGAACGTGGGCCGGATGCCGGCCGAACCCGGCTCACCGGGCACCTGATCAGCCATTCCGCAAAGTCCGTCATGCGCTGAAATGGGCGATGTAACGGGTGGGGCGGCGGCACCGTACACCGTCGCCACATCAAAGCGGAAGACCCAAATGGAATATGCCATCCGGTCGAGTGAACGGCCCTCTCGCCCAACGATGTTGGCGAGTAGCGTCGATCACGCCAACAGATACGAGGTTGGCGCCACTCACACAACTCTAAGAATCTGAACCGGAGTGAACATGGCCATTCGTCAGGGTGCTACGGACAAGTGGACGAAGTCGTCGTATTCCGGGGGCAACGGCGCTTGCGTCGAGGTCAGGTCCCCGCTCGTGCAGGCGATCGCGGTGCGCGACTCGAAGGTCCCCGAGGGCCCTTCGATCGCCTTCGTGCCCGGCGCGTGGAACGCCTTCGTGTCCGACATCGCAAAGGGCTCCATCAACGCCTGACCGATGCCCATCCATAGAAGATCGCGGCGCGGCACCGGTGTCGGTGCCGCCGGGAGCCCTCTCGACTGGTCCGCCGTCCTGGCCGAGGGGGCTCGCCGCTCGACCCGATCCACCGCGCGCCGACGACGCCGGCCCGCTTCATAAGGAACTCAAGGAGCGGGGAATTCCGCGGCGACGCACTCAATGACCCGGCAGACGGCCCCGCGCCGCATACGGGGAACACGGCGCCGCCGGCTGGACATGAGGTCCGCCGGCGTAGGAGCAGGCGCGGCCCACCTCACGCGCCGAGGGCGTGCAGGAGGCCGAGGCGCCGGGAAGGCTCACCGGACGGATGGCAGCGCCGGGGGCCGGCAACCGCCGGTGACGCGAGTGAGGGCGAGGCGGTCCCGCCCCGCCCGGGACCGGACTCAGGCGTGCAAGGGCAGCCACCGCCGGATGCCGACGGCCCTACGCCCCGAGGCCGGCCGCACCGAATGCGCCGACCGGGCCGAGACGGCCCGTCTGCGGTAGTCGCAGCTCTCCCCCTTCGCGGCCGCACGGGACCCGCATCCCGTGCGGTCTTTCTGTGCTCTGCGGTACTCCTGATCGTTCTGTACAGCCTGACGAAGTGCCCGCTCATCGTGTGGCCCCCGTCACGTCCGCGACAACGCCTCCGTAGGTCAAGAACAAGTAAAATCGTTCGACTTACTGATTGGCGTTCACATCCCTGATCGCGAAAAACCTTGACCGAGGGCCCGAACAGACGGTTCAATCCCCGATGTCCCCGCTCCCGCACGGGGCCCCGCTGAACGGCCGTACTGACGAAGTGCGCACCCGTTCACAAGGCGGACCCCAGGAGGGGGCACATGAACAGTCTCGACTGGGTCGTGCTCATCGGCTACTTCGGCGTGATGATTGCGATCGGACTCTGGTCCCACAAGCGTGTGGACAACGTCAGCGACTTCTTCACGGCCGGCGGCAAGATGCCGTGGTGGCTGTCGGGCATCTCGCACCACATGTCCGGCTACAGCGCCGTGATGTTCACCGGTTACGCCGGCATCGCGTACCAGTTCGGCGTCACGTCGTTCGTGACCTGGTCGCTGCCGATCGCCATCGGCATCGGCATCGGCTCCCAGCTCTTCGCGCCCCGGCTCAACCGGCTGCGCTCGCGGCTGCATGTCGCGTCGCCGCTCGAGTATCTGAAGAACCGCTACAACATCCCGACGCAGCAGGCGCTGGCCTGGTCCGGTCTGCTGCTGAAGATCGTGGACGTCGGTGCCAAGTGGGCGGCCATCGCCACCCTGCTCTCCGTCTTCACGGGCATCACGATCGGCCAGGGCATCTTCATCACCGGTGCCATCACGGCCATTTATTGCACCGTCGGCGGGCTGTGGGCCGACGCGCTGACCGAGCTGGGGCAGTTCGTCATCCAGCTGCTCGCCGGTGTCGCGATGCTGGTCGCGGCCATGAGCAAGCTCGACGGGTTCAGCACGCTGTGGACCGTCTGGGACAAGCTGCCCGAGGGGCACACGGACCCGACGGCCGGCCCCTACACCGTGACGTTCCTGCTGGCGTACCTCTTCATCAAGACCTTCGAGTACAACGGCGGCATGTGGAACCAGGCCCAGCGCTACATGGCCACGGACTCCGCCGCCTCCGCGAAGCGTTCGGCCCGGCTCTCCGCCGTGCTGTGGCTGGTCTGGCCGACGGTGCTGTTCTTCCCGATGTGGTGCGCCCCGCTGCTGGTCCACGCCCAGAAGCCGGACGCCTCCGACAGCTACGCCCTGATGACCGAGCAGCTGCTGCCGCACGGTCTGCTCGGCCTGGTCGTCGTCGGCTTCTTCTCGCACACGATGGCCATGTGCTCCTCGGACGCCAACGCCATCTCGGCCGTCTTCACCCGGGACATCGCCCCGGTCCTCTCCAAGTCGGCCCGCACCTGGAGCAACCGCACCGGTCTGCTGGCGGCCCGGGTGTCCACGCTCGGCTTCCTCGGTCTGTCGATGGCGCTCGCCACCCAGATCAACCAGCCGACGTTCAAGGACATCATCTCCGTCGTCATCAAGTGGGTGGCGGGTCTGATGGGCCCGATCGCGATCCCGTTCATGCTGGGTCTGCTGCGCAGGTTCCGTAAGTCGGGCCCGACGGCGGCGCTGGTCAGCTGGGCAGCGGGACTGCTGGCGTTCTACTTCACCAACTACAACTTCGACGGTTCGGTGAAGACGGACGTCGCGCTGCAGTACCAGGTGGCGCTGCCGCTGGCGATTTCGCTGGTGCTCTACATCCTGATCGGCTTCATCAAGCCGGAGGACACCCCGGAGCGCGACGCGCTCATCGAGGAGATCAACTCCGACGGTGACGGCGCCTCCGCGAATGCGATGGTTCCGGCCCAGGCCGGTCCCGGCGACGCCGCTGTCACGGAGGGCGTGAAGGACTGACCCGCTCCACGCGGGCCAGGGGGCGGGGTACGGACGCGGCGGCGTCCGTACCCCGCCTTTCACGTGTGCGCGGCGGGTCAGCCCCGTTCAGCCCCGGGGGTAACGGACCAGCCAGCCGGGCGCGGCGGATGACGGGCTGTGCAGCGCCGGGCCCTGCGTCATCTCCATGGCGAAGTCGTCGGCGAGTTCGAGGAGGGTGGAGCGGCCCTCCAGTTCGGCGAGCCAGGCCGGCGGCAGGGCGGTCTCGCCGTGCAGCGCGCCGAACAGCGCACCACAGAGCGCCCCGGCGGCCGCGGACGGGCCGCCGTGATTGACCGCGAGCCGGAGCCCGTGCCGGACGTCCTCACCGACCAGCGCGCAGTAGACCGCGACGGCCAGGACCTCCTCGGCGGAGTCCGTGTCGCCCAGCGCCTCGATGAGTGCCGGGCCGGGGATGCCCTGGCGTACGGAGCCGAGAGCCTGCCGCAGGGCGTCGGTGACCTGTTCGTGGCCCGGGCGTTCGGCCAGCAACGAGAGGGCGTGCTGCACGGATCCGTCCAGCGTCTCGCCCCGCGCCAGACCGTGCACGATGACGGCGAGGGCGCCCGCGGAGAGCAGTGCGGTGGGGTGGCCGTGGGTCTGCGCGGCGCATTCGACGGCCAGTTGCAGGACGAGCTGCGGTTCCCAGCCCACCAGCAGACCGAACGGGGCGGAACGGCACAGCGCCGCGGAGTCCCGCGCGGCGGGGTTCTTGGGGTGGTCGAGCGTGCCCATGACGGTGTCGCCGAAGCCGGTGAGGCATTCCCTGGTGGGGGCGCGGCGGGCGTACAGCCACTCCTCCTGGGCGAGCCAGCCGTTCTCCCGGTGCCGCTCGTCGGGCCCCCAGTCCCGCTGGGTGGCGGCCCAGCGCAGATGCGCCCGGTGCACGTCGCTGGGCGGGTGCCAGGCGCCGGTGTCCCGCCGGACTTGGGCGCGGATCAGCCCGTCGACGGTGAAAAGGGTGAGTTGGGTGACGGCGGTGACCGCGCCGCGTCTGCCGTGCGCGGGCAGGAAGTCGGTGACGCCCTCCGCGCCGTGCGCGGCGCGGATCTCTTCGAGCGAGAGCCCGGCCGCGGCCGCACCGAGCGCGTCACCGATGGCACCGCCCAGCAGACAACCGCGCACCCGGCTGCGGAAGTCCTGCTGTTCGGCACGGCCCCAGATGGCTGTGGCTCCTGTGCTCACCGTGCCCCTTCCCCGTACGCGTACGGCCGCGCAGCCCCGACTCCGCAGCACTGTAATCGAACGGGGAACGGCCGGCCGGGGGCCGGAACGGTATGTACGGAGTAGCTCCCGCGGTCACTTTTGAACGGCAATCTCCGGGGTTTTCCGGGGCCGCCCGACCGCCGTAACGGGGCCTCGTGGGCGAGGTCCCCGACTGCTGTGATGACCCGACTGCCCGGCCGGCGCACCCGTCCGGGCAGTCGGGCGTTCGGCTCAGCTCGGCAGCACGGGCAGCAGCTCCGGGAGATGCCCGTCGGACGTCGCCGCTGCCAGCTGCCGCTCCTGCGGCACCTCGCCGTACAGCGTGGTGCGCGGCTTCGCCGGCCGGCCCGCGAGCTCGGCGATGGCCGTCAGGTCCCGGACCGAGCGGTAGGAGCCGTAACCGGAGCCCGCCATCCGGGAGATGGTCTCCTCCATCAGCGTGCCGCCCAGGTCGTTGGCGCCGGAGCGGAGCATCTCGGCCGCGCCCTCGGTGCCGAGTTTGACCCAGCTGGTCTGGATATTGGTGATGTGCGGGTGCAGGAGGAGCCTGGCCATGGCGGTGACGGCCCGGTTGTCGCGGTCGGTCGGCCCGGGACGGGCGATGCCGGCCAGGTAGACGGGCGCGTTGGTGTGGATGAAGGGGAGTGTGACGAACTCCGTGAATCCGCCCGTCTCCTGCTGGAGTCCGGCCAGGGTACGGAGGTGGCCGAGCCAGTGGCGGGGCTGGTCGACGTGTCCGTACATCATGGTCGACGAGGAACGCAGCCCGACCTCGTGCGCGGTCCTGATGACCTCCAGCCAGGTGGCGGTCGGCAGTTTGCCCTTGGTGAGGACCCAGCGGACCTCGTCGTCGAGGATCTCGGCCGCGGTCCCGGGGATCGAGTCGAGCCCGGCCTCCTTGGCGGCGGTCAGCCAGTCGCGGACGGACATGCCCGTGCGGGTGGCGCCGTTGACGACCTCCATCGGCGAGAACGCGTGCACATGCATGCCGGGTACGCGTTCCTTCACCGCGCGCGCGATGTCGAAGTACGCGGTGCCGGGCAGGTCCGGGTGGATGCCGCCCTGCATGCAGACCTCGACCGCCCCGACGTCCCACGCCTGCGCCGCGCGGTCGGCGACCTGGTCGAGGGAGAGGGTGTACGCGTCGGCGTCGGTGCGTCGCTGCGCGAAGGCACAGAACCGGCATCCGGTGTAGCAGACGTTGGTGAAGTTGATGTTCCTGGTGACGATGTACGTGACGTCGTCGCCGACCGTGTCGCGGCGCAGCGTGTCCGCGATCCGGCACAGCTCGTCGAGCGCCGGACCGTCCGCGTGGAGCAGGGCGAGGGCCTGGTCGTCGGTGAGCTTCGTCGGGTCGTCGGCGGCCCGGCTCAGCGCCGCCTTCACGTCCGTGTCGATGCGGGACGGAACCATGCCGGGGGCGGCGGCCTCGCGGAGCGCCTCCCAGTCCCCGTACACCTCGTCGAAGTCGTCGCGGCGGTCGCCGGTGCGTCCCTCGGTGTCGATGGTGCGGTGCAGGTCGGTGCGGCCGGAGGCGTTGAACCCCTCGTCGGGCTCCTGCCAGGGCAGCCCGGCAGGGGTCACCCCTTCCCTCGCCAGTCCTGTCTCCGGGTCGGCGAGCGCCCGGACGTGCGGGAGCAGGCGCGGGTCGAGCCATGGCTCACCGCGCTGGATGAACTCGGGGTAGATGGTGAGCCGTTCCCGCAGAGCGAACCCCGACTCGGCCGTCTTCGCGGCGAGTTCGTCGATGTGCGGCCAGGGGCGTTCGGGATTGACGTGGTCGGGAGTCAGCGGGGACACGCCGCCCCAGTCGTCGATCCCGGCGCCGATGAACAGGGCGTATTCGGCGTCGACGAGGTTCGGCGGGGCCTGGATGCGGGCGGACGGGCCGAGGATGTGGCGGGCCACGGCGATGGCCGCGGCCAGTTCCTCCAGTTCGGCGTCGGGCATTCCGCGCATCGCCGTGTCGGGCTTGGCACGGAAGTTCTGGACGATGACTTCCTGGATGCCGTGGTACGCGCGGGCGGTCCTGCGCAGCTCGAAGAGGGAGTCGGCGCGCTCCTCGTACGATTCGCCGATCCCGATCAGGATGCCGGTGGTGAACGGGACGTTGGACCGGCCCGCGTCCTCCAGCACCCGCAGCCGCACGGCCGGCTCCTTGTCCGGGGATCCGTGGTGCGGGCCGCCGGGCTCGGACCACAGGCGGGTCGCCGTCGTCTCCAGCATCATGCCCATGGACGGGGCGACGGGCTTGAGCCGCTGCAGATCGGTCCAGGTCAGCACACCGGGATTGAGGTGGGGCAGCAGACCCGTCTCTTCGAGCACCCGGATCGCCATGGCCCGTACGTACGCGAGGGTGTCGTCGTAGCCTTCGGCCTCCAGCCACTCCCGCGCCTCGGGCCAGCGGTCCTCGGGGCGGTCGCCGAGCGTGAACAGCGCTTCCTTGCACCCCATGGCCGCGCCCTCGCGGGCGATGTCCAGCACCTCGTCGGGCGAGAGGAACATCCCGTGTCCGGCCTTGCGGAGCTTGCCGGGCACGGTGACGAAGGTGCAGTAGTGGCACCTGTCGCGGCAGAGCCGGGTCAGCGGGATGAAGACCTTGCGGGAGTACGTGATGACACCGGGCCGGCCCGCGGCTTCGAGGCCCGCGTCCCGGACCCGGGCGGCGGAGGCGGCAAGGTCCGTCAGATCGTCACCGCGCGCCTGGAGCAGGACGGCGGCCTCGGCCACATCGAGGGCGACTCCGTCACGGGCCCGTTTGAGGGCACGCCGCATCGAGTTGGTGGTCGGGCGTCCGCGCTGAGGATCGGTCATGAACCGAGCATACGAGCGGACCGATAGCCGGTGGCCGGTGACTCCACTGGGCGGAGGGGGGCCCAGGCGTTTCCGGGGACAGCTCGGGGGCGGCGCGAGGGGTCCTTGTGCGAGCGTGACATTGCCGCCCGAAGGATCAGAAAGATCGATGATCCCGATGGAGTTGCCGCCTCGGCCGTTGACGATATGCAGCACTCGCAGGTTCGGCCCGGTGACGGTTGACCTCGATGAGGGCAGCAGCTCCACCGAAGCGCCCCGGACACCGTGGCCGGCCG
Source organism: Streptomyces sp. NPDC058231 (assembly GCF_042882275.1). Taxonomy (NCBI): domain Bacteria; kingdom Bacillati; phylum Actinomycetota; class Actinomycetes; order Kitasatosporales; family Streptomycetaceae; genus Streptomyces; species Streptomyces sp. NPDC058231. The sequence goes on along the minus strand of NZ_JBHVWN010000024.1, from coordinate 80,311 downwards.
GACACCTGTCGGCGCCTGAGCCACCACGGCATCGCCGGTCATCCGGGACGGATCAGCACCTTGGGCTGTGGGTCGGGGACGCGTGCAGCAACTGCACCGTCAGAGCCGTGGGCCCGTGCCCGGCATGTCACTTGGACGTCTCTTCCCGCGGGGCGGCGAGAAACCGTGCGCGGGCGAGCGCCGGGTAGCGCACGGTGAACAGGATCGGCACGACTATGCAGGCGACGGTCAGCACCGTGCGGGCACCGCTGTTGTCCGGCTGCGTGTGGTGGAGCCACACCGACCCGGCGCCGCCAACGGTGAAGGCGCCGGCCCAGACTGCGGTGATCACCGTGTTCACGCGCCGGAACAGCGGGCTCTGCCAGTGCTCGGCCGCGACCGTGGTCCGCGCGATCCCCAGTGTGAACGGCTTGCCGAGAGCGAGCGACCCCCAGGCCACCAGCGCCAGCCACAGGGAGGAACCGGCCGACGAGTAGTTCTTCACGAGGTCCGAGTCCGGTGAGGCGAACGCCGCGGCGGTGCACGCCGCGAAGAACAGGGCCGCGCTGACTTCGATGACGAGCGCAGACCAGTCGCGGCCGGCGCGACGCTGCCCCACGGCCAGAGCGAGCGCGAGCACCAGCCCTACCAGCAGGGCGTAACGGATGTCGATGGTGCCGACGAGCACGCTGACGGCAATCCACGGGAGGAAGCTGCGCAGGTACGCCATGAGGGTCTCCCTGTTGCTTGCGGGATGGGTGCTGGGCGGGTCAGGACTCCGAGAAATCGGCATCCCTGAACTGACATGTCGAATGTAGAAGGTCAGTCCATGACATGTCAACAGTGGAATGTTGGAGCTAAAGTAATACCCATGAGTCTTCGACACGCACTCCTCGGCTTGCTCGCGGACGGCCCTGCCAGCGGATACGACCTGCTGGGCACGTTCCGTACGACGCTCTCGAACGTCTGGCCCGCCACGCAGAGCCAGATCTATACGGAGCTGACCAAGCTCGACGCCGCAGGCCTGACCCGGGTCGCGGCCGAGGGCCCCCGTGGCCGCAAGACGTACGAGATCACCGAACCGGGCCGCACCGAGCTGCGCCACTGGCTCCTGGAGGTGGACCCGAGCGGCTACCGGCGCAACGACATCCTGCTGAGAGTTTTCCTTCTCGGCGCGGTCGAGTGGGACGAGGCCCGTGAATTCCTGCACAGGCGGACAGAGTTCGCCCGTGAACGCCATGCCGAGTTCGAGTCCATGGGGAAGACCACGGACTGGGACGACAGCGCCTTGTCCGTGTACGGCCGCCTGACCCTGGAGTGGGGCAAGCGGTTCACGCAGATGCAGGCGGAGTGGAGCGAGTGGGCGGAGAAGGAGATCGAGGCGGCTCAGGCGGCTCTGACCGAACAGCGATAAACGTCGATCTGCTGGGCCGAGAGCGCACTCCGGTCAAGGCCGACCGCATCCGTCACCCGCAAGAATCACCGCTCTCGCAGTGCCTCACTGTCTTTTGTGTGCAGGGAGATGCTGCCGAGAACGGCGACACCCACCCCTTCGCCGACGCCCCGCCGCCTCCGAGGTCTGCACGGACGGCTCCCCCGCTGCAAGGCGAGCACCTCGGCCACATCGGCCGATCTTCAAGGGGCCGTGGCCGGCTGGGCCCAGCTCCGAGATCATCCAGGGCCCCCACCTCGACATCGCCCCACCACCTGGTCCGCCTTCGTCGGGTACGAGCGGGGCTGAACCACCCGAGACCCACCGGGTCGCGGCAGCCGCGACCTGGTGGACCGCGATCCGGCCGGCCGCGACCTGATCGGCCGCGTCGCGGCGGCTCGCGACGTAAAAAGCTTTCAAGGATCCGGGGAGAAAACCCACCCGACCCAACCCCGACCGGCCCGTCACTCACACGGGTGAGGTTTGCCAACTGAGCTGGCTTTCGCACCGGTTGGCTGGCATATGCTCGCCGCGACAACCGCAGACATGCGTCGGCCCCCGGCCGGGACTGGCATCCCGATCGAGGGCCTGACCACCGAGGAAGTAAGAGGCTTCCCGATGGATACCCAGCAGGTTAGCGTGCCCACGCACGCCCCGTCCCGCGTACCCGTGAGCGCCGCGTCGCCCTCCGGAGTCGTGCACATCAACTCCCGGCACACCAGCCGCTTCACCGTCGTGGGGAACCACCTCGCCCAGCACCGCGAACTCTCCCTGCTCGCGATCGGGCTCGGCCTCCACATCCAGTCGCTGCCCTCCGGAGCGAAGATCGGCATCAAGGTCCTCGCCGAGCGCTTCCCGGAGAGCGAGGCCCGCATCGCCGCAGCCCTGCGCGAGCTGGAAGCCCACGGCTATCTCCGGCGCTCCCGGGAACGGCTCCCCGACGGCCGCGTCGTCACCCGCACCTGCTCGTACAACCAGCCGGGCCCGGGCCCCCGCACTCCCCCGGCACGGGTGCCTCGCCCCCGACCGGAACCGCGCCCGGACCGGCCTCTTCCCCTGCCGGCGACGTGCGGGGCGGCCGAACCCGCCGAGCCGCACACCCCCGTGTCGCAGCCGCTACCGCCCCCGCGCTCCGACGGGGCACCGGCGTCGCACCCGGCACCCGTACCGCCGCCCACCGCGCCCATGCGGCTCCCCGTGCCCCACGCCCCCGGCGCCGAGGTGCACCGCACCGCCGCCGCTCTCCTCGCCGGTCTGCGCCGGGACGACCCGCAACTGATCCTCTCCGAGCGTGATGTCGACCGCCTCGCCCCCGCCGTTGCCGCCTGGCTCGAACGCGAGGTCGCGCCGGAGACCGTCCGCCGCGCCCTCACCGCCGACCTGCCCGTGTCCCTCAAGCACCCGGCGAAGTTCCTCGGACACCGCCTCGTCGCGCTCCTCCCCTCGCCTCTCCCTCTCGCCCCGCCCCGCACACCCGTGTGCCGGGTGACGCCCTTCCAGACCTGCGACGGCTGCGAGCGCGCCTTCCGCTCCCCCCGTCCCGGCCGCTGCCGCGACTGCCGGAGCGACGACGACCACCCGCTCACCGTGTGAGGGCGACGACCCGCACGACGCCCGCGGATCAGGAGTAGTAGTTGCGCTGCCACCGGTGCTTGGCCAGCACGGCGAGCTGGTCGGCGGTGAGCGGACGTCCGTCGCTCAGGGCCGTGTTGCGCTCGACGTTGCGTACGGTGCGCATCCCGGGGATGACGGTGGAGACGGCCGGCGAACTGAGCACGAAGCGCAGTGCGTTCTCGGCGATCTCGTCGGGAGCGATGCCGAGGTCGGCGACGATCGCGGCCACCCGCTGCTCGACCTGCGCCGGGCGGTCGTCGCGGAAGTAGCGGTTGCGGAAGTCGCCCTCGGGGAAGGTCGTGCCGGCGGTGATCCGCCCGGTGAGGCCGCCCTCGTCCAGCGCCACCCGCACGACGACACCGACGCCGTGCTCCTCACAGGCCGGCAGCAGCTCGTCGGCGGGGGACTGGTCGAAGACGTTGTAGATGACCTGCACGCTGTCCACGGCGCCGCTGCGGACGAGCGCGAGCGCGGTGTCGGGCCGGTGGTCGTTGACGGAGACACCGAACAGGCGGATCTTCCCCTCCTGCTTCAGTTCGGCGATCGTCTCCAGCCAGTCGCCGCGTCCGATCCAGTCGTCGTTCCAGACGTGGAACTGCAGTACGTCGAAGTGGTCCAGGCCGGCGGCGCCCAGGCTGGTCTCCAGGCTTGCGCGGATGTGCTCGCCCGGGAACGTCTCGGCCGGGTCAAGACCGGCGGGCGCGGGCCACACGCGGTTCTTCGGCGGCACCTTGGTCGCCACGAGCACCTCGTCGCCCGCCCGTTCGCGGACCACCCGGCCGACGATCCGCTCGCTCTCGCCGTAGCCGCGGGCGGTGTCGATGAAGTTCACGCCGAGGTCGATGGCGCGGTTCAGGGCGCGTACGGATTCGTCCTCCGTGGCACCGACCCAGCTGGACTCACCGATACCCCAGGCGCCGTAGCCGATCTCTGACACGGACAGTCCGCTGCGTCCCAGCTCGCGGTAGCGCACAGTCATCCTCCAGGTCGTGGGCGTCGTCCCGGCCGGGCCGAGGCCTCCGCCAGGAAATCATGCCGACGATATGCGACTCGGGTGGTGGTGGCAGGCGGATTTATCCCCGGCTCCCCAGGGGCGTGGCCCGGTATCGAGATCGGCTACGCGTCAGGCCACCCACTGCTTCCGGCCACCCGTGCGGCGAGCCTGCGCAGCGTCCGCGCGGCGGGCGATCCGGGATCGGCCGTCATCAGGACGACTTCCTGGTCGTCCTCCGGGACGAGCAGTACGTCGCAGTTCAACCGCAGTCTGCCCGCCGACGGATGGTCGAGGGTCTTGGTGCGGTGCCCGGGGGCGTGGACCGGGCGGGTCTCCCAGATCCTCCGGAACTCCTCGCTGCCGGAGCGCAGTCCGGTCAGCAGACCGGCGAGCTGCGCGTCGTGCGGGTATCGGGTTGCGGCCCGGCGCAGCCGCGCCACCACGATGTGCCCGAACTCCTCCGCGCCGGAGCTCTCGTACATGCGCCCCTGGCCGAGGAAGCGGCGCCGGGCCAGGTTCGTCGTCCCGCGTCCGATGTCATCGCCCAGCAGAGCCTGCGCGAGGGGGTTCCAGGCGACGACGCCATAGGCCGCGTCGGTGACGATCGCACCGGTCTCCGGCAGTCGCCGCAGCATCCGGGCCACCTGCGGGCGCACCCGCTGCATGGCGTCGGCGCCGGGCGGCGCGGATGATCCGGCCAGGTGGAACAGGTGGCTGCGTTCGGCCGGGGCGAGCCGCAGGGCCTGGGCCAGCGCGTCCAGGATCCGGGGCGACGGCCGGGGCCCGCGGGCCTGCTCGAGTCGTGTGTAGTAGTCGACCGACATGTGGGCCAGCTCTGCCACCTCTTCGCGTCGCAGGCCCGGTGTGCGGCGAGGGGTGCTCGTCGGCAGGCTCATCTCGTGCGGGCGCAGCCCCGCACGGCGTTCCCGCAGGAAGCGGGCCAGCTCCTCCCGCGCCATGGTGCCTCCTCCAGCCGCCTGGTACAGGTTGTCCCTGGCAGAACGGTCACGGCCGGGGAACCGTAGGCGTCATGAACGATCGCACAGCACTGGTCACCGGTGCCAACAAAGGTATTGGCAAGCACATCGCCGGCCGACTCGCCGCAGAGGGCTTCACCGTGTACGTGGGTTCCCGCGACGTCGGGCGAGGGCAGCAGGCCGTCGAGGAGATCGGCGGCGACGCCCGCCTGCTGGTCCTCGACGTCACGGACACCCACAGCATCAACAGGGCCGCGGCGCAGGTGGACCGCCTCGACGTCCTGGTCAACAACGCGGGCATCTCGGTCTCGCTCACCCCGCCGACCGAATCCGGTGTCGAGGAGTTCCGGCGCACGTACGAGACCAACGTGTTCGCGGTCGTCGAGGTCACCAATGCCTTCCTGCCTGCCCTGCGCCGATCGCCCCGCCCCCGCGTCGTCAACATCTCCAGTGGCACCGGATCGGTGACCTGGAGCACGAACCCCAACCCTCAGTTCACCCCCGGGAACGGGGGCGCTGCCGCCTATCGCTCGTCGAAGGCCGCCCTCAACGCCTTGACCGTCTTCTACGCCCAGACGCTGGCCGAGGAGGGCTTCAAGGTCAACGCGCTCGCCCCTGGCCTGCGAGCCACCTCCCTCAACCCCCTGGCGGCCACCGCGGGCGGGGACCCGGCCGGCGCCGCCCGGGGAGCCGTCCGACTGGCCCTCCTGCCGGACGAGGGCCCCACCGGCGCGTTCTTCTCCTGGGACGGAACGCCCGTGCCGTGGTGAGCGCGCAGACGCCCGGGAGAGCTCGGCCGCCACCGGGCGCACAGCCGACGTGTCGGGCGCAGTCCGGCTGCGCTGCCGCTCGATCTCCTCCACCTGGCCGCTCACTCGTTGCCGACCCACGCCCCTGGTCCACCGGTACGGCTGTGCGGAGCGGCGCCTACTCCCCCAGCACCGCCCGCATCACGTTCTTCGCGATGGGCGCGCCGAGGCGCCCGCCCGAGATGTCCGAGCGGGAGATGTCCATGTCCGTCGGGTCGATGAAGACGGCGACCGCGACCGACTGCCCGTCGGCCTTCTTGCCGTACGAGACGAACCAGCCGTACGGCACCTCTTCGTTCACGTTCACGCCGCGCTGCGCGGTGCCGGTCTTGCCGCCGACCGTCACGCCGTCGATCAGGGCCCGCTGCGCGCTGCCCTCCTTGGCGGTGAACTCCATCATTTCCTGGACCTTCTTCGCCGTTCCCTCGGAGACGGCCCGGCTCTTGAGCTTGGGCTCGTGCTTCTCCAGCGTCGACAGGTCGGGGCCGCGCAGCTCCTCGACGATGTACGGCTGCATCAGCTTGCCGTCGTTGGCGATGGCGGCAGTCACCATGGCCATCTGCATCGGTGTGCTGGTGAGGCTTCCCTGGCCCATGCCGGTCAGAGCCGTGCCCGGCCTGTCGAGGCCCGCCGGGTAGAGGCTCCTGGTGGCGAGCATGTCGCCGAACTCGTCCGAGTAGACATCGGCGTTGAAGCCGAACTTCTCCGCCGTCGCGCGCATCCTGTCGGCACCGACCTTGGACGCCGCGTCGAGGAAGACGTTGTTGCACGAGTACTGCATGGCGGTCTTCATCGACGCCTTGTCGCAGACCGCGTCGCCGGCCTCGCTGCTGATCTTGTTCGAGGAGAGCGGCAGCGGGTACGGCGAGACGGCGCCGGACGGCGCGTCGACATCGGTGACCACACCGCTCTCCAGGGCCGCGGCAGCTGTGAGGATCTTGAAGGTGGAGCCGGGCGGGAAGGTCTCGCGCAGCGGGCGGTTGGCCAGGGGCTTGTTCTTGTCGTCGACGAGCGCCTGGAACCGGTCACCCTCCTTGAACGAGTTCCCCGCGAAGACGGACGGGTCGTAGGAGGGCGTGGAGACGAGGGCCAGGACCTTGCCCGTGCGAGGGTCGAGGGCGACGACCGCGCCACGGGCCTTGAGGTCGGTCAGCCCCTTGTACCCGGCTTCCTGCGCCTTGGGGTCGATCGTGGTGATCACGTCACCGCCGCGGCGCTGCTCGCCGGTGAGGATGTCCTTGGCGTGCCGGAACGCGAACCGGTCGTCCTGGCCGCTGAGGATGGTGTCGTACGTCTTCTCCAGGAGGGACATGCCCTGCGCCTGGGAGGCGTAGCCGGTGACGGGGGCGTACATCGCACCCTGCTTGAAGGTCCGCTGGTACTTGAAGTCCGTGCCGTCGACCGCCTTGGAGCCGGTGATCGCCTTGCCGCCGACGATGATGTCCCCGCGCGGGGTGGCGAACTGGGCGATCTTCACCCGGCGGTTGTGCTCATCGGTGGCCAGGGACTCCCGCTGGAAGTACTGGAGCCAGTTCGTCCGCAGCAGCAGGGCCATCACCAGTAGCCCGCAGAAGATGGCTATGTGCCGCAGCGGCCTGTTCATCGTCTCCCCGATCCCCGGATTCCGTTCGATCTTCAACAGTGGAAGATGCGCGCACCGGGCGGACGGTTGCACCGGGGGCGGGTCCGCGGAAGGGGGCGCGGGCCCGCCCGGTCGGGGCGGTCCGGGGACCACTGCGTGCCACCGCGCATGCGGCCGGTGGGGGTCTCCTGCTCGGGAGGGGCGCACCGCGGACGGAACGCGGAGCACTCCTGCCGCGCAGAAGATCATTCCCGATCCCGGAGGCCCGGGAGACCCGGCACGCCAGGCCTCCCGGGGCTCCGGTGCGGACGTCACCCGAGCGGTCCCCGCCCGCCGAACGGCTCCGGCCCCATGGGTCACAGATATTCCGTGTAGGCGTCCAGCGCGCGCAGCACCTCGGCCTCGCCCGCCGGAGGCAACTGCAGTACGACCTCGTCGATGCCCAGGTCCGCGTAGTGCGCCAGCTTCCCCGCGCTCGGCAGCACCGCGTACGGCACGACCTGGAGCTGCCGCGGGTCGCGGCCCGCCGATTCCCAGGCCGCTCGCAGCGCCGGCACCGACTCCGTCAGGCCCCGGCCGCCGATCGGGAGCCAGCCGTCCGCGTGCTCCGCGATGCGGGCGAACAGCCCGGGGCCGGCCGCGCCGCCGATCAGGGTCCGCGGACCTGTCACCGGCCCGCGCGGCTTCTGGACCGGCTTCGGATACGCGTGGCTGGCCCGGACGGACCCGAACTCGCCGGTGTGCCCGGTGGGTTCGTCGGCCCACAGGGCGCGCATGAGTGCCATCCTGTCGCGGGCCAGCTCACGCCGGGTCGACCAGGTCACCCCGTGGTCCGCGGCTTCCTCGACGTTCCAGCCGTAGCCGAGGCCCAGCGTGAACCGCCCGTGGGAGAGGTGGTCGAGCGTGGCGATCTGCTTCGCCAGGCCGATCGGGTCGTGCTGGGCGATCAGAGTGATGCCGGTGCCGAGCGCCAGCCGCTGCGTGACCGCGGCTGCCTGCCCGAGGGCCACGAACGGGTCGAGGGTGCGGCCGTACTCGCGCGGGAGTTCTCCGCCCGCCGGGTACGGGGTGTCCCTGCTCACCGGGATGTGGGTGTGCTCGGGCAGATAGAGCCCGGCGAATCCGCGCTGTTCGAGCTCGCGCGCGAGCCGTACCGGTGTGATGGTCTCGTCGGTGAGGAAGATCGTTGTGGCGATCCGCATGCGGGGCCCCTCCGTCGTCGTCTGGTGGCGGGTCAAACCGTATGCCGTGCCGGTCGGCGGGCCCAGGGGTGACCGGTCGCGGGCGGTCGAAGCACCCTCCTGGCCGCACCCGGCGTCGTTCCCCACGGCCGATCCGTGAGTCTTGGCCATAACTCTTCTTCCTTTTGCCGGGAGTTCATGGCCCCATACCAGGGTTCGAGTTCGTCACCCACGCCACTCGCGACACCTTGGGGAGCCACTCGTATGACCGGATCGCACACATCGCAGCGAGGCCCGTTCGGAAGGCGCGGCCTTCTCGTCGGGGCGGCCACCACCGCCCTAACGTTGTCCACCGTGAGCTTCGCGAACGCCGCAGCCGGCGAGGACGGCGCAGCGGCCCCGGCCGACCGGACCAGGACCGTGCGCGGCACCCTGCCGACCGGATCGCCCGACTTCGTCTACCTGCCGGTCGACGTGCCCGCCGGGGTACGCGAGATCGCCGTCTCCTACACGTACGAAAAGACGTCCGTCCCGGCCGGGACGCAGGGCAACGCGCTCGACATCGGCATCTTCGACGAGCGCGGCACCGAGCCGGGCGGACGCGGATTCCGCGGGTGGTCCGGCGGGGCACGCACCGAATTCTTCATCAGGGCGGACGAGGCGACACCGGGATACATCGCCGGTCCGGTGCGCGCCGGGACCTGGCACATCGCGCTGGGGCCCTACACCGTCGCCCCCGACGGGCTCCCGTACGAGGTGACGATCACCCTCCGCTCCGGTGCGCCCGGCACCACCCCGAAACCCGTGTACCCGCCCGATCGCGCCAAGGGGCGCGGCCTCGCCTGGTACCGCGGCGACTGCCATCTGCACTCCGTCCACTCGGACGGCAGGCGCACCCCGGCCGAGATCGCCGCCGCCGCGCGCGCCGCCGGGCTCGACTTCATCAACAGCAGCGAGCACAACACCTGCTCCGCGCACGGCGCGTGGCAGGGACTGTGGGGTGACGACCTGCTCATCCTGACCGGCGAGGAGATCACCACCCGCAACGGCCACGTGCTCGCGCTCTCCACCGACCCCGGTACCTTCGTCGACTGGCGCTACCGGGCCCGCGACAACCGCTTCGGGCACTACGCGAAGGCCGTCCGCCGGGCCGGCGGTCTGGTCGTCCCGGCGCATCCGCACGCCACCTGCATCGGCTGCCACTGGAAATTCGGGTTCGGTGAGGCGGACGCCGTGGAGGTGTGGAACGGGCCGTACACCCCGGACGACGAGATCGCGCTCGCCGAGTGGGACAACTCCCTCGTCGCGGCCGTCCGCGCGTCGAAGCCCTGGCTCCCCGCCATGGGCAACAGCGACGCGCACCGCGATCCGGACGTGGTGGGGCTGCCGCAGACCGTGGTGCTCGCCGACGAACTCTCGCGCGACGCGATCGTGGCGGGCATCCGGGCCGGACACTCCTACATCGCCGAGTCGTCCGCCGTCGCCCTCTCCTTCGGGGTGTCGGGCGGGCGCGGCGGGCACGCGGGGATCGGCGAGCGGCTCCGGGCCGACGCGGACACACCGGTCACGGTACGGCTTGAGGTGACCGGGGCGCCCGGGTGCACCGCGCAGTTCGTCACGGACGAGGGCACGCTGTTCGTCTCCACGTTGCCGGAGTCCGGCTCGGGCACGGTCGAGTGGCGTACGACTCCGGCGTACGCCGCGTACGTCCGCGCCGAGGTCCGTCATCCGGCGGCCGTGCCGGGGCTGCCCGGGGCACTGGCGGCACTGACCAATCCGGTGTTCCTGGGCGGTTAGGGCCGCCTCTCGTCCGGATCACGCCGGGCTCGCGTGCCCCCGGCGCCGGGGGCGCCGGGGCTCCGGCGCTCCGGGATCAGCCCCGCACGGCGTCCCGGCTCAGGAACGCGAGCCGGGCCCGCTTCTCCGGCTTCTCGACCTCCGGGCCCAGTTCGAACCCGGCGCGCACCATGCGGTCGATCGCCTTCGTGTTGCGGGCGTCGGGCTCGACGACGACCCGGAGACGGGTGGGGTCGCGGAAGACGAAGTCGATGAACGCGGAGAGCAGGGCGCCGGTGAAACCGGGTTCCGCGCTGTCCGCGGGACCGATCAGCAGGTGGACACCGTGGTCACCGGGCTGGACGTCGTAGCACTCTCCGAGCGGGTCGGCGTCCGGCTCGTACCGCTGGAAGAGCGCCACGGGAACACCGTCACGGTGGACCAGGTAGGCATGGTGCGTGGTGAGAGAATCCAGGAACTCGTAGATCTCCAGCACCTGTTCGCGGCTGTGGCCGCCCATGCCCCAGAAGCGGGCCCGCTCCTCGGTGACCCAGGAATGGATCAGGTCCAGGTCGCCGGCCGGATCGACGGGGACGATCCGGACGGTGCCGAACCCTGCGACCTCCCGCTCGTACCCGGGGGAACGGGCGCCCGTGCCCGGTGCCGTCCCGGCGGTCGTCTCGGGGCTCATCCCTGTCTCTCCTCTTCTCGGTGCAGCAGATTCCAGTCGGTGACCACGGGGACGAGCTCTCCCCGTACCCACAGCGGCAGTTGGTCGCGGTGATGGGTGTCGCCCGGGATCCCGGACGCGCCGAGCGGGACCACCCACAGGCTGTCCTCGCGCCGTGCCAGGTCCCAGACGTAGCGGGCGGCGGGGCCGCGGGCGCTGCCGTCCGTGACGCCGGGGACGCTGGACGTGGACAGGACGCAGTCGTGGTCGCCCGCGAGCCCCGGCCAGGTCTCACCGGGGTTCATACCGGGCAGCGACTGCCAGGGGGTCAGCCGGTGCAGCTCGCCCCAGGGGACGGCCGTGTCCCCGGCCGGTACGCGCTCCAGCGCCTCCGCCACCGCTGTCACACGGTCCTCGTGCGTCAACGGCCCGGCGGGCCCCGTCAGCAGGCCCTCCAGCGCGTAGGCGATCCTCGGCACGGTCGCCAGCCACGGCCGGAACAGCTCCGGGTACGGATCCGTATGCGCAGAACCGCGCAGCGGAGCGAGGGCCGGGTGGGCGGCCAGCCGGTGCACGACCTCGGCGCGGAGCGCCGCGTACATCGTTGCGTCGGTGCTGTCGGCGCCCATCCTCCGGTCCCAGCGCAGCAGCCGGTCGCGCAGCCGCCCGGCCTCCGTGCCGTCCTGGACGGTCACCTGCGCCAGCAGTGCCAGCAGGGGCCGGGCCGAGGCGAGACGGGTGTCCATGTGGAGGTCGGCCATCTCCTCGGCGGTCCACCGGGCGGAGCCGCCGAGGAGCTCCCGTATCCGGTCGGCCCGGTGCGCGGGCGCGAACTCGACGCCGAGCGGGCCGGCGATTCCCCGCTGGTTCGCCATCACGGCGGAGCCCCGGACCTTCTCGCGCGGCATCGGCGCGCGGCCGTCCCGCCAGGCGTACGCGGGGTCCCAGGCGGGCACGAGGCGCAGCCGGTTCGCAGCGGGGCGCAGCGGTACGTGTCCGGCAACCCGGTGCAGGGTCCCTCCCGTCGTGTCCGCCGCCAGGACCACGTTGATCGGCTCCACCCACCGGTCCAGGGCGGCGTCGAGCTCGTCGACCGTACGGGCACGGAGCATCGCGGGCAGGACTTCGAAGCCGAGTTCGCCGGTGACGCGGGGCGGGTGGCGGAGGCTGACCGTCTCCGCCCCGGTGTCCGGGTCGCCGATGACGACCGGGCCGCGGCCGGTCTCGACGATCTCGACGGTCACGGCGTCCGCGCCCGCGACGTCGATGGTCTCGGTGTGGGCGGCGGCCGGTTCCCAGCCGTCCGGGCCGAGCGCCTCGACGACGCCGCCCGGGGTGCGCCGCAGCCGCTCCCGGTAGAGGTCCTGGTAGTCGGCCATCGCGTTGGTGATCGCCCAGGCGACCTGCCCGGTGTGGCCGAAGTGGGCGAGACCGGGGACGCCGGGGACTGCGAGGCCCACCACGTCGAACTCGGGGCAGGCGAGCCGGATCTGCTGGTAGACGCCCGGGTCCTCGATGAACCGGTGCGGGTCGCCCGCGATGATCGGTGCGCCGGTGGCGGTGCGCTCACCGGTGACGAGCCAGCCGTTGCTGCCGGAGGTGCCGGGGCCGTCGGTGGCGAAGAGCTCGACGGAACCGTCGCCGAGCCTGCGGGCGACCTCCTCACGCCAGAGCTTGGTGGGGAAACCGGCGAACAGAATGTGGGTGGAGAGCCAGACACCCAGCGGCGTCCAGGGTCTCCAGGTCCCCGGGGCCAGCCCCACGGCCGCGAACTCGGGGGCCAGCCCGTCGCCTTCGCCGAGTCCGGCGTTGACGCCGTCGACGTACGACCGCACCCAGTCGGCGGTCTCCGGTGCAAGGCGTTCCAGGCGTTCGAAGCAGCGCCGGGCGGTGTCGTCCAGCCTGGCCCGGCGGGCGAACCGGTCCCACTCGACGGCGTCGGGGCCGAGGAACGCGGCCGTGGTGCCCTGCACCCGGTGCCGCTCGACCTCGATCTGCCAGGCCCGGTCCAGGGCGGCGTTTCGGCCCTGGGCGCGGGCGAGTTCGCGGGCTCCGGCGGCACGCAGGTGGGGGATGCCCCAGTCGTCCCGATAGACCTCGTCGCGCATGCCGATACCCACCCCTGTCCAGATCCCCGCCTCGCAATTTAGGTTAGCCTAACCTAAAGCGATTTCGGCAATTCCCCGGGGAGGAGACAGCTGTGGGGCATGGCTGGGAGGGCGTGGTCCTCAAACTGATGCGCGGGAAGGACTTCGAGTTCACCGTGACCGGGGCCGAACAGGTCACCGAGGACTTCCGGCGGGTGCACCTGACCGACGGCGGGCTGCTCGCCGCGGCCGGCGGCGCGCACCCGACGATGTGGGTCAGGATCTGGTTCGAGCAGGACGGCAGACCTCATCAGCGCGCCTACACCCTGGTCGACCCGGACCCGGCCGCCGGGACGTTCAGTCTCGAATTCGCCCTGCATCAGGGCGCCGCGAGCGACTGGGTACGCACCGCGCAGCCCGGCGACACGATCGAGGCGACGCTCCAGGGCACCGGCTTCGCCCTGCCCGAACCGGAGCCCGCCCGGCTCTTCGTGATCGGCGACCCGGCATCCCTGCCGGCGATCAACTCCCTGCTGGGGGCGGTCCCGCAGGCCCGGGCGACCATCTGGTTCGAGACGGCGCACGCCTCCGACGAGAAGCTGCCGTTCCGCCTGGACCCGGACCGTCACACCCTGCACCTGGTGCCCCGCCGCGACGCGGGGGCCCACCTGGTCGAGGAGGTGAGGGCCGCTCTTCCCGCGCTGCTGGGCGACCCTTCGGAGGCGTACCTCTGGATCGCCTGCGACACGGCGACGACCCGGAGTCTGGCCTCGTACGCGCGCAGGGAACTCGGGGTCTCCAAGGAGCGGGTGAACGCGCTGGGCTACTGGCGCACGACCTGACCCGACGCGGCGTGCGCGGAGCCCGGGCCACGCGCCCCGGGTCCCACCGGAGACCCCGTGGACCCCGGCCGGGTCCCGCCGCTCGGTCCCGGCCCACGGCCGGGCCCACCCTGCTGCCGGACGGTTGACGTCGGTGGCGCGCGGTACGGTCCTCACCACTCGCCCGGACACAGGAGGAGCCATGTCGACCAGGTGGACCGTGACGTTCGACTGCGCGCGCCCTGCCCTGCTTGCGGAGTTCTGGGCCCTGGCCCTCGGCTACGTTCGGAAGCCGCCGCCCGCCGGGTTCGGGAGCTGGGAGGAGTGGTTCGCCCGCCACGGCGTCCCGGAGGAGGAATGGGACGACGGTGCTTACCTGTGCGATCCGGACGGGGTGGGGCCCGCGCTGTCGTTCCTGAAGGTGCCGGAGCCGAAGTCGGCCAAGAACCGCGTGCACCTGGACGTCCAGGCGGGCGGCGGCCGCGAGACCCCCTGGGAGGTGCGGTGGCCGCGCGTCGTCGAGACGGTCGCACGGCTGACCGCGGCGGGCGCGGAGGTGGTGCACGAGCACGAGATGGACGGCAGGCCCGACCACGTGGAGATGACGGACCCGGAGGGCAACGAGTTCTGCGTGGTCTGACGGCGGCGGCGACCGTGCCCGGTCAGCCGGACACCCTCTGCTCGTCGCGGCGGAACAAGGCCGTCCACAGGAACGGTTCGCCGAAGCACGCGGACCCGGGCGGCTCGTCGTGCATGCGGCGCAGTTCGACCTCGGTCAGACCGGAGAAGATCCCGCGCAGGGACTCCGGCGAGTAGGCGAGTCCGCCCTGGAGACCGGACCGGTGGTAGAACTCCGCGTCGGGCAGCTCGGAGCCCATCCCCCCTGCGGCGAAACAGGTGAGGGCGAGGTGCCCGCCGGGGGCGAGGACGCGGTCGAGGAGGGCGAGGTAGCTGATGCGGCGGTGGGGCGGCAGATGGTGGAAGCAGCCGGAGTCGTGGATCAGGTCGTAGGGACCGGCCAACTCCGCCCCGGCGAGGGCGAAGGCGTCTCCGCAGTGGAAGCTGATCTCGGCCCCGGCCGCACGGGCGCGCTCCTCGGCCCAGGTGACGGCCGCCGGGGAGAGGTCGACGGCGTCCACCTGGAAGCCCAGGGAGGCGAGATGGAGTGCGTTGCGGCCCGGCCCGCAGCCCAGGTCGAGCGCCCTGCCCGGCGCGATCAGTCCGCGGTCGAGGTACGACACCAGGTTCTCGTCCGGCTTCGGCACGAAGAACGGCACCGGCTTCGAGCGGTCGGTGTAGAAACCGTCCCACCAGGCGGACCCACCCGCCGTCCACCGGTCGGCCTCCGGCGCGAACAGGCCGTCCAGCAGCGTCAGCACATCGTCGACCGTGCGTATGTTCCGGTCCATCGGATCCCCTCTCACGATGAGCGGAACGGTACGGACGGAATACGTAAAAGCCCAGCTCAGACCCCGTTTGAGGAAGCCTTCGACGGCCGTGTGGGAGCCCCCGGCCGCAGTCGGAAGGGCCTCACCGCCGGCCCCTGGTACCCGGCCGTCCAGACCGCCGCCGAGACCCGTGCCGGGGGCATTGTGCGCCACGCCCGCGCGGCTTTCCGAACCAATCCGCACGAATCCGGGGCCCGCCGCCCGACCCCGCCGGAGGTCCTGCCCGCCGGACCTCATGGACGGGCGGGCAGGACCCCCGGACCGTGGTCCGGTCAGCAGTCGGGAATCACCGTGCCGTTGTTGTCGCGTGCCTCGTCGTTGCCCCAGCGGGAGAGGTAGTAGGCGGAGACATAGGCGCCCCGCCCGTTCTTGCCCGCGTACACCGTGTCCAGGTCGGTCTTCAGCCACCAGTGGTTGTAGGCGCCGCCGGATCCGATCTGGGCGCCCCACACCTTGCAGTAGACGTAGTTGGTGCCCGCGTTCAGGACGCCCTGCGCGTCCGCGGTGTCGGGTGCGGCATAGCCGGTCGCGGCGGCGAAGGTGTCCACCCAGTACGTGGCGCTGCCGCCGCCACAACCGTTGTCACTGGTCAGGTACTTGCTGTCGTACGAACCCGGATAGGGCGCCATCGACAGGCCGTTGATCACGATGCTCTGGCCGACCCCGTTGTACAGCTGCTCGTAGTGGATGTGGGCGCCCGTGCTGTTCCCGGTCGAGCCGGTGACGCCGATCTGCTGGCCCTGGGAGACCGAGGCCCCGTCGGCCACGGAGTAGGAGGCGAGGTGGAAGTAGTAGGTCTGCCAGCCGCCGCCGTGGTCGATCGCGATGTAGTTGCCCGCACCGCTCGGCTGGGAGTAGCGGTGGGCGGTCCCGCCCGAGGAGGCGAGGACCGGGGTGCCGGCGGTGGCGCCGCCGTCGGAGCGCACGAAGTCGAGCGCCGATCTGACCTCCGCCGAATGGTGGCTGTAGGTCCACGTCTGACCGCAGGGGAACGGCGCCTTGAAGTTCGGCGCGGCGGTGGCGGGCGTGGCACTGAGCAGTCCTGCGAGCAGGGCCGCCAGGGCGAGCAGGGCGATACGTAAGGAGCGCATGCATCCTCCGAGTCGGAATCGGGGTGTGGAGTGCGGTGCGTGGTATCGGTCGGGCCTGAACGGACTCAAGAGTGCCGGAGTTCCGGCCTCCCCAGTAGACCCACGGGACCCGGCAGACACCCGGGCATGCGGGCGGAGCTCCCCGGGGGGCCCGGCGAGCATGCGCGGCCACGCCCCGGCCCGGCCGCTACTTCCGGTACAGCTGCTCGATCTCCGCCTCGAAGTCCTGCGCGATCGTGTCCCGTTTCAGTTTCAGCGAAGGCGTCAGATGGCCGCCCTCCTCGGTGAAGTCGACCGGCAGCACGGCGAACTTACGGATGGATTCGGCGCGTGAGACCAGCCGGTTGGCCTCGTCGACCGCCCGCTGCAGCGCGGCGTGCAGCTCCTCGTCCGCCACCAGCTCCCTGATCGGCACGGACTGCTTCTTGTGCATCTGCCGCCAGTGCGCGAGCCCGTCCGGTTCCAGGGTGATCAGGGCTGTGATGAACGAGCGGTTGTCGCCGACCACCATGCACTGGCCGACCAGCGGGTGCGCGCGCAGCCAGTCCTCCAGCGGGGCCGGGGTGACGTTCTTGCCGCCCGACGTGATGATGATGTCCTTCTTGCGGCCGGTGATCGTGAGATAGCCGTCCTCGTCGAGGGCGCCCAGGTCGCCGGTGGGGAACCAGCCGCCGTCGAGCGCGGGGACCGCCGCGCCGCGTTCGGCGTCCCAGTAGCCGGTGAACACCTGGCCGCCGCTGAGCAGCACCTCTCCGTCGTCCGCGATCCGTACGGCGGTGCCCGGCAGCGGCCAGCCGACCGTGCCGAGGCGTGGTTTGAGCGGCGGGGTGACGGTGGCGGCGGCGGTCGTCTCCGTCAGCCCGTACCCCTCGAATATCTCGATGCCCGCGCCCGCGTAGAACGCCGCGAGCCGGCTGCCGAGTGGGGAGCCGCCGCAGATCGCGTACCGGACGTGTCCGCCGAGCGCGGCCCGGATCCGCCGGTAGACCAGCGGGTCGTACAGCGCCCGGGCCGCCCGGAGCCCCCAGCCCGGTCCGGGTCCGGTGCCGTGTTCGGCCGCCTCGACCGCCTGCCCGTACCGCTGGGCGATCCGCGCGGCGCGGTCGAACGACGAGGCGCGGCCCATCTTCTCGGCGGTGGCGCGGCCGGTGTTGTAGACCTTCTCCAGGACGTACGGGATGGCGAGCAGGAACGAGGGCCGGAAACCGGCCAGGTCGGCGAGGAGATCCTCGGTCCGGATGGACGGGGCGTGGCCGAGCCGGACCCGGGCGCGCAGGCAGCCGATGGCGACCATCCGCCCGAAGACGTGCGACAACGGCAGGAAGAGCAGCGTCGAGGCCGGGTACTTGCTGACCGATTTGAAGACGGGGTGGAGGAGCTCGATGGAGTTGTCGACCTCGGCGAAGAAGTTGCCGTGGGTCAGGACGCAGCCCTTGGGGCGCCCGGTGGTGCCCGAGGTGTAGATGAGGGTGGCGGGCGTCTCGGGCCCCAGGGCGGCCCGGCGGGCGGTGACGGCGTCGTCGGGGACGTCCTTGCCCAGCTTCTTCAGCCGGGCGAGGGCTCCGGTGTCGAACTGCCAGAGATGGGTGAGCCCGCCGAGCTGCCGGCGCTCCTGGCTGATCAGCCGGCCCTCCTGCGCCGTCTCGACGGCGCAGGCCACGGCGCCGGAGTCCTGGAGGATCCAGCGGGCCTGGAAGGCGGACGAGGTCGGGTAGATCGGTACGGTGACCAGTCCGGCGGCCCAGCCCGCGAAGTCGAGCAGCGTCCATTCGTACGTCGTACGGGCCATGATCGCGATCCGGTCGCCGGCCCGCAGGCCTTCCGCGATCAGCCCCTTGGCCACCGCGAGCACCTCATCGGCGAACTGCGCCGCCGTCACGTCCTGCCAGCCACCGTCGGACTCCTTGCGGCTGAGGACGGCGTCGGACGGAGCCTCGCGGGCGTTGTCGAAGGGGATCTCGGCGAGCGAACCGCGCCGGACGGGGGGCGCGAACGCCGGCACGGAGACCTGCCGTACCGAACCGTCCGCCGCCCTGACCTTCGTCGGCTCGACCAGGGCGGGGACGGCGGGCGTCGCGGCGGGCGCGGCGGCAGAAAGTGGCGTGGACACGAGCGGCTCCTCAACTCGGGGGTCGGGCAGTGCGCCGGTTCCGTCCGGCGGCCGTTTCGTCCCAGGTCGCCGAACGGTCTTGCAGGGGGTCATCGGGCGCGCCGGACGGCCTGCCGCCGGCGGGCTCGAAGCGCCGGGTCGTCAGGTCGTCACGGGTGTCATGAGCCGCACGGGCGTCACGGGCGTTCCAGGATCGCGGTGACGCCCTGGCCGCCCGCGGCGCAGATGGAGATCAGTCCGCGGCCCGGCCCTCCCCGTTCCGCGAGCAGCGCGGCCAGGGTGGCGACGATCCGCGCCCCGGTCGCCGCGAACGGATGCCCGGTGGCGAGGGACGAGCCGGCCACGTTCAGCTTCGCCCGGTCGACCGGGGCGAGCCCCTGCTTCTCCCAGGCGGCCAGGGTGGCGAGCACCTGGGAGGCGAAGGCCTCGTGGATCTCGAAGAGGTCGAAGTCCTCGACGGTGAGCCCGGCGCGCTCCAGCATCCGCGGCACGGCGTGCGCGGGGGCCATCAGCAGGCCGTCCTCACCGCCCACATGGTCGACGGCGGCGGTCTCGTACAGCGAGAGGTAGGCCAGCGGCTCCAGTCCTCGCGCCCGTGCCCACTCCTCGCTCGCCAGCAGCACGGTGGCGGCACCGTCGGTGAGCGGGGTCGAGTTGCCCGCGGTCATCGTGGCGTCCGGGTGGTCGGCGCCGAACACCGGCCTGAGGGTGGCGAGTTTCTCCACCGTGGAGCCGGGGCGCAGGTTCTGGTCGCGGGCCAGGCCGAGGAACGGGACGACGAGGTCGTGCAGGAAGCCCCGTTCGTACGCGGCGGCGAGCCGCTGGTGGCTGGTGGCCGCGAGGAGGTCCTGGTCGGCGCGGGCGATGTCCCATCGGCGGGCGGTGATCGCCGCGTGCTCGCCCATCGAGAGCCCGGTGCGGGGTTCGGCGTTGCGCGGGATGTCCGGGACGAGATGCCGGGGCCGTACGCCCGCCAGGGCCTTGATCCGCCCACCGGCCGACTTCGCCCGCCGGGCCGCCAGCAGCAGCCTGCGCAGCTCGTCGTTGACGCCGAGAGGCGCGTCGCTCGCGGTGTCGGTGCCTCCCGCGATCGCGGAGTCGACCGCGCCGAGCGTGATCTTGTTGGCGGCGGCGACGACGGCCTGGAGACCGGTGCCGCAAGCCTGCTGGATGTCGTACGCGGGGGTGCGCGGGTCGAGCGCCGAACCGAGCACGGTCTCCCGGGCCAGGTTGAAGTCCCGGCTGTGCTTGAGGACGGCGCCCGCGACGAACTCGCCGACCTGCTGCCCCTGGAGCCCGAACCGCTCGACCAGTCCGTTCAGTGCGGCGGTGAGCATCTCCTGGTTGGAGGCGCGTGCGTAGGGGCCGTCGGAGCGGGCGAACGGGATTCGGCTGCCGCCGATGACCGCGACCCGGCGCGGCTGCGGGAGAGCGAGGGGAATCATCTCGACCAACTCATCTCGACCAGCTCCTGACTCTTGAGTAACCTTACTCCGGAGTAAATCTACGACCGAGCAGGGAGTCTGGACAATGGCCGACCGCTATCTGCACTTCACCGGCACAGCAACCGGCCGATTTCTGACCCGCCGGCTCGGTCTGCCGCAGCCCGCCCCGCTGCGCCGCTGGTCGCTGGAGACCCAGTCGCTGGACGGCCCGCTCCTGCACCTCACGGCCGGGGATTCCGCCGTCACCGAAGAGCTCGCCGCGCTCCTGGCCACGATCGGCCTCGAGGTGACCGGCCGGCCCGGACAGGCCGCCCGTCCGGCCGCAATGGTCCTGGACGCGACCGCCGTCGACAGCGCTTCAGGACTCGGCGCCGTGCACGCGGCGCTGCACCCGGTCGTACGGTCGCTGGCGCCGGGAGGCCGGATCGTGGTCCTCGGGGTGCGGCCGTCGGCGGACGACCATCACCAGGCGGCCGCCCAGCAGGCACTCGAAGGGTTCGTCCGCTCGCTCGGCAAGGAGATCGGCAAGGGTGCCACCGTTCAACTGCTGCGGCTCGCACCGGGATCGGTCGCGCCGGCCGAGTCCACCCTCCGGTTCCTGCTCTCGCCCCGGTCCGCGTACGTCAGCGGCCAGGTGATCGAGCTCAGCGGCGCCGCCCCCGGACCCGTCGCCGACTGGTCCGCGCCGCTCGACGGACGCACCGCGCTGGTCACCGGGGCGGCCCGCGGTATCGGCGCCGCGGTCGCCTCGGTCCTGGCACGGGACGGCGCCCAGGTCTTCTGCCTCGACATCCCGCAGTCCGCCGACGAGTTGAAGCGCACCGCCGACCGGCTCGGCGCCACCGCGCTGCCCCTGGACATCACCGCGGACGACGCCGCCGAACGGATCGGCGCCGCGGTTCCCGGGGGCTTGGACGTCCTCGTCCACAACGCGGGCATCACCCGCGACCGGCGGCTCACCAACATGCCCGCCGACCGCTGGGCCTCGGTGATCGAAGTGAACCTCGGCAGCGTGCTGCGCACCACGGACGCCCTGCTCAAGTCGGGCGCGGTCAACCGGGGCGGCCGGATCGTGGCCACCGCGTCCATCGCCGGTATCGCGGGCAACAACGGCCAGACGAACTACGCGGCCAGCAAGGCGGGCATCATCGGCCTGGTCCGTTCCCTGGCCCCGCACGCCGCCGCCGACCACGGCGTCACGGTCAACGCGGTCGCCCCCGGCTTCATCGAGACCGGGATGACCGCCGCGGTCCCCCTCTTCATCCGGGAGGCGGGCCGCCGTATGAACTCACTCGCGCAGGGCGGTCTGCCGGTCGACGTCGCCGAGACGACCGCCTGGTTCGCCCAGCCCGCGTCGACGGCCGTCAACGGCCAGATCGTACGGGTCTGCGGCCAGAGCCTGCTGGGGGCCTGACCTCCGATGACGACCGCCTCCTCCCGGGACCTCACGGCATCACTCGTGCGTGGCGCGATCACGTCCCCGTTCAAGCGGGCCGGCCGGTCCGGCGCCGTGCTCCCGGCCGACCGTCTGGTCGCCGCCGACGTATGTGTGCCGCCCGGCGCTCTCGCCTCGTACCGCGAGATCTGCGGCTTCCCCGACTCCGGTGCACTGCCGCTGACGTACCCGCATGTGCTGGGTTTCCCGCTCGCGATGCGGCTGATGACCGGACGGAACTTCCCGCTGCCGGTCGTCGGCCTGGTCCACACCTGGATCGACATCACCCGGCACCGGGCACTGCACCCCTCGAACCGGATGGAACTGACGGTGTACGCGGACGGGCTGACGCCCCACCGCCGCGGCACCGAGGTCACCGTGGTGACGCAGGTGCGGTCGGACGGTGAGCCGGTCTGGGAGTCGCGCAGCGGCTATCTGTCCCGGCACGCCCCCGCCGCCGCGACCGCACCCGCGGCCGTCGCCACGCCCCCCGTCACGGAGCTGCCGGCCGTGGCCGAGTGGCGGCTCCCCGGCGACCTGGGACGTCGTTACGGCGCCGCGTCGGGCGACCGGAACCCGATCCATCTCCATCCGCTGACCGCCCGGCTGTTCGGCTTCCCGAGGGCCATCGCGCACGGCATGTGGACGGTGGCCCGCTGCCTGGCCGAAGCCGGCGAACCGGGCCGGATCCGGTACGTACGGGCCGACTTCAAGGCGCCCGTCCTGCTCCCGGCGACCGTCACGTACGCGGCGGACGGCGCAGGAACCGCCTTCCAGCTGCGAAGTGACGGCCGCGTCCATCTCGCCGGGACGACGACGTACGACTCCGCGGTACCGGAGCGATGAACCGCCGCCGCGCGGAACCCCGGCCGTATGCCTCCGCCCGGCCCGCACACCGCGGCACACGACGTACGGGGTGCTACCGCCGGGCCGCGCGCTGGGCCGGCGGCAGCCACGGACGGCCGTGCATCAGGTTCTCCAGCCCCGCCCAGGCGAAGTTCATCAGCGTGGCCGCGGCCTCCTTCGCCGAGACGCCCGGGGTGTCGTTCGCCCAGCCGGCGAGCGACTCCGCGGCACCGACCAGCGCCTGTGCCAGACCCGCCACATCACGGTCCGCGAGCGCCGGATCGTGGTGCGCCTCGCGGGCCGCGGCGCCGATGAGACCCGTCACGAACGCAACGATCTCGTCCCGCATCACCATGACCTCGGTGGCGAACGACTCCCCGTGCGTGCGTGCCTGCCGGTGCAGCACCGACCAGCCGTCCGGATTCTCCGCGGTGTGCGTGAAGAACGCCCGCAGTCCCGCCCACAGCTGACGGTCCGCCGACAGCCCCGGCTCGACCCCCGACCGGACGGCCGCGACCAGGGCCTTCGCCTCGCGTCGGATGCAGGCGGTGAAGAGCTCCTCCTTGGAGTTCAGGTACAGGTAGACCAGCGGCTTGGAGACCCCCGCCAGCTCCGCGATCTCGTCCATCGAGGCGGCCCGGTACCCGCGCTGCCCGAACGTCTGCACCGCGGCGTCCATCATCTGCTGCTCGCGCACGGCACGCGGCATCCGTTTGCTCTTCACAGCACCCACGTCCGACTTCCTCCCGCCCCGCTGCCCTGCTCCTCGGCAAGGGTACGGCGCGGGCCTCCCGCCCGTCGTACACAGACCCCTCTCCCGGACCGCCCGGTGGCCGGTTTCACCCCGGACGGAAGCGGCGTGATCGCGCCGCGCCGGGGATCCGCCCGCACCGACGACGACGAGCGCCCCCGGTCCGTCGAAGGACCGGGGGCGCTCGCCCAGGACATGGTCGTTATGCGGCGACCGGCACCTTCGCCTGCGGCTCCGCGTCGCGCACCACGACGTCGTCGACCGGGGAGGACGAGGCCGAGTTGTACGCGTCGTGGTCGAGGATCTTCTCGCGGGCCGAGACGATCACCGGGACGAGCGCCTGGCCGGCCACGTTGGTGGCCGTACGCATCATGTCCAGGATCGGGTCGATGGCCATCAGCAGACCCACGCCCTCCAGCGGCAGACCCAGCGTCGACAGCGTGAGGGTGAGCATGACCGTGGCACCGGTGAGACCGGCGGTGGCCGCCGAGCCGATCACCGAGACGAAGGCGATCAGGACGTAGTCGCCGACACCCAGCTGGATGTCGAAGATCTGCGCGATGAAGATCGCGGCCAGCGCCGGGTAGATCGCGGCGCATCCGTCCATCTTCGTGGTCGCCCCGAACGGGACGCTGAAGCTCGCGTACTCCTTCGGGACGCCGAGACGCTCGGTGACCTTCTGGGTGACCGGCATCGTGCCGACCGAGGAGCGGGAGACGAAGGCCAGCTGGATCGCGGGCCAGGCACCCTTGTAGAACTGGAGCGGGTTGACCTTGGCGACCGTGGCGAGCAGCAGCGGGTAGACGCCGAACAGCACCAGGGCGCAGCCGATGTAGACGTCCGCGGTGAACGTCGCGTACTTGCCGATCAGGTCCCAGCCGTAGTCGGCGATCGCGTAGCCGATGAGGCCGATGGTGCCGATGGGGGCGAGGCGGATGACCCACCACAGGGCCTTCTGGAGGAGCTCCAGGATCGACTCGCTGAGGTTGAGGATCGGCTGGGCCTTCTCGCCGAGCTGCAGGGCGGCGATACCGGCGACGGCGGCCATGAAGACGATCTGCAGGACGTTCAGCTCGGTGAACGGGGTGATCACGTTCTCCGGGATGATCCCGGTGAGGAAGTCGAGCCAGGAGCCCGCGTGGTCCGGCAGCTTGCCGTCCTTCGGGGTGAGGCCGGTGCCGGATCCCGGGTTGGTGATCAGACCGATCACGAGGCCGATGGCGACCGCGATCAGCGAGGTGATCATGAACCAGAGCACGGTGCGGCTGGCCAGCCGGGCCGCGTTGTTGACCTTGCGCAGGTTGGTGATCGACACCAGGATCGCGAAGAAGACGAGGGGCGCGACGGCCAGCTTCAGCAGCTGGACGAAGATGTGGCCGACCTTGTCGAGCGTGGTGTAGAGCCAGCCGATGTCCTGGCTGCGGGCGAGCCAGCCGAGCAGCACGCCGAGGACGAGACCGGCGACTATCTGGGCCCAGAACGGGACCTTGGGTATACGGAAACCGGAGCCGGACTGACCGGCGGTGGCGGACGCGGGATTCGCGGACACGGACACACTCCTGATGTGGCGCATCGGGGCGCACGGGGACGAGGCTGGGGGACGGGGGTGCGGCGCCCGCGTCAGGGGCGGCGGCGCCGCTGCATGGTGCCGGTTCGGACCGTGCGGCTAACAGACCGCGGACATACAGCGGCAGAGATCGACATGCAGGCGCGCCACGAGCGGGATGCTCGCTCCGAGGTGGGTGCGCACAGCTGTCTTCATGTCGAACACGTTAACACTTGAACTTTGAGGAACTCAAAGCACTTCTTTGGGAACCCTGCTCCGCGCGGACCGGCGGAACGCCGAAACCCCAGCACCGGAGGGGGCTCTCGGCGCTGGGGTTTCGGAGGAAAAGTGTGCGGGCGTGAGGAAACTTACGTCCCCACCGCCCGACAGCCGCCGGGCCCTGGGCGGGCCCGGTGCGCCGTCTACCGGGAGACGCCGTCCTCCTGCCCCTGGTTCGCGACCAGCCGCGCCTTGGCCCGGTCGATCCTGGGGGCGATCTGCGCGGACATCTCGTCGCGCTGCTTGCGCAGCAGGACATAGCTGAGGGGCGCGGAAAGAAGCAGGGCGAGCATGACGACCCACATCACGTTGGACCCGCCGAGCCCGGAGGGCAGCAGGCCGTAGGTGACAGCCACGGCGACGACGGCGAGGCAGCCGACGAAGATGCTGAGACGCATCAAGGTGTACCGGATCGTTGCGCTCGGCTTGGCAGCGGACACGGCTGGCCTTCTCTCTACGTACGACAATCCTGCCCGACCAGTGAAGCATGCCCCGAAATCGATCACTTCGGCGGGCGGGTGCGGCCGACGGGCCGCGCGGGTCCGTCCGGCGGAAGCCGTGCCTCAGCCCAGCGGGAGCAGCATCACGATGTCGTCGCGGTCGTCGCCGTCGGCGACCCGGATGGCGCCCGGGACCCGTCCGACCTCCTTGTACCCGCACGACGCGTAGAAGCGGTCGGCACCCGTGCCGCCCCGGCAGGTGAGCCGGATCGCCTCGATGCCGTCGATCCCCCGGGCGCCCTCCGCCGCGGCGGCCATCAGGTCGCGGCCGTACCCCTTGCCCTGGTGGCGCGGATGGACCATCACCGTGTAGATCCAGAGCCAGTGGCCCATCAGGCGGTGCGTGTTGTGGGTGAGGAAGGCCGTGGCGGCGACGGCGCCCTCCTCGTCGTACCCGACCAGCAGACGGGTACGCCCCTCGGCCATGGCGGCGAGGTGCTTGACCAGCTCGGGCCGGATCTCGTCGGCGGTCACGGGCGGCACGAAGCCGACGGCTCCGCCCGCGTTGGAAACATCGGCCCAGAGCCCGGAGATGCCGTCCCGCAGGGTGCGGTCGACCTTGGGATCCAGCTCAAAGGTAAGTGCCATACACGCAGATTAACCATTACCCGCGAGGTGGCCAAGAAGCGTCCAGTACGCGAGAAAGCCCCGACCGGGGACGGCGGCCGGGGCTTTCGTGCGGAGAATACGCGGAACGCGCCGGTCGTCAGACGCGCATGGCCTGCGGCGCCTCGCGACGGTCCGCGTCCGGACCCGGGTACTCGCGGATGATCTCGTACCGGGTGTTCCGCTCGACGGGGCGGAAGCCCGCGTCCCGGATCAGGTCCAGCAGGTCGTCACGGCCGAGCTTGTTGGGCGTGCCGTAGTTGTCCGCGTCGTGCGTGATCTTGTACTCGACGACCGAGCCGTCCATGTCGTCCGCGCCGTGCTGGAGCGCGAGCTGGGCGGTCTGCACCCCGTGCATCACCCAGAAGACCTTGACGTGCGGGACGTTGTCGAAGAGGAGACGCGAGACCGCGAAGGTCTTCAGCGCCTCGGCGCCGGTCGCCATCGTCGTCCGCGCCTGCAGCTTGTTGCGGACCTTGCCGTCCTTCATGTCCACGAAGTCGTGCTGGTACCGCAGCGGGATGAAGACCTGGAAGCCGCCGGTCTCGTCCTGGAGCTCACGCAGCCGCAGCACGTGGTCGACGCGGTGACGGGGCTCCTCGACGTGCCCGTACAGCATCGTCGCCGGGGTCTTCAGACCCTTCTCGTGGGCAAGGCGGTGGATGCGCGACCAGTCTTCCCAGTGGGTGTTGTGGTCCACGATGTGCTGCCGGACCTCCCAGTCGAAGATCTCCGCGCCGCCGCCGGTCAGCGACTCCAGGCCGGCCTCGATCAGCTCGTCGAGGATCTCGGAGGCGGAGAGCCCGGAGATGGTCTCGAAGTGGTGGATCTCGGTGGCGGTGAACGCCTTGAGGGAGACCTGCGGGAGCGCTTCCTTCAGTGCACTGAGGGAGCGCGGGTAGTAACGCCACGGAAGGGTGGGGTGGAGCCCGTTGACGATGTGCAGCTCGGTGAGGCTCTCGCCCTCCATCGCCTTCGCCAGGCGGACGGCCTCCTCGATGCGCATGGTGTACGCGTCCTTCTCGCCCGGCTTGCGCTGGAACGAGCAGTAAGCGCACGACGCGGTGCACACGTTCGTCATGTTGAGGTGCCGGTTGACGTTGAAGTGCACGACGTCGCCGTTCTTGCGCGTGCGCACCTCGTGGGCGAGGCCGCCGAGCCATGCCAGGTCGTCCGACTCGTAGAGGGCGATGCCGTCCTCACGGGTCAGCCGCTCCCCCGCGCGGACCTTCTCCTCCAGCTCGCGCTTGAGCCCAACGTCCATGCGGCTGCCTCCAAGATGTCTCTGACGTGCTGTGCGTTCCACCGTGATACCGGAGGAAACCCCCGGTCCCCCGGGGGCCCCACCACGTTACGCCTACGACTCCTCGGGGAGTTCCCCGACCCGGTTCTCCCACTTGGTGGAGAGCACGATCGTGGTCCGGGTCCGGGAGACGCCCTTGGTTCCGCTGAGCCGGCGAATGGTCTTCTCCAAGCCGTCGACGTCACCGACCCGCACCTTGAGCATGTACGAGTCGTCGCCCGCGATGAACCAGCAGTCCTCGATCTCGGCGAGGTCCTTGAGCCGGCGCGCGACGTCCTCGT
Source organism: Streptomyces sp. NPDC058231 (assembly GCF_042882275.1). Lineage (NCBI taxonomy): Bacteria > Bacillati > Actinomycetota > Actinomycetes > Kitasatosporales > Streptomycetaceae > Streptomyces > Streptomyces sp. NPDC058231. Next base: position 52,748 of record NZ_JBHVWN010000024.1, on the reverse strand, counting down.
GGTCCGCGGCGTCGGAGAGCGAGATGCCGATCAGGGCCGTGACCCCGAGCCCGAGCGTGGCGGCGGCGACGGTGGCGCGGTAACCGGTGATGACGCCGGCGGTCTCCAGCCGGTTGATGCGGTCGGTGACGCTGGGCCCGGAGAGCCCGACGAGCCGCCCCAGCTCGGCGTACGAGGCCCTGCCGTTCTCCCTGAGGGCCTGGATGAGCTGCCTGTCCACCGCGTCCATATGACTGAGACCTTCCATTGTTCAGCAGTATCGCGAGTCTATGTGTAAAATCTAAGGCGTGCAGGGCTCACGCCCTGCAAATCTTTCGGACATCCAAAGAAACGCTTTCGAATCCTCAGGAGTGAGAACACCGTGTACACGATCGAGATGGCCTACGCCCGGATGCGCGAGCTGCAGGACCTGGCCAACCGCTCGCGTGCCCATCAGCCCGCCGCCGCGCTCCGGGTCGACAGGACCCGCACCCCGCGCGCCCCGAAGAAGCGCTGAGCCGCGCCGCGCCTGCCGCGGCCTCAGTTCCGGGAGCCACCGAGCTCCCCCTCCCACCGGCGGTACAAACGGTGCGGCACCCCTGCCGCGTCCAGCACCCGCCCCGCGACGAAATCCACCAGATCCTGGATGTGCGTCGCGCCCGCATAGAACGCCGGAGAGGCGGGCAGCACCACGGCGCCCGCCTCGTCCAGGGCCACCAGATGCTTCAGCGTCTGTCCGTTCAGCGGAGTCTCGCGCACCGCGACGACCAGCTTCCGCCGCTCCTTGAGCGTCACGCTCGCGGCCCGCTGCAGCAGATCCTTCGAGAGACCGAGCGCCACTCCGGCCACACAGGCCGTCGACGCGGGCACGATCAGCATCCCCCGCGCCGGGTACGAGCCCGAGGACGGCCCGGCCGCGAGATCGCCGGCCGCCCAGTGCCGCACGGCGTCGAGCTCCGCATCGCCCACCTCGAAGGTGTGCGGCTTCCCGTCGGCACCGCGCGACAGCCAGCTCCGCAGATCCTCCTGCCAGTGCGCGTCGCGGAAGGCGATCCCGGTCTCGTCCAGCAGCGTCAGCCGAGAGGCCCGGCTCACCACCAGGTCGACGCTCTCGCCCGCAGCCAGCAGACCGCGCAGCACGGCGGCGGCGAATGGTGTGCCCGAAGCGCCGGAAACCCCGACAATCCAAGGTTGCCGCTGACGCTGGCTCACTGAAGTCCCGGATTCCACACACCCGAGCCTATCCGGCTCTCCGAAACCGGAACTGGGTAAGGTGCCTCATGCGTTTCCAGGGGCGGGAACAGAGGCAGGACAGGACGGCAGGGGGGCCGCGATGACCGCATCGCCGGATCGGTACACACCGGAGCACGGGGGCGTGCTGGCGTGGAGCACGGGTGGCCGGGCGAAGGCCGCAGCCGAACTGATGCTGGGCTGGGTCGCACTGCTCTGGGTCCTCGAAGCCGTCGACGCGGCCACCGGCCACGCGCTGGACGCGTACGGGATCGAGCCGCGGCGGCTCGGCGAACTGCGTGACGTCGTACCCGCCTCCTTCATCCACTTCGGCTTCGGGCATGTCGCGTCCAACAGCGTGCCCCTGCTGGTCTTCGGGTTCCTGGCGGCGCTCGGCGGCATCCGCCGGTTCGCGGCCGTGGCCGCCCTGATCATCGTGGTCGACGGCCTCGGCGTCTGGCTGGTCTCGCCGGCCCACACCAACACGGCGGGCGCCTCCGGACTGGTCTTCGGTCTCTTCGGTTATCTGCTGGTGCGCGGCTTCGTCGACCGCAGATTCCTCGACATCGGTGCGGGGCTGGTCGTCGGAGCGCTCTGGGGGTCGTCGATCCTGCTGGGGATCTCGCCGGCCAACACCGAGGTCAGCTGGCAGGGACATCTCTTCGGGCTGGCCGCGGGCGTGGTGGCCGCGTTCGTGTTCCGCCGCCGGGGCAGGACGCCCGCCCCGCTCATGCCCTGAGGGCTCCCCGCTCCTTCCGGCTCGGCATCCTCCCGGTGCCGCACCACCGAAACCCGTCGAACCGCGAACACGCAGCGGGTCGGGGCCTCTCCGCCGTCCGCGCGGCCTCCTGGAGGCCGGCTGCACGGCGGCAGCCGTGGTACGGCAGGTGACGGGACGGTGTACAACCGTTTGCCGTTCTCGCCTGTCTTGTTGGCTGCGGTCCCGGGGCTTCCGCCCCCACCCGCCCGCTCCTCCTCGCCCGGCGACGGCACGGCCGGCACGGTCACGGCCCGCTTCGGCGCGGCGTTCGCCCACTGCCCCCTACGCACAAGCACAGAGCACCGGGAGTGACATGAACAGACGTGCACTGGGATGGGTCCTCGGACTCGCCACCACGCTCGCGGCGAGCAGCGCGGTGACCGTCCCCGTGGCCGCGCACGCGCAGGACGGCGCGACCGGCCCCGCCACCCCCGCCACGGAACTCCGCGGCGACTTCAACGGCGACGGTTACGCCGACGCGGTGTTCCCCGCGCCCTCGGCGACCGTCGGCGGCAAGGCACAGGCCGGATACGTGGCCGTGATGTACGGCTCGCCGACGGGTCTGAAGACCTCGACCAAGCAGGTGTTCCACCAGGACAGCGCCGGCATCCCGGGCGTCGCCGAGGCCGGGGACGCCTACGGGAGTTCGGTCACCACCGGCGACCTGGACGGCGACGGGTACGCGGATCTGGTCGTCGGCGCCTCCGGAGAGGACGTCGGGACCGTCAACGGCGCCGGCTCGCTCGCGGTGATCTGGGGCGGCGCCGGTGGGCTGTCCGGTTCCACGACGCTGGCCGTCGGCGAGGAGACCTACGACGACCTCGGGAGAACGGTCCGGGCCGGGGACTTCGACGGGGACGGCGACCTGGACGTCGTCGGCGTCGAGGAGTACCTGGATCTGCGCGTGCTGTCCGGGCCGTTCGACCGCGACGGCGGCTCACGGGGCACGACCCGGATCGCCGACACGGACGACATGCGGCTCCTGGACGTCGCCACCGGCGACGTCGACGGCGACGGGGTGACCGACCTCGTCGCGGTGGTCAACTCCCTCGACGAGTTCGACTGGCGGCACATCCTGTACTGGTCGGGCACCGGCGCGGGACTGAGCGCACCCAAGGCGGTCAGGCGTGCCGACGGCAACTGGCTGGAGGCCGGTGAGAGCATCGCCGTCGGCGATGTGAACAAGGACGGCATCGACGACGTCGTCGTGGGGCGGGCGGTCGACGGCTACGACAGCGACCTGGACATCCCGACATCGCTCGGCGGCATGATCACCTACGTGCCGGGCAGCCGTTCGGGCCCGGTCGGTACCCGGGCGAAGGCTTTCAACCAGGACAGCGCGGGTATCCCGGGTGTCGCCGAGGACAGGGACAGGTTCGGCGAATCCGTCCAGGTCGCCGACGTCGACGGCGACGGCTACGCGGACGTGTCGGTCGGCGTTCCGGAGGAGGACTTCGACGGCAGGAACCAGGCGGGCTCGGTGGTCACCCTGCGCGGCACGGCCTCCGGCCTCACCGGCGCGGGTGCCAAGAGCTACTCGCAGAACACCTCGGGGGTCCCCGGCGTCGCGGAGACCGGCGACCGTTTCGGCGCGGCCACCGCGCTGGCCGACACCGACGGTGACGGCCGCGCCGAGCTGATCGTCGGCGCGCCCGGCGAGAACGCCGGCGCCGGCTCCGTGTGGGTGTTCAGGTCCACCGCCTCCGGGGTGACACCGGCCGGCTCGTTCACCTTCGGCGCGGGCACGCTCGGCACGGTCGCGAAGCAGGCGCAGCTCGGCTCGACGTTCGACTGACCCGACGTTCGACCGGCCGGGAGGCGGCCTCCCGGCCGCCCCTGTCCCGTTGACCCGCACGGGGCGGGGCGTGATCAGGACAGGGGCGCGGGGAAGGGCGGGAGCCGCGAAGAACGGCCCGAGGGCTCAGACCGTCAGCCCGCGCATCAGCAGATCCAGCAGGGCGCACGCGAACAGGGCGATCCCGATGAACCCGTTGACGGAGAAGAACGCCCGGTTCAGCCGGGACAGGTCGTGCGGCCGCACCACTCGGTGCTCGTAGACGAACGCCACGGCGACGATCACCATGCCGATCCAGTAGAAGAGCTCGGCGTGCGTCGCCAGACCGAACCAGACCAGCAGCCCGGTCGTCACCACGTGACAGACCCGGGCCCCCCACAGCGCGGCCGGGATCCCGAAGCGCGCCGGGAACGAGAGCACGCCGTGGGCGCGGTCCGCCTGGACGTCCTGGCAGGCGAAGATCAGGTCGAAGCCGCCGATCCAGACACCGACCGCGAGGCCGAGGATCACCGCGTCCCACGACCAGCTGCCGGTGACCGCGAGCCAGGCTCCGACCGGACCCATGGCCTGGGCGATGCCGAGTATGGCGTGCGGATAGTTCGTGAACCGCTTGCCGTACGGGTAGACGACCATCGGCACGACGGCGACCGGCGCGAGCGCCAGGCAGAGCGGGTTGAGCAGGGCCGCGGCGCCGAGGAAGACGACGACGGCGACGAGCGCACCGGTCCACGCCGACTTCACCGACACGGCGCCGGTGACCAGCTCGCGGCCCTCGGTGCGCGGGTTGCGGGCATCGATCTCGCGGTCGATGATCCGGTTCGCCGCCATCGCGAACGTGCGCAGCCCGACCATGGCGATCGTGACGAGCAGCAGCCGGACCCAGTGGATGTTCCGGTCGAGCTGGAACATCGCGGTCAGCGCTGCGATGTAGGCGAACGGCAGCGCGAAGACCGAGTGCTCGATCATCACGAGCCGCAGGAACGGCTTGACCCCGCCGGTCGGTCGCGCGGACCCGGGGCCCAGTGATGCTTCGGCCGCAGTCACAGCCCGTACTCCTTCCACCGGCGGTCGACCTTCGCCGCCGTCTCCGGGTCGGACTCGACCATGTCCGGCCAGCCCCCGTCCCGGGTGTAGCCCTCCTCGGGCCACTTCTTCGTTGCGTCGATGCCCGCCTTGCCGCCCCAGAACTGCTGGTAGGAAGCGTGGTCGAGGTGATCGACCGGGCCCTCGCTGACGGTGAGGTCCCGGGCGTAGTCGGTGTTGCCGAGCGCCCGCCAGGCGACCTCGTGCAGATCGTGGACGTCACAGTCGGAGTCCACGACCACGATCAGCTTGGTCAGCGACATCATGTGCGCGCCCCAGATGGCACTCATCACCTTCTGGGCGTGCTTGGGGTACTTCTTGTCGATCGAGACGATCGCACAGTTGTGGAAACCGCCCGCCTCCGGCAGGTGGTAGTCCACGATGTCCGGCACGATGATCTTGAGCAGCGGGAGGAAGAACCGCTCGGTGGCGCGCCCCAGCGGCCCGTCCTCGGTCGGCGGCCGGCCCACCACGATCGACTGCAGCAGCGGACGCTTCCGCATCGTCACGCAGTCGATGGTCAGTGCGGGGAACGGTTCCTGCGGTGTGTAGAAGCCGGTGTGGTCGCCGAACGGCCCCTCGGGAAGCATCTTCCCGGGCTCCAGCCACCCCTCGATGACGACCTCCGCCTGCGCCGGTACCTGCAGCGGCACGGTCTTGCAGTCGACCATCTCGATCCGCTTGCCCTGGATGAACCCGGCGAAGAGGTACTCGTCGATGTCCCCGGGCAGCGGGGCGGTGGAGGCGTACGTCACCGCCGGCGGCGCCCCGAAGGCGATCGCGACGGGCAACCGTTCCCCGCGCTTGGCGGCGACCTGGTAGTGGTTGCGGCTGTCCTTGTGGATCTGCCAGTGCATCCCGATGGTGCGCCGGTCATGGCGCTGGAGCCGGTAGAGCCCCAGGTTCCGTACGCCGGTCTCCGGGTGCTTGGTGTGGGTGAGCCCCAGGTTGAAGAAGGAGCCGCCGTCCTCGGGCCAGGTGAAGAGCGCGGGCAGCCGGTCCAGGTCCACGTCGTCGCCGGTGAGGACGACCTCCTGCACCGGGGCGCTCTCGGACTTCACCTTCTTCGGCGGTACGTGGATCATCGAACCGAGCTTGCCGAACGCCTCGCGCACCCCGACGAAGCCGTGCGGCAGCTCCGGCTTCAGCAGGCCGCCGATCTTGTCGCTGATCTCCGCGTAGGACTTCAGCCCGAGCGCCTTCAGCAGCCGTCGGTCGGTCCCGAAGACGTTCATGGCCAGGGGCATCGACGAGCCCTTGACGTTCTCGAAGAGCAGCGCGGGCCCGCCCGCCTTGTTCACCCGGTCGACGATCTCGCCGACCTCCAGGTAGGGGTCGACCTCGGCCTTGATGCGCTTGAGCTCGCCCTCGCGCTCCAGTGCCCGGAGCAGGGAGCGAAGATCGTCGTAAGCCATGCGGTCCAGTATCGGCCACGGGCTACCCTGGCCCCGTCACCGGGGCGGGACAGCGCCCCGTCATCTCTTCGCGGGGGGACCCTTCACCATGTTCCGGGTCTTGATCTATCTCCTGCCTCTGGCACTGACGATCTACGCGTTCATCGACTGCCTGAACACCCCGGAGGACGAGGCGAAGCACCTGCCGAAGATCGCCTGGGTCTTCATCATCCTGCTGTTCTGGATCGTGGGCCCGCTCGTGTGGCTGGGCGCGGGGAAGCTTCGCCAGGTGCCCGCCGGTGGCCGCACGCCGTCCGAGTGGCACCGCAATCACCGTCACGAGTGGGTGGCACCGGACGACAACCCGGAGTTCCTGAAGGCGCTGAAGGAAGAGAACAAGAAGGACGAGTCGCTCCTCAAGGACTGGGAGGCGGATCTGCGCCGCCGCGAGGAGGAGCTCAGGCGCCGGGATAGCGGAACCGGCCCGGAGGGGTCCGCGCCGCCCGCCCAGTGACGCGGAGCGTATTCGCACCGCAGCCGCCGTCCCGGCCGTCCGGGCGGCGGCTGCGGTGCGGCGCACCGCCCGGCGACGAGCTCGGCGGGGCTCCCCCGCACGACGGCCGCGGGAGGGACAATCGGGCCGGGCCTCCGGTGCGACCGGGGCCCCGGGCCCGGCCGGCCGAACCGGATCCCCGCGGTGTCCACGGGGGTCACCTCCGCGCAACGGCCATCAGGGGAGCACGCACATGAGGGACGAGACCATGCTCGCCACCGCCCTCGCGGAGGCCCGGGCCGGCCTCGCCGAGGGCGGCATCCCGATCGGCGCCGCCCTCTACGGAGCGGACGGCACCCTTCTCGGCCGCGGCCGCAACCGTCGCGTCCAGGACGACGATCCGTCCATGCACGCGGAGACCGCCGCCTTCCGCGCGGCCGGCCGGCAGCGTTCGTACCGCGGTACGACCATGGTCACCACGCTCTCCCCCTGCTGGTACTGCAGCGGCCTGGTCCGCCAGTTCGGCATCTCACGGGTGGTCGTCGGGGAGGCCGCCACCTTCCACGGCGGACATGACTGGCTGGCCGAAAACGGCGTGCGGATCGTGCTGCTCGACGACCCCGAGTGCATCTCCCTGATGCGGACGTTCATCCGCGACCACCCCGGCCTGTGGCACGAGGACATCGGTACCGCGTAGCGACACCGGACGGCCGGCGGACGTCGGTGCCGGCGCCCGAGGACCTCTCCCAGCGGTTCGTGGCGATCACCCGGCCGGAGGGGAAGCCCCCGGCTCAGAACTGCTTGCCGCCGTCGTCCGCCCCGTAGCTCTCCCTCAGCTCCCGCCACCCGGCCGGTGGCCGGTCCGGTCCGGCGGCGGCCTCTCCGTCCAGCGCGGCCGCCAGGCGCTCGAAGCGGCTGTGCCAATCGGTCAGGCGGTCCAGCCGCCTCGCGTCGTCGCCACGGAACTCGTTGGTGAAGCGGAGCACCACGTCCTCGCCGCGCGGCGGCTCCAGGTGGAAGCGGGTACGGCCGCGTCCGCTGTCGAGGGTGTACTCGGCGACCCGCTCGACGTCCCAGGCGGTGACGGTGCCGGAGACGGTCCTGACTTCCGTCTCCTGGCCGGCGGGGGCCAGACGCAGGGTGACCGCGCCGCCGATGTACGGCTCGAAGGGGTCGGCGGCGCCGAGCCAGCGCGCCAGCCCCTCGGAACTGGCAACGGCTGCCCACACCCTTGGAACAGGGTGGGGCAGCCGGAGCGTGAACCGCAGGACGTGCTCGTCACCGCGGGTCTCGGTGGTGCCGCGTTCGATCACGGAGTGCGCATCGGTCATGGTCCCAGCGTGGCCCGGTGGGACGCGTTCCGCACCCGTACGCGTAAGCGGTCAGACGCCCGCGTAGGAGTGCTTGCCGGTGACGAAGATGTTCACGCCGTAGTAGTTGAAGAGCCAGCAGCCGAACGCGATGAGCGCCAGGTAGGCGGCCTTGCGGCCCTTCCAGCCGGCGGTGGCGCGCGCGTGCAGGTAGCAGGCGTACGCGACCCAGGTGATGAAGGACCAGACCTCCTTGGGGTCCCAGCCCCAGTAGCGGCCCCAGGCGTCGCCCGCCCAGATCGCGCCCGCGATGATCGTGAACGTCCAGAGCGGGAAGACGGCGGCGTTGACGCGGTACGAGAACTTGTCGAGGGTCGCCGCGGCGGGCAGCCGGGACAGCACCGAGTGGGCGAAGGAACCCGGCTCGGTACCGTTCGCCAGCTTGTTCTCGTAGCTGTCACGGAACAGGTAGAGGAGCGTACCGACGGCGCCGATGTAGAAGACGGCACCGCAGATGATGGCGGTGGAGACGTGGATCCACAGCCAGTACGAGTGCAGCGCGGGCACCAGCTGGTCGCTGGAGGTGTAGAGCACCGTGGTGGCGATACCCAGGTCCAGCAGGACGGTGGTGACCAGCAGCAGCCCCATCCAGCGGACGTTCTTCTTCAGCACCATCAGGATCAGGTACGCGGCGACGGCCACCGTGGAGAAGGTGACCGAGAACTCGTACATGTTGCCCCAGGGGGCACGCTGCACGGACATCGCGCGGGCGACGACACCGCCGGTCTGGACGAGGAAGGCCAGGACGGTCATGGAGACCGCGATCCGCCCGTACAGATCGCCCTTGAACGTGCCGCCGGCCGCGCCGGGCCCGTCCGGGACGTCCCGCGAACCGGACGCGGAACGCGTGATGATCTTCGGGCGGTCCAGTACGGCGGTGGCCCCGCCCTTCTGCGCGACCTGGACCTGGATCTTCGCCGGGGCATCGGCCCCGGTCAGCGCGGCGGCGGTGCGGCCGACCTTGCTGCGGCTGCCGAACACCCACTCCGCGATGTGCGCGAAGAAGGCCAGGGTGTAGACGGCCATCGACGAATAGACCAGCACATTGCTGGTGTGTGCCAGGTTCTCGTTGGTTGCGGCGGCGAGATTCACTTCTCAGCCCCTTCGGCAGGTTCTTCGGAAAGTGCTTCGGCGGATGCGCCGTCCGGCGCTGTGGGCGCCGCGGCCACGACTGGTTCTTCGGCCGGCCCCGGTTCCCCGGGCGTGTCCGGCGCCATGGGCGCCAGGCCGTTGAGCGTGACCGCGAGATCGGCCAGCTCCTCGGGAAGCTTCGCGGACTCGCTGCGGCCCAGACCCGCCATCTCCACGACGGTGACGCCGTCGGCTCCCCGTACGGCCCGGACCCATACCCGGCGCCGCTGGATGAACAGCGACCCGGCCAGACCGGCGATCGCGCCGATCGCACCGGTGAGCGCCCAGCCGCCGGCGGGCTGGTGCGAGATCTGGAAGCTGGCCCACTGCTCGACGCCCACGAAGGTGATCGACCCGGCGCCGTCGGGCAGCTTCATCGTCTCGCCGGGCAGCAGCCGCTGCTTGAGCTGGCCGCCCTTGCTGTCCTTGAACGCCTTCATCTTCGAGGTGTTCAGCTGGTACACGTTCTGCGGCAGGCCGGAGTCGACGCCGAGACTGCCGTGGAACCCGTTGAGCGCGAGCACCGGGAAGTCCGCGGCCGGGAACTGCGAGAACATCGTCCCCTTGCCGCTGCCGGCGAAGGTCGGCACGAAGAACGCCTGGAAGCCCAGCTGGTCCCGCTTGCCGCTCCTGTCCTTGTAGCCGTCCATCACCTTGATCGCGCCGGTCGAGGTGACGTTGGAGTCGATCGGCAGCAGCGGTACGGCCGACCGGTAGACCTCCTTGCCCTTGCCGTCCTTGACGGAGACGACCGGGGCGTAGCCGTGCCCGATCAGATAGACCTTGGAGCCGTCGACCACCAGCGGCTCGTTGACCTTGATGACCGTCTTCTTCGGCTTGCCGTACGCACCCTCGGAGTAGGTGACGTGAGCCTCGTACTTACGGGGCGTGCCGATCTGCGGGCCGCTGCGCTCGTACGTGCCGACGAACTTGTCGAGGGTGAAGCTGAACGGGACGAGCGAGTCGGTGTCGAACAGCGAACCCGACTTGAAGTCGTCGTACTGGGTCAGCGTGTTGGAGAAGCCGTCGCCGTCGACGATCAGCTTGCCGCCCTCGGACTTGAAGAGCTGCCCGGTGGCGAAGGCCACCAGCATGACGATCAGCGCGATGTGGAACACCAGGTTCCCGGCCTCGCGCAGATACCCCTTCTCCGCGGCGACGGCATCACCGGCGGTGTGTGCCCGGTAGCGCCGCTTGCGCATCATCGCCAGCGCGGCCTCGCGGACCTGCTCCGGCTCGGCCTCGGTACGCCACGTCGTGTACACGGGCAGCCGCGTCAGACGCTTGGGGGCGCCCGGCGGGCGGCTGCGCAGCTGGCCGATGAACTGGCCGGTGCGCGGCACGATGCACCCGATGAGGGAGATGAACAGCAGGATGTAGATCGCGGAGAACCAGACCGAGCTGTAGACGTCGAAGAACTGGAGCTTCTCGTAGATCGGCGTGACCGTGGTGTGGGCGTCCTTGAAGGTCTGCACCTTCAGCTCGTCCACGCTGTTCTGCGGGATCAGCGAGCCGGGGATGGCGCCGAGCGAGAGCAGGAAGAGCAGGATCAGCGCGACCCGCATCGAGGTGAGCTGGCGCCAGAACCAGCGGGCCCAGCCGATGACGCCCATGGCGGGCAGCGTGGCCAGGGACTCCTCGAGCGGCGCGGTGGAGAGCTGCGAGCCGGCCGCGCCGAGCTCGGCCGCATTCTCCCGCTCCCGCTGGTTCGCGCGCTCGCGCTCGTCGGCGGCATTGGTCTTGGTGTTGCTCATCGAAAATCAGATCCCCACCGTGAAGCCGTCGGACCAGCCCTGCAGTTCCTGCATCATGCTGGCCCACGCACCGGTCAGCAGAAGCAGTCCGGTCACGATCATCATTGCGCCGCCGATCCGCATGACCCATGCGTAGTGGCGCTTGACCCACCCGAAGGCGCCGAGCGCCCTGCGGAAGGCGACTGCGGCGAGCACGAAAGGCAGGCCGAGTCCCAGACAGTACGCCAGCGTCAGCACGGCCCCGCGCCCCGCCGTCCCCTGGTCGATGGCGAGGATCTGCACCGAGGAGAGCGTCGGGCCGAGACAGGGCGTCCAGCCGACCCCGAACAGCGCCCCGAGCAGCGGCGCTCCGGCGAGCCCGGTCACCGGCCTCTTGTGGATACGGAATTCGCGCTGGGTCATCCAGGGCATCAGGCCCATGAAGAAGACGCCCATCAGGATCATCAGGACGCCGAGGACCTTGGAGATCAGCTGGCTGTGGTCCTGCAGCCGCTGGCCGAAGAAGCCGAAGAGCGCGCCGCCGGAGACGAACACGGCGGAGAACCCGAGCACGAAGAGCGAGGCGCCGACGACCATCCGACCCCGTCTGGCCTGAGCCAGGTCGGTGCCGCTGACGCCGGTGACGTACGAGAGGTAACCGGGCACCAGGGGCAGCACGCACGGCGAGAAGAACGAGACGAGTCCGCCGAGTACGGCGACGGGCAGGGCCACCAGCAGGGCCCCGGTCATGACCGTGTCGTTCTGGCCGGTTACGGCGGCGAGGGTGAGCACCTGATCACTTCTCCGCGATCAGCGGGTCGATCAGCTTGTGCAGCGCGACGTCGTCGAGCGCCCCCAGTTTGCGCGCGGCGATCTTCCCGTCCCGGTCCAGGACCACGGTCGACGGGATGAGCTGCGGGTTCAGCGTCCCCTTGGGGAAACGCAGGATGAGCTTCCCGATCGGGTCGAAGAGGCTCGGGTAGGGAATGCCGTTGTCCTTCTCGAAGTTCACCGCCGGACCCCTCTGGGCGTCCCGGGTGTTGATCCCGACGAACTGGACCTGCCGGCCGTCGGTCTCCTTGGCCACCTTCGCGAAGTGCTTGGCCTCCGCCCGGCAGGGCCCGCACCAGGATCCCCACACGTTCAGCACCACGACCTTGCCCCGGTAGTCGGCGACGTCGAGCGGCTTGCCGTCCACCGAGGTCCCGTCGAGCTTCGGAGCGACCACGCGGTCTGCCTCGGCGACGGTCGAGGTCCCGCCGTCACCGGTGACGAAGTGCGAGTTGCCGCCGCCACCACTCTTGACGTCATCACCACCGCAGGCGGTCAGCGTCAGCGCCAGCGCGGCAGCCGCTGCGGGAGCGGCGAGCAGGGTGAAGCGGCGTCGGGGTGCGCGGCCAAAGCTCATGTGAAAAGTTTCGCATGACCGTTTCGAGGATCTTGCGCACCCCCCTCGGTGCCCGTAAAGCCCGTTGTCAGGCCTGATTAAAGAAGGTGTTCCAGCCTCCGTCGGGCGACTCGCCGACCTCCAGCGTACGGAGCTTCGCGAGCACGGCCGGATCCTGGGCATCCAGCCAGTCGACGAACTGCCTGAAGGAGACGAGCCGTACATCCGGCTTCCCCGCGATCCTTTTGAGGGTCTCCTCGACCGCATCCATGTAGATGCCGCCGTTCCACTCCTCGAAGTGGTTGCCGATGAAGAAGGGGGCGCGATTCGACTCGTACGCGCGGTCGAAACCCGCGAGATACGACTGGACGGCCTGCCGACGCCATTCGGGATAGCGCGACGGCATTCCGCGGGTGGAGTTCTGCGACTGGTTGGCGAGGATGTTGTAGTCCATCGAGAGCACTTCGAAGGTGTGCCCGGGAAACGGGATGCCCTGCAGCGGAAGGTCCCAGACGTCCTCGCGCTTCGTGGGCCAGATCTGGGTCCCGCCGGGTGAGCTCGCGTCGTAGCGCCAGCCCAGATCGCGCGCGGTGGGCAGCAGGTTGTCCTGGCCGAGGAGACAGGGTGTGCGGCTGCCGACGAGTTCCTTCCGGTAGTCGAAAGGCAGCGGGTCGAGATCGGTCCAGCCGGAGTTGGTGCGCCATTCGGTGACGAAGGAGACCGCCTGGTCGATTTCGCTCCGCCACTGATCGGGCGTCCAGCCGGCGACCGATCCGGAACCGGTGCAGAAATGCCCGTTGAAATGCGTGCCGATCTCATGGCCGTCGAACCAGGCCTGCCGGACGTTCTCCAGCGTCTGCTTGATGTGATCGTCGGCGAGATATCCGATGTCGGAGGCGCCGATGCCGTTGTTGGGCGGCCGGTACAGCGTCTTCTTCGACTCGGGCAGCAGATAGAGCCCGGAGAGGAAGAAGGTCATCGCCGCGTCGTGATCCCTGGCCAGCCCGAGGAAACGCGAAAAGAGCCCGTTGCCGACCTCACCCGCACCGTCCCAGGAAAAGATGACGAACTGCGGCGGGGTCTGCCCCGGTTCGAGCGGGACCGGCGCGGGGGGCTGGTTCGGCTGTTTCCCCGTGTCCGCGGTGGAACCGTCGCCGATCTCCCGGACGTCCTTCCTGCCGCGACCGCGCCCCTCGCCCTTCCCGTCGCTCCCCGTCGTCCCACTGCCGGGGCCGGGGCCTGGCCGGCCCGCCCGGGAGGCGCCGGAGGAGTTGCAGCCCGCCACCCCGACGGCGGCCACGGTCCCCAGGCCGGCTCCGAGCAGACTCCTTCGGCTGATGTCGCGCATGGCGTCCCCATCTGCGTTCGTTTTGGCCCAAGTCCATACAAACTGGCAACGACTTAGATGGGCGAAACAACACGACGGTTCCGCTGGTTTGCAGAAGAATATTTACGTGACCTGATCCCGACCCTGATCCCGAACCGGCCCCGTCCTCGATTTCGACCAATTCCTTCCCGGATGCACCGTGGGCCCCACCAGCCGATGTTTCGGCTGGGGCCCACGGTGCATCCGGCCTGTCCGTCCGGGGTTCTCCGTCCGGACCGGGCCGGATCGGGTCGGGCACGCGGGCCCGGCATGATCCGGACGACCGGCCCTAGGGCGTGTTTCGAAAGTAGCGCCGTCCGCCCGGAGGGCGGGCTCGGCGGCGTCTGGTGCGTGCGATCGCAAGTCGGAGGGTCGCCCCGATACTGGATGTATCGGGGTGATCCCGACAACGCGGCGAGCGTGCGTGCGAGACGTCGCCGAGCAGGCGGGACTTTCGAAACCGGCCCTAGGCGCCGAACGCCTTGGACTTCCCCTTCACCGGCTTGGCCCCGGCCAGCAGGTGCGCGGGGACCAGATCACGGGCCGGCTCGGTGTAGCCGACCGAGACGATCTTGTCGCCCTGGTACGTGAAGCTGGTCAGCGAGGCGAGGGTGCACTGCCGCTTGCGCGGGTCGTGCCAGAGCCGCCGGCGCTCGACGAAGCTCCGGACGATCCAGATCGGCAGCTGATGGCTGACGCAGACCGCCTCGTGCCCGCGGGCCGCGTCACGCGCGGCGTCCAGGGCCCCCATCATCCGCACGACCTGCTCGACGTACGGCTCGCCCCAGGACGGGCGGAACGGGTTGGTGAGGTGCTTCCAGTTGTCCGGCTTGCGCAGCGCGCCGTCACCGACACCGAACGTCTTGCCCTCGAAGACGTTCGCGGCCTCGATCAGGCGCTCGTCCGTGGCGAGGTCGATGCCGTGCGACTTGGCGATCGGCGTCGCCGTCTCCTGGGCACGCTCCAGGGGGGAGGCGACGACATGGGTGATGTCGCGCTTCTCCAGGTGCTCGGCCACCCGGTCGGCCATCTGCCGGCCGAGCTCGGAGAGGTGGTAGCCGGGACGGCGGCCGTAGAGGACTCCGTCCGGGTTGTGCACCTCGCCGTGGCGCATCAGGTGCACCACGGTGATGTCCTTGCGGGCGCTGCCGGCACTGCTGGTCTCGCTCATGCGGTGGCCTCCGAGGCGGCGCGGGCGGCTGCGGGCAGGGCGGCGGCGATCCGCTCGACGGCCTGCGTGTCGTGGGCGGTGGAGACGAACCAGGACTCGAACGCGGACGGCGGCAGGTACACGCCCTGCGACAGCATCGAGTGGAAGAAGGCCGTGAAGCGGAAAGCTTCCTGCTTCTTGGCGTCCTCGTAGTTCCGCACCGGCTGGTCCGTGAAGAACACGGAGAACATGTTGCTCGCCGCGGACACCGTGTGCGCGACTCCCTCCTTGGTGAACGCCTCGCTCACCAGGGACCGGATCTCCGCGGAGACCGCGTCGACCTTCGCGTACGCCGCGTCGTCGAGCAGCCGCAGCTGGGCCAGGCCGGCGGCGGTGGCGACCGGATTCCCGGAGAGGGTGCCCGCCTGGTAGACGGGGCCGACCGGGGCGAGGTACGCCATCACGTCGGCGCGCCCGCCGAAGGCCGCGGCCGGGAAGCCGCCGCCCATGACCTTGCCGAAGGTCATCAGGTCGGGTCGCACGCCGTCGATGCCGAACCAGCCGGCCTTCGAGGTGCGGAATCCGGTCATGACCTCGTCGGAGATGTACAGCGCGCCGCCCTCGGCACAGAGCGCCTTGAGTCCGGCGTTGAAACCGTCGAGCGGCGGCACGACGCCCATGTTGCCCGGCGACGCCTCGGTGATCACGCAGGCGATCTCGCCCGGGTGCGCGGCGAACGCGGCGCGCACGGCGTCCAGGTCGTTGTACGGCAGCACGATCGTGTCGCCGGCCTGCGCCCCGGTGACCCCGGGGGTGTCCGGAAGCCCGAAGGTCGCGACCCCTGACCCGGCGGCGGCGAGCAGCGCGTCGACGTGCCCGTGGTAGCAGCCGGCGAACTTCACTACCTTCGCCCGGCCGGTGAATCCGCGGGCCAGCCGGATCGCGGACATGGTGGCCTCGGTGCCGGACGACACCAGCCGTACCTGCTCCACGGGCTCGATCCGGGCCACGATCTCCTCGGCGAGCGCGACCTCGCCCTCACCGGGCGTACCGAACGAGGTGCCGCGGGCGACACTCTCCTGAACTGCGGCAATGACCTCCGGGTGGGAATGGCCGAGGATCATCGGCCCCCACGAGCACACGAGGTCGACGTACTCACGGCCGTCGGCGTCGGTAAGGTACGGACCGGTACCGGACACCATGAAGCGGGGCGTACCGCCCACGGCCCGGAAGGCACGTACGGGAGAGTTCACGCCGCCGGGCGTCACGAGGGACGCGCGGTCGAAAAGCGTCTGCGAAACTGGGGCGTCATAGGGAAAGCTCACACAAGCCATGGTGTCAGAGCCACGGACGGACTTGCGGACAGGTGTTTCACACCACGCCCGTGGGGGAGGTCACTGACACGATGATCGGGTTGCGCGGCGGGGGCTGTGTCTCCTAAGTAGTAGTCGGGTGGATGAAATATGCATCGCGGTGGCGGAGTGGGCGAAGGGACCGACGACCTGGGGCCCGAGCCTGCCCGGCGAGGTCGGCACCGGCGTGAGGCTGAGCGCAGTCAGGGCATACAGGCCGGCAGTGCGCGGGCCGGAAGCAGGAGTGGTGGCCGGGTGGGGGTGACCTACAAATATTTCGGCGCTCCCGACGGGGCCACTGCCGCCCGGGTGCCCATCTCGATGCGCCCCGAGGAGCTCGGCGGCGACGAACTGGGCATGGGCGGCATGTTCACCAAGATCAAGCCGGAGACGGTGGCGGCGATGGTCCTCACCGGCATACAGGGCATACCGCTGCACAAGGTCCCGCCGCTCGAACTGGTCGTCCTGCACCCCGACTACGCGGTGGTCAAGCTCCCGATGACGGTGGTCGACCCGCTGCGCGGCGTCGGCGAGGAATCGGTCGGTGCCGCTGCCTTCATCTGGTCCACGGTCCCGGACCGCGGCGGCCCACGCGACGCGTTCAACGTCTACCAACTGCTGCACGAGTGGCAGGACTTCTCGCACCGGCTGCATGACGCGGGCCATCAGGCGTACTGCCTGGTGTGGCCCTGAGCCATGATGTGACCTCGAGCCGGGGTACCCGCCCGGTGGTCCGGCAGGCCGTCGGGCCGCCGGGGACCTGATGCGGGCGGCGGCGGTGGGGCGATCCGACGCGCCCCGGCTTCACGAGCCCCGACGGCCACTCTGCCCGTGGTTTCGGTCCGCCGCCCGGGCGCGTTCCCCGCCCGAGCCGGTCGCGGCCCCCACCCCGCAGCGCGGTTGTCACTCACGGGCTCTACGGTTCTCCCCTGTTCTCGTGCACGCCACAGGCTGCACGTTCGGGAGGGGAACCATGATCACCAATGCCGTGCCGGCTCGTCCTGTCACCACCTTCAGCGCGCCCCTGGACCGGGAGCGCGACGTCGCGTACGCCCCGTCCGTCCTGCGGTGGCCGGACCGGCGGCTGCTGATACAGCGCGGCGAGTCCGAGGCGGTCGCCGTCGGCCTGGACGAGGGGGCCGGCCGGCAGACCCGCTTCCCGGCGCCCTGGCCGCGCCGGTTCGGTACGTTCACCGTGGCGCCCGACGGGGAGCTCGCGGTCTTCGCCGGGGTGCACGCGGTACGCGCGGTGGATCGATCGGGCACGGTGCGCTGGGAGGTGCGGCACGGCTGCTGGGCCGGCGACTGCCGCGTCCTGCACGAGTCGTACGAGGAGTACGCGGACAGCAGGGCGCATCGGTACGCCGACAGCGGCTCGGCGGTGTTCTCCGCGGACGGGTCGCTGGTGTGGGCCCACGTCCGCGGTCCGGTGGCCTCGGCCGGACCGGATCCGGAGGCGCTCGACGAGTGGCTGGTCATCGACGCCGCCGACGGCCGGGTGCTGGGCCGGGTGGACACGGAGACCGTGGCGGCGGGCTCGGAGCACGTACCGCACCCCGATCCGGCGCAGATGGGACTGAGTGTCGGCGAGGGGCAGGACGGGGCGCCGCTGCTGTGGGGACGGTGGGACGGGAAGGAACTCTCCGTCGCTCAGTTCGGCGAGCAGGAGCGGATCCTGACCTCGGTGAGCCCCACCGGTGAGCACTTCCTGACGGTCTCTCACGATCTCGACTCGCTCGCCCTGCACCGGGTCGTGGACGGTGAGGTGGTGGCCGAGCTGTCGGCGGAGGGGACCGTGCCCCGTCATCCCGAAGCGGATCCGGACGACCACGACGCCGACGAGGTGATGTGGGACTACGAGTGCGGTTTCGTGGACGACGCGAGGGCCATCACCAGTACGGATCAGGAGGAGGAGTGCGGTCCGGTCCGGCACTGGCTGCTGAGGGCGAAGGACATGCGGCCCACGGCGCGGATCGAGTACCCCTTCCCGGTCTCCGGCACACCCACCGCGCTCGGCGACGGCACCTGGTACACGGTGTCCGAGGACGAGGGCACCCTTCAGCTTTGGACGCTGGACGAATAGGCTCCCAACCGTCTTTATCCGGCCATTCATTGGCCGAAGAACGATCTTCAGCCGACCTGCTGGACGTGCCGATGTAGCCCACATAGCCGATGTGCGAGGCATCGACGCCGAGGAGGCCTGCCGTGGGTGAGACCCTGCTCGCTCTTTCCGTCCCCGCGCTGGTCCTGACCGGCGTGATCCATGCGGGCTGCGGGCGTTGGCGGCGGCGCCGGAGCCCGGCGCCGCCGTCCCCGTACACCCACCAGGCGGCCCGTCTCGCCGGGTGCGGGACGGTCCTGGCCGCGGAGGAGATCGTCGACGGGGCCTACGCGGCGCTCGGCCGGTTCTACGGCATCCCGGGGGCACCGGATCCGGCCACGGAAGACGCGGTGACGGCGGCGACCGCAGCCACCACCGGCGGCGCCGCCGGCGTCACGCGGGGGGCGGCTGCCAGCCCGGGTCACGGCCAGTCGTCCCCAGCATCTGTTCGAAGGGGCTAGCACCGTCGGGTACGGGGAAGGGCTCGCCGTACACCTTCGCCTTCCGCGCGGTCGGAGCCATCTCGGCCACCCCCGGGCCGAGTTCGTCCACCACGTCCCCGTCCGGGACGAACACCTGACCGGTGGCGCGCGCCAGGTCCCAAGCGTGCAGGGTCAGATCGCCCAGCACCATCCGAGCGACGGTCCTGGCCGGAAAGCCCATGGAGCCCGCGGTCCCCTCGTCCGCACCCGGCGCGTCCCACGCCGCCACCAGCTTCGCCGTCTCCTCGCCGAAGCGGCCGCGCCAGTCACCGGTGACCGCCGTCGGCGCCGGACCGAAGTCCGGCTCCTGCCTGGCCGCCAGGGCCTGGAAGTTGACGACCACCTGGAAGAGGTGGTCGACCAGGGCCCGCACGTCGTACTCCGTGCACGGCGTGGGGTCACCCAACTGGCCGTCATGGATCCCGTGCACCACGGGAATCGCCCGCGCGGCGGCCGCGTCCAGCAATTCACTGATCTTCTTCATGGTTCAACCGTGCCGCCGGCCACCCCAGGCGTCTTGAAGAAACGCGACACGGACGCATCGAACGATCGTGCGCCATAGGATCGCCGCCATGTCAGGCCCTCGACGCGACAACCGGGGCATCGTCGACGCCCGCGAACTCTTCTCCCATGTGCACTTCCGTCGGCGCGAACCCGCTCCCGCGCTGCGGCCGTATCTGGCGTTCTACTGGCTGATCGACTGGGACCTGCCGCAGCCGTACACCTCGTACGTGGTGCCGCACCCCTCGGTGAACCTGGTCTTCCAGCACCACGGGAGCACCGGTGAGCCCGCTTTCGCGGAGGTGGCGGGCGTCGGTCTCGGGCTCTTCAGCCAGACGCTGGAGGGCCGCGGACGGGTCTGCGGGGTGAAGTTCCGGCCGGGCGGTTTCCGGCCGTTCGCACCGGCCCACCCGGTGTCCCACTGGTCCGGCCGGCGGCTCATGGCCGACGAGGTCCTCGCCGCACCCTCCCCGGTACCGGCCGTGCTCGACCCGGCCGAGGAGGACGCCCGGGTCGCGGCACTGGACGCGTACCTGCTGGCGCTCGCCCCGGAGCCGGACCCGCAGGCCGAGCGTGCGACAGCCCTGGTCGAGCGCGTCCGCACCGACCGCACGATCCGCCGCGTCGGCGAACTCGCCCGCGCCGAAGGGCTGTCCGCACGCTCGCTGCAGCGGCTCTTCGCCACCCATGTGGGCGTCGGACCCAAGTGGGTGATCCTGCGCTACCGCATCCACGAGGCCCTGGAACGCGCCGAGACCGACCCCGAAGTGGACTGGGCCGCACTCGCCGCAGGTCTCGGCTACAGCGACCAGGCTCACCTGGTCAGGGACTTCACGGCCACGGTCGGCGCGCCGCCGGCGGCGTTCGCGGCGCGCTGACCCCCGGCGAGGCCGGACCGCGGGGCCGCCGCCCCGGAACGATTGACGACCGGGCCCTCCTCGGGGATATTTATCTGCGTTGCGCAGATTATGTGTCACGCATGAAGATCGAAGGAGTCCCGCCGCCATGCTCACCCTCGTCACCGGCAGCCGCGGCCGCGTCGGATCCGCACTCGTCCGGCTGCTGCACCGGGGCGGCCACGGCGTGCGGGCCGCCTCCCGTACCCCCGCACGGCTCACCCCTCCGGCCGGCGTACCGGCGGTGGCCTGCGACCTGGCCGACCCCACCACCTTCGCCGCCGCCCTGGACGGCGTCGACTCCGTCTTCCTGTACGCCGAAGCGGCCGGGATCGACGCGTTCCTGGCACAGGCGGAGGCCGCCGGGGTCGCCCACATCGTGCTGCTCTCCTCCAGTGCGGTCCTCGGCCCGGACCCGCACGCGGATCCGGTCGCCCGCTCCCACCACGCGGTGGAACAGGCGCTCGCCGGCTCGCCCGTCACCTCGACCCTCCTGCGCCCGGGCGCCTTCGCGGCCAACGCGTACCAGTGGGCCGGGGCGGTGCGCGCCCACGGCGCGGTCGGCCTCCCCTACCCGCACAGCCACACCAGCCCGATCCACGAGAGGGACCTCGCCGAGGCCGCCCTCGCCGTCCTCACGGAGCCCCGGCTGCAAGGCTCGGCGTACCACCTGACCGGCCCCCGATCGCTCACCGCCGCCGAACAGGTCGGCCTGCTGGCGGCGGCGTCGGGGCGGCCGATCAAGGTCGACGCCGTGAGCCGGACCGCCTGGAAGTCGTCCGTGGCCCCGTACGTCTCCGACGAACTGGCCGAGGGCCTGCTCGCCCTCTGGGCCGCCACGGACGGTTCACCGGCCGAGGTGACCGGCGGGACCGAGAAACTGACCGGCCGCCCGGCCCGCACGTTCGCCGCCTGGGCCGCCGAACACGCCGCCGCGTTCCGCGACTGAACGGCACGCTCCGTCACCGCAATCCCCTGGCTCGCGCAGACCGCCCAGTGGCATGCTGGCGACGTGAACGGACCGGAGATCCATCTCGAAGTCGCCCCTGAACTGCGGCTCTTCGTCGCCCACGAGCGTCGCGACGGGCGCACGCCGGTGACCACCGACGGCTCCTCGACGCTCGGCCATGTCGTGGAGTCGCTCGGCGTTCCGCTCACCGAGGCCGGCCAACTGCTCGTCGACGGCCGCCCCGTTGCGGTCTCGCACATCCCGGGCGCCGGCGAACGCGTGGAGGTGCGCGCGGTGGTACGGCCCCAGCGCATCGAGGGTGCACCGCTGCGCTTCCTCCTCGACGTCCACCTCGGCACGCTCGCCCGGCGGCTGCGGCTGCTGGGCGTCGACGCCGCGTACGAGAGCGAGGACATCGGCGACCAGGCGCTGGCCACCCTGTCGGCGAAGGAGAGGCGGGTACTCCTCTCCCGGGACCGGGGGCTGCTGCGGCGAAGGGAGATCTGGGCGGGGGCGTACATCTACAGCGACCGCCCGGACGACCAGCTTCGGGACGTACTGGAGCGGTTCGCGCCGGCGCTGGTTCCGTGGAGCCGGTGCACCGCGTGCAACGGGCAGCTGACCGGGGCGGACAAGGATTCCGTCCAGGGGCGGCTCGAGCACGGCACCCGGCAGTCGTACGACGTCTTCGCTCAGTGCACGGAGTGCGGCCGGGTGTACTGGCGCGGCGCGCACCACGCCCGACTGGAGGCGATCGTCGCCGACGCGGTGCGCGAGTTCGGCGCCCCGGACGAGCCGGTGGGTCCCGCCGGGACAGCGCCTACGGGCTGAACTCGCCGCTCCGCAGCCGCGCGATCTGGCTCGCGCCGAGTTCCACCGTCCGTCGCATGTGGCCGATGAGGAGCGTCACCTCGTCGTCGTCGTACGCCTCGAACATCGCCGCCCAGTCCCCGTTCAGCCGCTCCCAGACGGCGCCGAACTCCGCCATCCGCTCCGGCACGGTCGCGACGAGCACCCGCCGCCGGTCCGTCGTGTCGCGCTCGCGGGTCACGTAGCCGGCTCGCTCCAGCCGGTCGACGAGCCGGGTCGCCGAACCGGTGGTGAGCCCGGTCAGCTCCGCGATGCGGCCCGTGGTGACCGGCTCCGCTTCGAGGCTGAGCAGATTGAGGCACTGCAGGTCGGTGGGGTGGATCCGCAGATGGTCGGCCACGGCCTGGTTGAAGAGGGCGTACGCGGCCATGTAGCGGCGCGACACGGTGGACAGCTCCGCCAGCAGGGCGCCGCGCCGGACCGGAGACTTCTGCGTCATGCGGAGAGTGTACGAATCAGACGGCCTCCCGCCCCCGCCGGGACAGGGGACGGACCGTGCGCGCTACGGCTGCTCGGCGGTCAGATAGCGCTGGACGGTGGGCGCCAGCCAGGCGATCACCTCGTCGCGCGACATCGCGGCGGCGGGGGCGATCCGCAGGACGTAGCGGGCGAGCGCCATCCCCAGGATCTGGGAGGCGACGAGCGCGGCGCGGCGCGGCGCGTCGGCGGGATCGGGGCACACCCCGGCGGCTATCGGTCCCAGTTGGCCGGCGAAGACGGACCGCATCCGCTCGGCCCCCGCGTCATTGGTGACACCGACCCTGAGCAGGGCGGTCAGGACGTCGTCCTGCTCCCAGCGGTCGAGGAAGTGCCCGACGAGTACGGCCCCGACGTGCCTCGCGGGCAGCGCCCCGAGCTCCGGCAGCCGCAGATCGATCGCGGACGCGGCCGCGAACAGCCCCTCCTTGTTGCCGTAGTAGCGCATCACCATCGACGGGTCGATGTTCGCGTCGCGGGCGATGGCCCGGATGGTGGCGCGCTCGTAGCCGTCGGAGGCGAACCGCTCACGGGCCGCGCCGAGGATCGCGGCCTTGGTGGCGTCCGAGCGGCGGGGCGCATTCGTCGTCATGCCAACAATCGTAGGCCAACAGCCGTTGACATGCCAGTGGGGCGCGTTCTATATTTACCAACAAGCGTTGACCTACATTTGTTGGCCAACAATCGTTGGTACCGGATGACCGTTGGTAACCGGCTTCAGGAGGCCGACATGACCGGCAAGCCCAGCACCCGTACGAACGCCGACGCCACCCCCGGCGCGCACAGCACCTCCGACGCCCCGGGCGCCGCCCGCACCGCCGATGTCCTCGTCGTCGGCTCCGGACCCACCGGAATGCTGCTCGCCGGCGATCTCGCCGAGCGCGGCCTCTCGGTCACCGTCGTCGAGCGCCGCCGGGAGACCATCAGCAACATGACGCGCGCCTTCGCCGTCCATGCCCGCACCCTCGAAACGCTCGACGCCCGCGGCCTCGCCGACGAGCTGGTCAGGACAGGCTCCCGCCTCACCGAGCTGCGGCTCTTCGACGGCCTCCGCCTCGATCTGTCCCGGCTCCGGTCCCGCTTCCCGTTCCTGCTGGTCACCCCGCAGTACGAGGTCGAGCACGTGCTGAAGCGCCGCGCACTGTCCGCAGGCGTGGACTTCCGGTACGGCTCGGAGCTGACGGGCCTGAGCCAGTCCGTCGACACCGTCACCGCCGAGGTGCGGGACACCGACGGGACGCACACTGCGCTCACCGCCCGCTACGCCGTGGGCACCGACGGCGTGCACAGTGCCGTACGCAAGGCGCTCGGGCTGCCCTTCCCCGGCGCGTCCGTGATCCGGTCCATCGTCCTCGCTGATGTCCGGCTCACCGAGGAGCCGCCCGACCTCCTCACGGCCGACGGCGCGGGGGGCGCGTTCGCCTTCATCGCCCCCTTCGGCGACGGCTGGTACCGGGTCATGGGATGGAACCGCAGGCATCAGGCCGCCGACAGCGATCCCGTCGAGCTGGACGAGCTGCGCGAGATCACGCGTCTGGCCCTCGGCAGCGACTACGGCATGCGCGACGCCCGCTGGATCTCCCGCTTCCACAGCGATGAACGACAGGTGCCCGCCTACCGCACGGGCCGGGTCTTCCTGGCCGGGGACGCCGCCCATGTCCACTCCCCCGCGGGCGGCCAGGGCATGAACACCGGGCTGCAGGACGCGGCCAACCTCTCGTGGAAGCTCGCCGCCGTACTGAAGGGAGAGGTGTCGGACCCGGAAGCGCTCCTCGACAGCTACCAGGCCGAGCGGCATCCGGTCGGCACCATGGTGCTGCGCAGCAGCGGCGCGCTGATCCGCCTCGCCATGGCCCGGACCCTGCGGCAGCGGGCGGTCCGTGCGTCCGCCGCACGCCTGCTGTCCATGGTGCGGCCGGTCGCGGACAAGGCCATCGGCCTGATCTCCGGCATCGGCATCGCGTACCCGGCGCCCCGCGGTTCCCATCGCCTCACCGGAAAGCGTGCACCGGACCTGGGGCTGGTGGAGGGCCGCCTCCAGGAGTTGCTGCGTGACGGCAGGTTCGTCCTGGTGACCCCCGCCGACGTGCCCACGCCGTCGTCCCCGTCCCCACTGGTGCACGCACACTGGGCGAGCGACCGCACGACCGTGCTCCTCGTCCGCCCCGACGGCTATGTCGCCTGGGCCGGCGACCGGTCCGACCCGGCGGCGCTGCGGGCCGCCCTCGACAGGTGACCGCCGCGCGGCACGGCGCCCGCCCGCACCGCGCGCGCCCCTGCGCCCTCCCCGTCGCACGCCGGCACCGCGGTCGCCCGCCACCGGCGGTCAGAAAACGTACTCGTCCCCGGTCGCGAAGGCCGACACCTGGTGCTGGTCGTTCTGGAGGTTCCGGTCGGTCGCACCGCCGTTCCAGACGGTGTCGATCCGCACGACCACGGCCTTCGGCCGCCCCGCGAGCCGCAGTTCGAGGGCGAGCTGTCGGCCCGCCGAACCGTCGGCGGGCAGCGGACCGGTCCGGCACAGCACCGTACGGGCGTCGGCCTGCAGGCACTCGACCGGCATCTCCTGCCGGCCGGCGAGCACCGCCGAGAAGCGCAGCCGCACGGTCGCCCCGTCCAGATCCGAAGGGCCGTGGTTCTCACTGTGCAGCCAGAGCCCCAGCTCACTGCCCCACAGCGAGACATGCCCGTGGTGGGACACGTCCGCCTCCGGCTCCGCCCATCCGCCCGCCGGCGCGGCCGCGGCCACCGGCGCCGCCACGGCCACCCGGCCGGCCCCCCACGCATCGGTGGACATCGCTGCCACCATCGCCACCGCGGCGGAGACCACCAGCCCAGCCTTCCACGTCACTAGCATGCAGCGAAGGTACACATCACCCCTATTTATTCTGATTTACACACTCGTCTTGGCCGCCATTCCACCCACTTGCTCCACCCCGTGCCACTCGAACCACCGCGCTCCACGGGACAGTCCTTGGCCGCGCCACCCGCATGAAACGCTGTTCCCATGCTTGTCGCCCGCTCCGTCGCACTCTTCGCCGTCGCCGCGCTCTTCGAGATCGGCGGTGCCTGGCTCGTCTGGCAGGGCGTGCGGGACCACCGGGGCTGGATCTGGATCGGCGCCGGAATCATCGCCCTGGGCGCGTACGGCTTCGTCGCCACACTGCAGCCGGACGGCGAGTTCGGCCGCATCCTCGCCGCGTACGGCGGTGTCTTCGTCGCCGGTTCGATCGCCTGGGGGATGGTCGCCGACGGCTACCGACCCGACCGCTGGGACGTGGCCGGTGCACTGATCTGCCTGGCCGGCATGGCCGTCATCATGTACGCCCCCCGCAACCACTGACCGGAAACCACGGCCCCGTCCGTCCGATGGCCGTGGCCGCCGAACGCCGCGGCGGGCCGCCTGCCTATCCTGAGCCGGTACCGATCAGCTCTCCGAGGAGTCGAGTCCGCATGGCCGCCACCCCCATCGCCGTCATCACCGGAGCAAGCAGCGGCATCGGTGCCGCGACCGCCCGGCAGCTGGCCGCCGCCGGTTACCGCGTCGTCCTGACCGCCCGCCGCAAGGACCGCATCGAGGCGCTCGCCGCCGAGATCAGCGAGGCCGGCCACGAGGCCACGGCCTACGCCCTGGACGTCACGGACCGCGAGGCGGTCGACGCGTTCGCCACCGCCTTCCGCACCCTCGCCGTCCTCGTCAACAACGCGGGCGGCGCCCTCGGCGCCGACCCTGTCGCCACCGGTGACCCGGCCGACTGGCGCCGGATGTACGAGACGAACGTCATCGGCACCCTCAACGTCACGCAGGCCCTCCTCCCCGCGCTCACGGCGGGCGGCGACGGCACGGTCGTGATCCTCTCCTCGACCGCGGCTCTCTCCACGTACGAGGGCGGCGCCGGCTACGTCGCCGCCAAGCACGGCGAACACGTCCTTGCCGAGACGCTCCGGCTGGAGATCGTCGGCACCCCGGTCCGCGTCATCGAGGTCGCCCCCGGCATGGTCAAGACGGAGGAGTTCGCCACCACCCGCTTCCGCGGCGACACGGAGAAGGCCGCCAAGGTCTACGCGGGCGTCGACGCCCCGCTCACCGCCGACGACGTGGCCGACACGATCACCTGGGCCATCACCCGCCCCAGCCACGTCAACATCGACCTCCTGGTGGTACGCCCCCGCGCCCAGGCCTCCAACACGAAGGTCCACCGCACGCTCTGACAGCGGGCGGGGCCGCGACGGGAGCGGCGGCCTCAGCCGCGCGAGCGGGCACGGCGGCCTACGGCACACGCCACGGAGCCCCGGACCACCACCACAGGGTCCGGGGCTCGTCCTCGCGGCGGCGCGAGGGCGTTCAGCCCTTCACGCACACCACCTGCTTCAGCTTCGCGACGACCTCCACGAGGTCCCGCTGCTGCTCGATGACCTGCTCGATCGGCTTGTACGCACCCGGGATCTCGTCCACGACACCGGAGTCCTTGCGGCACTCCACGCCCCGCGTCTGCTCCTCCAGGTCCCGCGTCGAGAAGCGCCGCTTCGCCGCGTTGCGGCTCATCCTCCGGCCGGCACCGTGCGAGGCCGAGTTGAACGACTTCGCGTTCCCGAGGCCCTTCACGATGTACGAGCCGGTGCCCATCGACCCCGGGATGATGCCGAAGTCACCCGATCCCGCGCGGATGGCGCCCTTCCGGGTGACCAGCAGGTCCATGCCTTCGTACCGCTCCTCCGCCACATAGTTGTGGTGGCAGGAGATGACCGGGTCGAAGGTCACCTTGGCCTTCCTGAACTCCTTGCGGACCACGTCCTGGAAGAGCCCCATCATGATCGCGCGGTTGTACTTCGCGTACTCCTGGGCCCAGAACAGGTCGTTGCGGTACGCCGCCATCTGCGGGGTGTCCGCGATGAAGACCGCCAGGTCGCGGTCGACCAGACCCTGATTGTGCGTCAGCTTCTGCGCCACCCCGATGTGGTGGTCGGCGAGCTCCTTGCCGATGTTCCGGGATCCGGAGTGCAGCATCAGCCAGACCGCGCCCGACTCGTCGAGACAGAACTCGATGAAGTGGTTGCCGGAGCCGAGCGTCCCCATCTGCTTCATAGCGCGTTCCTGACGGAACTTGACCGCGTCGGCGATCCCGTCGAACCGTGCCCAGAAGTCGTCCCAGCCCGCCGTCGGGAAACCGTGCAGCCGGCCCGGGTCGACGGTCTCGTCGTGCATCCCGCGGCCCACCGGGATGGCCTGCTCGATCTTGGACCGCAGTCGCGACAGATCGCCCGGCAGGTCGTTGGCGGTCAGCGAGGTCCTGACCGCGGACATGCCGCAGCCGATGTCGACTCCCACGGCCGCCGGGCAGACCGCACCGTGCATCGCGATCACCGAGCCGACCGTCGCGCCCTTGCCGAAATGCACATCGGGCATGACCGCCAGGCCCTTGATCCAGGGCAGCGTGGCCACGTTCTGCAGCTGCTGCATCGCGCCGTCCTCGACCGAAGCCGGGTCGGCCCACATGCGGATGGGGACCTTCGCCCCCGGCACCTCCACGTACGACATAACTCCTCAATTCCCCCGAAAATCCTCAAAGCGCAAAACCGGTGCCAAGGTCGGCAAAAGAGTTGGCCGACCGGCATCCACAGCGGCGCGTGCGATACACATTGTGTCCACCGGCCGCTATCGAGCGGCAACCGCTTTTCGCCCGAAGGGAGCCCGGACGTGCGACGAATGGCGTACGCACCCGGCGTCGCACTCCTCGCAGTGCTGGCCGCCGGCTGCACCGGCAGCGCCGGCACCGAAAGCTCCGCCGACGACAGCAATCTCGGCAGTCCGACCGTCGCCGCCGCACCCGCCGGCAAGTACCGCACGCTTCCCGACCCCTGCCGCTCCGTTCCGCGCTCCACCCTGAAGGATCTGCTGCCCGGCGCGGCGGAGCTTCCGGAGGACCAGCAGGAGAAGGTGTACGCGGGGACCGCCGCCGTCACGTACGACACCGACCGGCGGGTCGGCTGCCAGTGGAAGTCCGAGGCCCCCGCCTCGTCCCACTCGCTCGTCCTCGACTTCGAGCGGGTCGTCTCGTACGACACCGCGGTGAGCGACGACGACCGCGCCACCGAGGTGTACGGGAAGAAGGAGACCGCCGCCCATCTGCCGACCGGATCGGCCTCCCCCGACATCGCGGCGAAGGAGACGCCCTCCGCCTCGGACACCCCGTCGGACACCCCGTCCGGCTCTGCACCGGACGACGGCGCCAACGGCTCCGACGACACCGAGGACCTCCGCCCGCGCACGCTCGACGACCTCGGAGATGCCGCATTTCTGGACGATCTGCTCACTCGGGCAGGTTCCAGCGCACAGCACCGCACGGTGAGCGTGGTATTCCGCACATCGAACGTCATTGTGACCGTCCAGTACACCGAGCAGACCGCCGTCCCGACCGAGGTGCCGGACAGCAAGGAACTGCAGGAGAAGGCCCTGACGCTGGCCCGGAAGCTGGTCGAGAAGTTCAGCGACTAGCCCGGTCCCGGGCACCTGGACCCCGGGTTCCCGCGGTCGGCGGAGTGTCCGGCCATGGCGGCATCCGGCCGCCGTCCGTCGTACCGTGGCCCTCCGGAACACCTGCCCGAGCACCACGCCACTGCCCGTCGCGCCACCAGCCCGTAGCGCCACCCGAGTGAAGGAACCATGCACCGATCAGCCCCGCGACTCACCCGCATACTCGCCTGCGCCGCCGTTCCGGTGATGCTCGTCGTCGCCGGCTGCTCGTCGGACTCCGGCGGTGACAAGAAGTCGGGTTCGTCCTCCGCGCCGAGCGCACAGAAGACCGAGGTGAAGGTCGAGTCGGCGAAGTTCGCCGAGCTGCCCGACCCGTGCGACGCGATCTCCTCGGACACGATCAGCTCGCTGGTCCCCAAGGCCAAGAGCAAGGCCGGCACGCCCGCCACCTCGAGCGACACCTCGGCGCGGGCCGGCTGCTCCTGGAACGGACTCGACGACAACGGCGTCAAGGGCTCGCAGTACCGCTGGCTCGACGTCGGCTTCACCCGCTTCGACTCGGACCAGGCCCTCGGCAGCGGCGCCAAGCGCGCCCAGGGGGACCTCGCGAACCAGGTCGCCAAGACCAAGGCCGCCGAGGGCGCCAAGAAGGTCGCCGAGGCCACGGTCAGCGGTATCGGCGAGCAGGCCGACAAGATCACGTACGACCTCACCAAGACGAGTGAGGACTTCAAGTACGCGACGGTCGTGGCCCGTACGGGGAACGTCGTCGTCACCCTGACCTACAACGGTGCGGGGTACGCGGGCGCGAAGACCCCGTCCGGCGACGACATCCTGAAGGGCGCCGAGAAGGCCGCCAAGGAGGCCGTCGCGGCGGTCGCCGACGCCAACGGATCGGGGAAGAAGTCGAACCCGTCGGCCGGCACCTCGAAGTCGCCGAAGGCGACCAAGTCCCCCGCGTCCGCCAAGTCCGGGACATCCCCGAAGTCCACGGCGTCCGCGAAGTCCGGGGCGTCCCTGAAGTCCACGGCGTCCGCGTCGGCGACCTCCTCGAAGTCCGCCAAGTCCACGTCGCACAGCGGGTAACACCGCTCCGCCGCTCCGCGGACCTACCGGCGCGGCCCCAGCAGGTATCCGAACAACCCTGCACAGAAGCAGTTTTACGGAGCCCGGCCCTCCCCCGAGAGCCGGGCTTCGCCCCTCCCCGCGCACCACGCCGCCCGCGCATGTGCCAGGCTGTGCCCCGCCAGGGGACGAATTCGGGAACACAGGGAGGGGATCGCGGGTGGCCGCGATGCAGCTGACACGCACGCACCGGATACTCATCGGGGTCGTCGTAGCAGGCGCGGCGGTCATCGCCGCGATCGGCTTCGCGGGCTCGTACGCCGCCGTGCGCGCGCTCGCAGAACAGAAGGGCTTCGGGAACTTCTCCCTGGTCTTCCCGATCGGCATCGACGCGGGCATCTGCGTACTGCTGGCACTGGACCTGCTGCTGACCTGGATGCGCATCCCGTTCCCGCTGCTGCGTCAGACGGCCTGGCTGCTGACGGCCGCGACGATCGCCTTCAACGGCGCCGCGGCCTGGCCCGACCCGCTCGGCGTCGGCATGCACGCGGTGATCCCGGTGCTGTTCGTGGTCTCGGTCGAGGCCGCCCGACACGCGGTGGGCCGGATCGCCGACCTCACGGCCGACAAGCACATGGAAGGCGTCCGCCTCACCCGCTGGCTGCTCTCCCCGGTACCCACGTTCAAGCTGTGGCGCCGGATGAAGCTGTGGGAGCTGCGCTCGTACGAACAGGTCATCAAGCTCGAACAGGACCGGCTGATCTACCAGGCCCGGCTCCAGGCCCGCTTCGGCCGCAACTGGCGCCGCAAGGCACCGGTCGAGTCGCTGATGCCGCTGCGGCTGGCGAAGTTCGGCGTCCCGCTGGCCGACACCGGCCCGGCCGGCCTGGCCGCCGCGGGCATCGAACCGGTACTGCTGCCCCCGGCCCCCGCCCCGGCAGCCGTCGAGCCGGCCCACCCGCAGCCCGAGCTGGCCTACGCCCCGCAGGAGCAGCACCAGCAGTACGCCGGCCCCCGGGAGCAGGAACACCGGAAGCAACAGCCGCCGCAGGGGCAGCCGCAGTATCCGCACCCCTCCGACCCGGCTGCCGAGGAGTGGCCCCAGGAGGGTCCCGGCTCGCACGAGAGCCCGTGGTTCGCGGCGCCACAGGTCCCCGAGGATGCGTACGAGGGTGCGTACAACCCCATGTACGTCGAGGGCCTGGAACCCACCCCGGTCATGATCCCGTCGGGCCCGGGCGGCCGCACCCGTCCCCTGGGCAATGTGGGCACGATCGGCGCGGTTCCCCATCCCCGCAACGAGGAACCCCACCCGGAGCAGCTGAATCCTCCGCAGGGCCAGGAGCAGGAGCAGCCGCGGCCGCAGCAGCAGGACGTGGATCCGCCGGAGTGGGCCGAGGCGGAGATCGCGTTCGGCGACGCCGCGTACCAGGTGTTCTCCGAACTCACGCACGAGCACCAGGTCCACCCGAGCGCGGAGGTCCTCGACATAACGCTCTCGGACGTCCACAACATCAGCCACCCGCGCAGCACGGCCCTGCTCCGGCGCATGCTGCCCGGGTTCAAGCAGCGCTTCGACAACGAGATGGCCGAGAACCACATCGCGTAGCCATCCGGATCCGCACCTCCGAGACCGTGCGGCGCGGAACCCCGACGGTCCGCGCCGCACGGCACGGACCCCGCCGGGACGGAGCAGCAGCGCGGAGGGCCGCCACCCCGGACACCGGGTGGCGGCCCTCCGTCCCGCAGGCGGCTGTTACGCGCCCAGCAGCTTCCGCACCCGCTCGGCGCCCACGGCCAGCAGCAGCGTGGGCAGCCGCGGCCCGGTGTCCCGGCTGACCAGCAGCCGGTACAGCAGCGCGAAGAACGACCGCTGGGCGACCTTCAGCTCGGGCGTCGGCTTGGCGTCCGGCTCCAGCCCCTCCAGGACCTTCGGCACGCCGTAGACGAGCGTGGTCAGCCCGTCGAGCGACCAGTGCGAGTCCAGCCCCTCCAGGAGCAGCCGCAACGACTGACGCCCCTGGTCGTCCAGCGAACCGAGCAGTTCCTTGTCCGGTTCGTCGCGGACGATGGTGCGGGCCTCGGCCGGCACCTGGCTGGTGATCCAGTTCTCCGCACGGTCCAGCCGCGGCCGCGCCTCGGCAAGCGAGGTCAGCGGGTTCTCCGGGTCCAGCTCGCTCAGAATGCGCAACGTCTGCTCGTCGTGCCCGGCCGTGATGTCCGCAACGGACGCCAGAGTGCGGTACGGCAGCGGGCGCGGCGTGCTCGGCAGTTCACCGGCAGCCGTGCCGACGGCCCGCGCGTACGCGGCGGCGTCGGCGGGCAGCACGGAGCCGTCGGCAACCTTGCGCGCCAGCGAGTCCCACTCGTCGTACAGCCGCTGGATCTCCTGGTCGAAGGCGATCTTGAAGGACTGGTTCGGCCTGCGGCGCGCGTACAGCCAGCGCAGCAGCGGCGCCTCCATGATCTTCAGCGCGTCGGCCGGGGTCGGCACGCCGCCCTTGCTGGAGGACATCTTCGCCATGCCGGAGATCCCGACGAAGGCGTACATGGGACCGATCGGCTGCACACCGTCGAAGATCTCGCGGACGATCTGGCCGCCGACGACGAAGGACGATCCGGGCGAGGAGTGGTCCACACCGCTGGGCTCGAAGATCACGCCTTCGTACGCCCAGCGCATCGGCCAGTCGACCTTCCAGACCAGCTTGCCGCGGTTGAACTCGCTGAGCCGGACGGTCTCGGCGAAGCCGCAGGCGGTGCAGGTGTAGTTCAGCTCGGTCGTGTCGTCGTCGTACGACGTGACGGTCGTCAGGTCCTTCTCGCAGTTGCCGCAGTACGGCTTGTACGGGAAGTAGCCGGCGGAGCCGCTGCTGCCGTCGTCCTCGCTCGCCGCGCCGGAGCCCGCCTCGGCCTCCAGTTCGGCCTCGTCGACCTTCTTCTGCTGCGGCTTCTTGCCGCCGCCGGCCGCCGGGTCCCTCTTCGTGCGGTACCGGTCGAGGACGGCGTCGATGTCGGCGCGGTGCTTCATCGCGTGCAGGATCCGGGCGCGGTACGTGCCCGCCGTGTACTGCTCCGTCTGGCTGATTCCGTCGTACTCGACACCCAGCTCGTCGAGCGCGTCCGTCATCGCGGCCTTGAAGTGCTCGGCCCAGTTCGGGTAGGCGGACCCGGCCGGTGCGGGCACCGACGTCAGCGGCTTGCCGATGTGCTCGGCCCACGACTCGTCGACGCCGGGGACGCCCGCCGGGACCTTCCGGTACCGGTCGTAGTCGTCCCACGAGATCAGATGGCGTACCTGGTGCCCCCGGCGCCGGATCTCGTCCGCGACCAGGTGCGGGGTCATGACCTCGCGGAGGTTGCCGAGGTGGATCGGGCCCGACGGCGAAAGACCGGACGCGACGACGACCGGTTTGCCAGGCGCACGACGCTCCGATTCGGCGATGACATCGTCCGCGAAGCGGGAGACCCAGTCGGCCTCGGTGCTGCTCTGACTCTGAGCCACGGTCGGCACGTCCTTCTCTCTGGTAGGGCTCGTAGGGGCACCGTCCATTCTCCCAGGTCCCACCGACAGCGCGAAAACGGCTTTACCGCGCGTGGGATACTGGGCGTGATCCCTCGTACCCCTACGGAAACGGCAGCCATCCCATGGCCTCGGTCAATTCCCTCGCTTCCACGCTCCAGCAGCAGCTGGCGGACGCCCTGACGGCAGCGCTGCCGGATGCCGGCACCGCGGACCCGCTGCTGCGCCGAAGTGACCGGGCCGACTTCCAGGCCAACGGGATCCTGGCCCTCGCCAAGAAGCTGAAGGGCAACCCTCGGGAGCTGGCGTCCCAGGTCACGGGCGCGATCCCGGCGGGCGGCCTGATCAAGGAGATCGAGGTCTCCGGCCCCGGCTTCCTGAACATCACGCTCACCGACCGGGCGATCGTCGAGACACTGGCCGCGCGCGCCGAGGACGGCGACCGGCTCGGCGTCCCGTACACCAGCACCCCGGGCACGACCGTCATCGACTACGCACAGCCGAACGTGGCCAAGGAGATGCACGTCGGCCACCTCCGCTCCGCGGTCATCGGTGCGGCGATGGTGGAGATCCTGGAGTTCACCGGCGAGAACGTGGTCCGGCGCCACCACATCGGCGACTGGGGCACCCAGTTCGGCATGCTCATCCAGTATCTGATCGAGCACCCCAGCGAGCTGGACCACCGGGGCGGCGAGGAGCAGGACGGCGAAGCCGCCATGTCCTCCCTCAACCGGCTCTACAAGGCGTCGCGTGCCCTCTTCGACTCCGACGAGGAGTTCAAGGCCCGCTCCCGGGACCGGGTGGTGGCCCTCCAGGCGGGTGAGGAGGAGACGCTCGCGCTCTGGCAGCGCTTCGTCGACGAGTCGAAGGTCTACTTCTACTCGGTCTTCAACAAGCTCGACATGCAGATCGACGACCCGGACATCGTCGGTGAGTCCGGTTACAACGACATGCTCGAGGAGACCTGCCGGATCCTGGAGGAGACGGGCGTCGCCGTCCGCTCCGAGGGCGCGCTCTGCGTGTTCTTCGACGACGTGAAGGGCCCGGACGGCAACCCGACGCCACTCATCGTCAAGAAGACGAACGGCGGCTACGGCTACGCGGCGACCGACCTCTCCGCGATCCGCGACCGGGTGCAGAACCTCAAGGCGAACACGCTGCTGTACGTCGTGGACGCGCGGCAGTCCCTCCACTTCAAGATGGTCTTCGAGACGGCCCGCCGGGCCGGCTGGCTGAACGAGGACGTGAAGGCGCACCAGCTGGCGTTCGGCACGGTGCTCGGCAAGGACGGCAAGCCGTTCAAGACCCGTGAGGGCGAGACGGTCCGGCTCGTGGACCTGCTGGACGAGGCGATCGACCGGGCGACGACGGTCGTGCGCGAGAAGGCCGAGAAGGTGGGCCTGACCGAGTTGGAGATCGTCGAGAACGGCCGGTACGTCGGGATCGGCGCGGTGAAGTACGCCGACCTCTCGACCTCCGCTGTCCGGGACTACAAGTTCGACCTCGACCAGATGGTGTCGCTGAACGGCGACACGTCCGTGTACCTCCAGTACGCGTACGCCCGGATCAAGTCCATTCTGCGCAAGGCGGGCGAGACCCGGCCGGCCGCGCACCCGGAGCTGGAGCTGGCCCCGGCCGAGCGGGCGCTCGGCCTGCACCTGGACCAGTTCGGCGAGAACCTCGCCGAGGTGGCGTCGACGTACGAGCCGCACAAGCTGGCCGCGTACCTCTACCAGCTGGCCTCGCTATACACGACGTTCTACGACCAGTGCCATGTGCTGAGCGACGACAACCCCGCCGAGGTGGTCGAGAACCGGCTCTTCCTCTGCGACCTGACCGCCCGCACCTTGCACCAGGGCATGGCGCTGCTCGGCATCAGGACCCCCGAGCGGCTCTGAGCACCGCACCTTTTGACGTAAACGGGGCGGGGCCCGGCACACATCGGTGTGCCGGGCCCCGCCCCGGTCCGTCCGCGGACCCGCGTCACTCCGGCCGGCCGAGCGCCCACCCGGACACGTCGGACGGCCGCCCGCGCGCCACAGCGGCAGCCGCAGCGGAGCCACACCGTGGTCATGGACGGCGTCGGTCCGAGCCACAACATGCGGTCGTCGACGCGATGACGGCGTGGGGCACGATCGTGCACCGGGACGACGAGGAGTACGAGGAGCCCTCGGTGACCGCTCGTCAGCGGGCCTCCCACTTGGAGAGGTCTCTGTTGTAGAGATACTCCGGCCGTCCCGCGATGCTGCTCGTACGGAACGGCTTGCCGTCGTCGTCGATGCGCAGGGTGCCCGTCCGGCCGCCGCTGCTCCACTCCAGTTCCAGGTACCAGCTGACGTCATGGCCCTCCACATGCGCGTCGAGGTCGAAGACCTCCACATCGCTGGAGGAGACGCGGAACGGGAAGTCCTTCGGCGGCACGGTCTGTTCCCCCTGCTTCCCCGCCACAGGGGTGAGCGTGGGACGACTGTCGTCCAGGTCCACGTCGAAGGACTGCGGCTCGATACCGCTCCCGCAGCCCTCGGCCATCGAGAACGCGGACCGCTTCAGGGGCGCGTTACGGTTCAGCACCCGCACGCTCAGGCCTCCCAGGACGACCGCTTCCTGCGAGGTGCCCTGCACCGTGAGTTCGAGCCGCATCCGGCCGCCCTCCACCCCGTCCAGCGCGCGGGCCCAGCCACGGGTGTCCTGCGGCACGGGCGGCGGAGGCACGTAATCGGCGCCCTGGTCCAGCAAGTAGTACTGACCGCAGGGCTCCTCCCAGTTGTACGAACTGATGGTGGCGGTCGGCGGCCGCCCCGTACCGTCCTTCGGCCTGGTCCCAGACTCGTGCGGGACCGACGCGGTGGTACGTACGGACGGGGTGGTGGACCCGGTGTTCACGGAGGCGCTCGGGGGCCGCGACGGACCGGGCGACGTGGAGGCGTTCTCCGAGGCGCCGGACACGGTGTCGGCCTTCTTGTCGTCCCCGGGGTCCGCCGCCCCCCGGGTACCCGCGGAGGCGTCCTGGCTCGCCCCGGCGAGCTGGTCGGCGACGATGACGGTGGGCACGGTGAGCGCGACAACGGCGGCCGTCGCGAGCAGCACGCGTGTACGGGCGGATGCACGTCGCCAGCGGGCCCCTGAGGGCTCGGGTACAGGTCCGTGCTCGCGCGCCAGTTCGGATGCGGGTTCGGGTTCGGGTCCGGGATCGTGCCGGCGCTCGGGTTCAGGAACCGGGGCCGCCGATCTCCCCGGAGGGGACAGCGCATCGGCGCCGGGAGCCGCCGGGGAGATCGGCGCCGCGCTCTCCGGCTTCCCACGCCGCCGCGCCGCCTCGGCGACGATCCACCGCCGGTGCAGTTCCACGAGTTCGTCGGACGTGGCCCCGCACAGGCGGGCCAACCGCTCCACCGCCCCGTACTCGTTGGGGACGGCGTCCCCGTTGCAGT
The DNA here is from genome assembly GCF_042882275.1 of Streptomyces sp. NPDC058231. Classification (NCBI taxonomy): domain Bacteria; kingdom Bacillati; phylum Actinomycetota; class Actinomycetes; order Kitasatosporales; family Streptomycetaceae; genus Streptomyces; species Streptomyces sp. NPDC058231. Next base: position 15,758 of record NZ_JBHVWN010000024.1, on the reverse strand, counting down.
ACCGATGCAGCGTCGACGTGCTGACATGCAACTTCTTGGCAAGCACCCCGTAACTGCGCCCCGAACGGTCCTTCAGTTCCTTGAGCAGGACCGCGAATTCTTCGGCCTCTGGCGTCGCCACTACGTGCTCCCCCTCTGATCCGTCCCGGAACACCGTTCCAGGGACACGGAATCCGCCCAGGTCACAGTACGCGCAGGCATTCCAGCATCCCCAATGGTCCGGCGGGCGTTGCGGCCGAAATCTGCCTCCCCGCAAGCTGTGACCACACCGCAGAGACCACAGGGGACAAGCGCTTGCGAACCCTCTTACGCATCGAGCTCATCGATGCACTGGCCATCGGCGTAGTGATCGTGACCGGCACGGTCGTCATGGTCCTGATCTGCCACCACTGAACGGCACAGACCGCCCACACTCACGGGGAGTACCACCACCATGCGCAGCAACCGCATCCGCACCACTGCCCTCGCCGCCACCGCCCTCCTGGCCGCCCTCTCGCTCACCGCATGCAGCGGTGACGACGGCGACAGCAGCGACAACGGCAAGGCGGGATCGTCCGCTTCGGCGGCGGACGCCACGGGCAAGCAGTCCTCGTCCCCGACCGCCGCGCCGGACAAGGACGGCACCGACGCCGACAGCGACTCCGGCACCGGCAGCACGTCCGGGAACAGCGCGGCCCCCGCCAAGAGCGGCGGAAAGAACACCACCGGCTCCACGGACCAGGCAGGCAGCACCAAAACCAGCACGCCCGTCACCTGCGTAGGCGAGAACACCAAGATCACCGTCAGCAAGGTGAGCCGCCCCATCAACCACCTGCTGCTCACCATGACGAACACGGGCTCCCGCACCTGCTACGCCTACTACGCGCCCAAGCTCCGGTTCGACGACGCCCAGGCGGTCTTCCCGATCCTCGACGACAGCAAGCCTCAGGCGGTGGTCACACTCCAGCCGGGCCAGTCCGCCTACGCCGCCATCGGTCTGGCCGGCGAGGACGATCAGAAGAACCTGCACAAGGCCACCCGCCTCGGGGTGCACTTCTCGTCGAAGAACCCCGCGGGCGACACCGGCACCGCCCCGGCCGAGCTGACACTGCCGGCCGACACCTACTGGGGTGACAACGGCTTCGTCACGTACTGGCAGACCGAGATGGCCGACGCCCTCACCTACTGAGCCCCGCCCGCAGGACCGGCATCGACGTCGCAGTCGAAGTCGAACCATATCCGGTGGCTGTCACCGTCCACGGCCAGCCCGCCGCCTCCACGGATCCCGGCCAGTCCGCCGGTACCGCTCGACGGCACGATCGTGAAGAACTCGTTCGCACGGTCGCTGCCGCTCGTCGCGGCGGAGTGCACGAAGTTGAACGCGCCCTCGCGGCCGCCGACCGAGCCCTCGAAGGACTCCATGGCCACGTACGTACCCACGCCCGTGACCTGGTCGAAGGCGGCCGTGAACAGGGTCGTCGAGTGCCCCGTGACCTCGCCCTCGAAGCTCTTCACGATGGTCGCGACGCCAACCGGAAGCGCGGTGGCGACCTCGGGGACGGGCTTCAGATCGGACGGGACGAACGAGGTGACCGTGAAGGTTCCGGAAGCTCTCATGGCGTCGATCGTAGGGATACGGCCGGGACGTACGGGTGAGAACCTGCAGAGCCCTGGGGCGGGTTCGCCCCGGCCGCTCCCCTACGATCGGCGCCATGGCCATGTTCGTACACCTGACACCCGCAGCGAACACGGCCCGCATCCGGAAGTCCGGAATACGGGCCGTCAGCCGCGACCGCGACGGCGGCAAGGGCCTGTTCTGCTTCCCCGTCCTGCCCTCCTACACGCTGACCCACCAATGGCTGCGCGAGCTCGCCCGCCACGGCGGCCCACGCGGACTCGTCGCCGTCCAACTCCGGCTGCCGGACGACGAACCCGTCACCGTCGGCCACTACAGCAACCGGCCGGGCCGGGCTCATGCCGCCACCACGGCAAGCGACGCCGTGCACCGGGTGGCCGCCCTGGAGGACCCGCGCGGCTGGGAGGTCTTCGTCCCCCGCCCCGTCACCCGGGCCGAAGTCCACCACGTGCGCACCGTCCGTCAGGTGACCGGCTGGCGCTACTTCCCGAACTCCAACGGCAGGCCGCCCTGTACCTGTTACGGCTGCCGAGTGCGCGGCGAGTACGGCTCGCAGCGCCTGCGCCGCCGCCGGCCGCACCCGCTCGACGGCCCGGCGCCCGCGACTCCGGTCCTCCTGAAACGGATCGTCGAGGCCGGTGACCCCGGTGATGCGGCGCAGTTGTGCGCGGCCCTGCACTGGCTGGGCATGCGCCGACGGGGCCCGGTGGCCCAACTGGCCCACCTGGCCGACCATCCCGACGCCACGGTCCGGACGGCGCTGGTCGAGGCCGTGGCCCGCTGGCGGACACCCGGCGTCGACGCGCTGCTCCGGCGCCTCGCCGAGGATCCGGACGAGGACGTACGCGAGGCCGTCGAGTTCGCCCGACCCGATCAGCCCTGACCGAACTTGCACCACACAACCTTGCCCGGCTCCTCGGGCGGTATGCGATGCTGCGATCGCAGGCCCTCCACCGGGAGAACGAAGGGCCTGCCGGTACCTGCCGCTCAGCCCCCGCCGGCTTCGCGGCAGGCCGGCCGACTCGTCCGAACCCACGGGAGGGGTACCACCGCCATGGCTTTCATCCACCACACCACTCTGACGCCCACCAAGCTGGAACTCCTCGCCACCTGGCTGCCCGTGCAGCCCTGGTACCGCGGCAGGGAACAGCCCGAGCTGGTGAAGTCCGGCGGATTCCGGCTGGACGACCCGAAGGGCGAGGTGGGGATCGAGTTCATGGCGGTCACCGACACGTCGGGGGACCAACCAGTCACATACCAGGTGCCGTTCAGTTATCGCGGCGCACCGATCGTGGGTGCCGACGAAGCGCTCATCGGCACCACCGAGCACGGGGTGCTGGGGCAGCGGTTTGTGTACGACGGGACGCGAGACCCGGTTCTCGTCGCCCAGTTGTTCGCGCTGATCGTCGGCGAGGCAGAGCCGCAGATGCAGAGCACGAGCGATACCCCCGACACTTCCGTCAGCGGTTGGTTCGCGGAGTCCGGCGTCACGACGGCGATCGCCTCCACGACCGTGAGCGATGACCCCGACGGTACGGACCTATTGGTGGAGACGGCATCCGACGGACGCCTCCTGATCATCCACATCAACCGCGTTCTCCAGCCCGGCCAGGACACCGAGGGCCAGGCACTCGGCCATGTCACCGCGGACGCGCCGATGCCCGACGGCACCACGGCGCGCACCGCGTTCGCCGTCGTCCACGCCCACCCGTAGTCCACCCGGACACCGGGGCGGTCGCCGAGTACCCGCCCCCAAGGGCGGCCGGAGGCGGGCGCGGAGGCCGACCGTGCCCCACCGCTGTCAGTGACCGCGTCTAGAGTCGCGGTCATGGCGACGCTCCCGAACCCGCTTCCGTCCCTGGCCACCTCCGGGCTCCGACTCCCGCCCGGCACAACGGTCGACGCGACGCACGACGGCCCGTGGCACGAACCACTGCTCTGGTACGCGGACAGGCCCGCGACCCCGGACACCTGGCCGCGCCTGCTCGCCGAAGGCAGGGCGGTCGGGCTGCTCCCCGTACTGCTGGACTCCGGCGTACGCGGTGAGTGGCCCGAGAAGTGGGAGCTCGATCCCGGTACGACGTCGTACCCGGGCGACCACGACGCCGAAGAGGTGCTGGCCGAGCTCTGGGAGGTGTACGTGGAGGACGAGCCCGAAGGCGCCGCGATCGGCCCCTTCGGCCCGGAGTGGCCGGGCCTCGCACCCACCCCGTCCGTGAGCGACCCCGCCGACGCGGAGGAACGGGCCGCCGAGATCGCCGCCCGGCTCACCGCCGAGGACAGCAGGATGCCGGGGGCCCGCGCGGCCCTGGTACCCGCCCGCCGCAGCGCGGACATACCCGCGGCGATGGGATGGACGGGCCCGCTCAATCACGAGACCGACGCGGCACGGCTCTGCGCGGTGCTCCGGTCCTGGGAGGACCGCTTCGGCATACGGGTCGTGGCACTCGGCTTCGACCACTTGACCGTCTCGGTGGCCGCGCCGCCGGCAACCGCCGACGAGGCGGTGGCGGTCGCCGCCGAACACCTCGCCTTCTGCCCGGACAACATCGCCCACAACACCCCGGCCACCCTGCGCGCCTACGCCGACCGGTACGTGCTGGGCGGGGAGTCGTGGTCGTTCTGGTGGGACTGAGGACGCGCCGTGCGCACCCTTCGGCCTGCCGCCGCCGGGAGGCGGCCGCTTCCGACGAGGCATGCATCACCCGCGCACGGGGAAGCGCACACATCATGGACCGGACAGACAGCCTCATCGAGCAGTTCCGCGCACTGCCTGCCGAAAGCGACCAGAAACGCGAACTCGTCGCCACCATCGGCGACATGCTCGCGGACCGGCCCGACCATCCGGTGGTCGTGCCCTTCCTCACGTCGGTGACCGCCGACGCCGAGGAGTACGAGCTCGCCAGGGTCGAGGCCACCAAGGCGCTCCGCCTGCGGCCCCCGGCCGACGCAGGGTCCCGGCTCCGCGCCGGCCAGGCACTGCTGGCGGTGCTCCGCGGCCCCGACGAGGACCTGGTCCGTCAGTACGCGGCCATGGCGCTCGGTCCCTACGCCGACGATCCCGAGGTGCACGAAGTACTGGCCGCCGCCGTCATGGACGACTTCGACCGGCTCGTACGCGACAACGCCCTGGCGGCGCTCAACGAGGCGGGCCCCAGCGACAAGCGGATCGAAGTACTGCACCGGCTGTCCGAGGACGCCGCGCTGGGCCACGAGGCGGTCCGCATCCTCACGGCCTGGGGCCTGGAACCCGCGGCCTGAGGCGGCGCGGGTTCCAGGCATCCGCCGTCACGAACGACGCAGCCGCTCGGCGACCTCCGTCGCCCAGTACGTCAGGATCATCTGCGCGCCCGCGCGCCGGATCCCGGTCAGGCTCTCCATGATCGCCGCGTCACGGTCGATCCAGCCCTTCTCGGCGGCCGCCTCGATCATCGCGTACTCGCCGCTGATCTGGTACGCGGCGACCGGCACGTCCACCGAGTCGGCGACCTTCGCCAGAACGTCCAGATAGGGTCCGGCCGGCTTGACCATGACCATGTCCGCGCCCTCTTCGAGGTCGAGGGCCAGCTCGCGCAGCGACTCGCGGACGTTCGCCGGGTCCTGCTGGTACGTCTTGCGGTCGCCCTTGAGCGAGGAGCCGACCGCCTCCCGGAACGGGCCGTAGAACGCGGACGAGTACTTCACCGTGTAGGCGAGGATCGACACGTCCTCGTGGCCGGTCTGGTCGAGCGCGTCACGGATGACGCCGACCTGTCCGTCCATCATGCCGCTGGGGCCGACCACATGGGCGCCCGCGTCGGCCTGGACCTGGGCCATCTCTGCGTACCGTTCGAGCGTCGCGTCGTTGTCGACCCGGCCGTCGTCGGTCAGGACACCGCAGTGCCCGTGGTCCGTGTACTCGTCCAGGCACAGGTCCGACATGACGACGAGGTCGTCACCGACCTCCTCGCGCACCGCACGCAGCCCGACCTGGAGAATCCCGTCCGGGTCGGTGCCCGCCGTCCCCCAGGCGTCCTTCTTCTCGTCCGCCGGGACACCGAACAGCATGATCCCGGAGACACCGGCCGAGACCGCGTCGACGGCGGCCTTCCGCAGGGTGTCCAGGGTGTGCTGCTGGACACCGGGCATGGCCGAGATCGCGACGGGCGCGTCGATGTCCTCGCGCACGAACGCGGGCAGGATCAGGTTCGACGGGGCGAGCCGTGTCTCGGCGACCATCCGTCGCATCGCCGGGGTCGTCCGCAGCCGCCGGGGGCGGGAGCCGGGGAAGTTTCCGTACACAGTCATCCTTCGACGATAGACCCGTACACATCACCGTCTTACCGACACCTGTGCCGGGAAAAAGGCCACGGGTACGAGCAGGGGAAACGGCAGGGGCCCGGCCGCCGAAGCAGCCGGACCCCCAACCCATGAACAGTTCCCGGACGGGCCGATCAGGTCGTCGTACGACGCCTGCGCGCGCCCGGACGCCGCTCGCTCGGCCGGGTCACCGGGTCGCCGGCCTCCTTCGCCGCCTCCCGGCGCTGCGCGCCGAAGTCGGCGAGCGCCTCGGCCAGCTTGTGCACCGAAGGCTCCGGCGACAGGACGTCGACCCGCAGACCGTGCTCCTCGGCGGTCTTCGCCGTGGCCGGGCCGATGCACGCGATGACGGTCACGTTGTGCGGCTTGCCCGCGATACCGACCAGGTTCCGGACGGTCGACGACGAGGTGAAGAGCACCGCGTCGAACCCGCCGCCCTTGATGGCCTCACGCGTGTCGGACGGCGGCGGCGAGGCGCGGACCGTGCGGTACGCGGTGACGTCGTCGACCTCCCAGCCCAGCTCGATCAGCCCGGCGACCAGCGTCTCGGTGGCGATGTCGGCGCGCGGCAGGAAGACACGGTCGATCGGGTCGAAGACCGGGTCGTACGGCGGCCAGTCCTCCAGCAGACCGGCCGCGGACTGCTCGCCCGACGGCACCAGGTCCGGCTTCACACCGAAATCGATCAGCGCGGCGGCAGTCTGCTCGCCGACCGCGGCGACCTTGATCCCGGCGAAGGCACGGGCGTCGAGCCCGTACTCCTCGAACTTCTCACGAACCGCCTTGACCGCGTTGACGCTGGTGAAGGCGATCCACTCGTAGCGGCCGGTGACCAGGCCCTTGACCGCGCGCTCCATCTGCTGCGGGGTGCGCGGCGGCTCGACGGCGATCGTCGGGACCTCGTGCGGCACCGCACCGTAGGAACGCAACTGGTCGGAGAGCGACGCCGCCTGCTCCTTCGTCCGCGGTACGAGCACCTTCCAGCCGAAGAGCGGCTTCGACTCGAACCAGGAGAGCTGGTCGCGCTGGGCGGCGGAGCTGCGCTCCCCGACCACGGCTATGACCGGCTGGTGCCCGTCCGGCGACGGCAGCACCTTCGCCTGCTTCAGGACCTGGGCGATCGTCCCGAGGGTCGCCGTCCAGGTGCGCTGCCGCGTCGTCGTACCGGCGACGGTCACGGTCAGCGGGGTGTCGGGCTTGCGGCCGGCCGAGACCAGCTCGCCCGCCGCGGCCGCCACCGAGTCCAGCGTGGTCGAGACGACCGCCGTGGCATCGCTCGCGCCGACCTCGGTCCAGCAGCGGTCCGAAGCGGTACGGGCATCGACGAACCGGACGTCGGCGCCCTGCGCGTCCCGCAGCGGCACACCGGCGTACGCGGGCACGCCCACGACGTTCGCCACTCCCGGCACGACCTCGAAGGGGATGCCGGCGGCGGCGCACGCGAGCATCTCCGCGCCCGCGTTGCCGTCCAGACCGGGATCCCCGGAGACGGCACGGACGACCCGCCTGCCGCCCTTCGCGGCCTCCATGACAAGATTGGCCGCGTCCCTGAGAACGGGCACGGTGGCAGTTGTTGACGACACGTCAACAACGGTCAGTTCAGGCGTGCTTACGCCTGTCCGCGCATGGCCGCGGACGACGCCGAGAACGTCCGGCTCGGCGACAAGAACGTCCGCGCTCGCGAGCGCCTCGACGGCGCGCAGAGTCAGCAGTCCCGGGTCGCCGGGACCGGCGCCGAGGAAGGTGACGTGCCCTGCGGACAGGACAGGAATGTCGGATGCGGCGGGGCCGGTGGGGCTCAAAGTGCTCGCTCCCCCATAAGACCGGCCGCACCCTTGGCGAGCATCTCGGCCGCGAGCTCGCGACCGAGGGCCGCCGCGTCGTCGAGCGACGTGGGGACGGGACCGGTGGTGGACATCTGTACCAGCGAGGAACCGTCGGTGTATCCGACGACACCGCGCAGGCGCAGTTCGTTGACAGCCTGCCCGTCGACCAGGAGGTCGGCCAGCGCACCCACGGGTGCGGAACAGCCGGCCTCCAGGGCGGCGAGCAGGGCACGCTCGGCGGTCACGGCGATCCGGGTGTACGGATCGTCGAGCTCGGCGAGCGCGGCGGCGAGGTCCGCGCTGGTTGCAGCGCATTCGATCGCCAGTGCTCCCTGGCCGGGAGCGGGCAGAACGGTGTCGACCGGCAGGAAGTCGGTCACCTCACCGGTCCGGCCGAGGCGGCTGAGCCCGGCCGCGGCGAGAACCACCGCGTCCAGTTCACCGCTTCGTACAAATCCGATACGCGTGTCGACGTTGCCGCGGATCGGCACGGTCTCGATGTCGAGGCCGTGACTGCGGGCGTACGCGTTGAGCTGGGCCATGCGGCGCGGCGAGCCGGTGCCTATGCGGGCACCGGACGGCAGCTGCTCGAAGGCCAGCCCGTCCCGGGCCACCAGCACGTCGCGCGGGTCCTCGCGCTGCGGTACGGCGGCCAGCACGAGGCCCTCGGGCTGCGCGGTCGGCAGATCCTTGAGCGAGTGGACGGCGAAGTCCACCTCGCCTCGCAGCAGCGCCTCGCGCAGCGCCGCGACGAACACGCCCGTGCCGCCGATCTGCGCGAGATGCTCCTTGGAGGTGTCTCCGTACGTGGTGACCTCGACGAGCTCGACGGCTCGACCGGTCACCTCGCTGACCGCGTCGGCGACGAGGCCGGACTGCGCCATGGCGAGCTTGCTGCGCCGGGTGCCCAGCCGGAGCGGCGCGTCGGTCTGCGCGCGCTGGGGTGAGTTGTCGGTCATGACCGCCCTCGATTCGGGTCGTTCAGGTCTGCCCGGGAGACGGCGGCGACCGTCTGCGGGTCGAGGTCGAAGAGTTCTCGCAGGGCGTCGGCGTACCCGGCACCGCCGGGCTCGCTGGCGAGCTGCTTGACCCGCACGGTGGGCGCGTGCAGGAGCTTGTCGACGACGCGGCGCACGGTCTGCGTGATCTCGGCGCGCTGCTTCTCGTCCAGGTCGGGAAGACGCCCGTCGAGCCGTGCGATCTCCCCGGCCACCACATCGGCGGCCATGGTGCGCAGGGCGACGACCGTCGGGGTGATGTGGGCGGCACGCTGAGCGGCGCCGAACGCGGCGACCTCGTCGGAGACGATGGTGCGCACCTGGTCCACATCGGCGGCCATCGGGGCGTCCGCCGACGCCTCGGCAAGCGACTCGATGTCGACCAGGCGCACGCCGTCGAGGCGCGTCGCCGCACCGTCGATGTCGCGCGGCATCGCGAGGTCGAGCAGGGCGAGCCGGACCGGTCCGGTGGACTGCGCGGGCACGGTGGCCCGGCGGACGGTCTGCGTCTGCGCGGTCATGGTGGCGGAACCGTTCTCCACCCACGCCGCATGCTGGTCCAGGTCGGCAGCGGGCGCGGCAGGCGCCGGGGCTGCGGCCACGGCCGCGTCGAACGGCAGGCCGAGCGCTCCGGCGACGGCCTCGGCGGTCAGCACGAGACCCGTCGCACCGGTGCAGGAGACGACCACGTCGGCACGTGTCAGTTCGTCGGAGACCGCGGCCATCTCCACGGCGCGGGCAACCGTTCCCGTGCCGCCGGGCTGGTTGAGGATCTCGACGAGCCGCTCGGCGCGGGCCCTGGTCCGGTTGGCGACGACGACCTCGGCGACACCGGCGCGCGCCAGCGTGGCGGCGGACAGCGACGACATCGAACCGGCGCCGATCACCAGCGCGCGCTTGCCCTTCGCCCAGACGGCGATCTCGCCGCCGTCGGCGAGCTGCTCCAGGCCGAAGGTGACGAGCGACTGCCCGGCCCGGTCGATCCCGGTCTCACTGTGGGCACGCTTACCCACCCGCAGCGCCTGCTGGAACAGGTCGTTCAGCAGCCGGCCCGCGGTGTGGAGCTCCTGCCCCAGCGCCAGCGCGTCCTTGATCTGGCCGAGGATCTGCCCCTCGCCGACGACCATCGAGTCAAGTCCGCACGCCACCGAGAAGAGATGGTGGACGGCCCGGTCCTCGTAGTGCACATAGAGATACGGAGTGAGCTCGTCCAGCCCGACCCCGCTGTGCTGCGCGAGGAGCGTGGACAGCTCGGCGACGCCCGCGTGGAACTTGTCCACGTCGGCGTACAGCTCGATGCGGTTGCAGGTGGCCAGGACGGCGGCCTCGGTGGCGGGCTCGGCTGCCAGGGTGTCCTGCAGCAGCTTGCCCTGCGTCTCGGCGGCCAGCGACGCCCGCTCCAGTACGGAGACCGGGGCGCTGCGGTGGCTCAGCCCCACGACAAGGAGACTCATGCCGGCATCACGGCGGGCATGTCCCCGTCGGGTCCCTTCCGGCCGCTGCTGGTGGCGGCGCGCACGGGCGGCGCGGCCTGGTCGGCGACGTCTCCGACGGCGGCTTCCTCGCCGGCCTTGCGCTGCTCGTGGAAGGCGAGGATCTGGAGCTCGATCGAGAGGTCGACCTTGCGGACGTCCACACCGTCGGGCACGGAGAGCACCGTCGGCGCGAAGTTCAGGATGGAGGTGACGCCCGCGGCCACGAGCCGGTCGCAGACCTGCTGCGCGGCGCCGGCCGGGGTCGAGATGACACCGATCGACACTCCGTTGTCGCTGACGATCTTCTCCAGCTCGTCGGCGTGCTGGACGGGGATCCCGGCGACGGGCGTACCGGCCATCGCGGGGTCGGCGTCGATCAGCGCGGCGACCCGGAAACCACGGGAGGCGAAGCCGCCGTAGTTGGCGAGCGCGGCGCCGAGATTACCGATACCGACGATGACGACCGGCCAGTCCTGGGTGAGCCCGAGCTCACGGGAGATCTGGTAGACGAGATACTCGACGTCGTACCCGACCCCGCGCGTTCCGTACGACCCGAGGTAGCTGAAGTCCTTGCGCAGCTTGGCGGAATTGACCCCCGCCGCCGCGGCGAGCTCCTCGGAGGAGACCGTGGGGACCGAACGCTCGGAGAGCGCGGTCAGTGCGCGGAGATACAGCGGAAGCCGGGCGACGGTGGCCTCGGGAATTCCTCGGCTACGGGTCGCCGGTCGGTGAGTTCGGCCAGTTGCCACGGTGCTCCTGCGGGATGAGCGGGGCTGCAGGCGGCCGTATGTTCCAAGACCGCCCCGTCGAATGCAGGCTATGTCTTTGTGAACGCGTGCACAAAGATGGTGTCCGTTTTGTCCGGTCAAAGTGACCGGGGTCACGCGCATCCGTCGTGCGATCCCGGAACCATGGATCGCATCAGCCCGTTGCAGGCCCGAAGGGGGCAAGGCGGTACACACTCCTCACGACTACACCCCCGAGACCACTCAAAACGCCCATGATGGTAACCGGGTTTGTCAGGAAAGCAGAGCGCTGCGCAGTCTCGCCGGGTCCACCCGCCAGAACGTGTGCTGTTCGTCATCGATGAGGACCACCGGAATCTGCTCCCAGTACGCCCGGTGCAGCTCCTCGTCCTGGGTGATGTCCTTCTCCTCCCAGGACGCGCCGGTCTCCGCACAGACCTCCCGCACCACCAGTCTCGCGTCGTCACAGAGGTGACAGCCGGGCTTGCCCACAAGGGTCACCACCCGGTCCGCGGGGTTCTTCTTCCTACGACGCAGCAAGGCACTCATGCCTTCATTCTGCGCCGCCCGCCCACGGTTTCCCGAGCCGATCCGGTACGCCCGGAATCGCCCGTTTAACAATTCGGCCCCCGAGAGTTCACGCCACCGCATCCCGGCAGGTCGGGAACGGCCGAACGGACTGGCTATGCTCACGACATGGCCGCACTTGGATGGCTCACACCCCGTAGGCGTTCCGCGACAGCACGGAGCGTGCTGGCAGGCGAGGCAGCAGCCGAGGCAGCGCGGAAGTCGTCGATCCCCGCCGAACAGCCCGCAGACCAGCCCACCGGACGATCCGTCGGCGCGCGCCCCGCGGCCGCCGAGGAACCGGAACCCGATTTCCCGGTCGTCGGCGACGACCGCGCCGCCGCCTTCTTCGACCTGGACAACACCGTGATGCAGGGCGCGGCGATCTTCCACTTCGGCCGAGGCCTCTACAAACGGAAGTTCTTCGAACGCCGCGAACTGACCCGGTTCGCCTGGCAGCAGGCCTGGTTCAGACTGGCCGGCGTCGAGGACCCCGAGCACATGCAGGACGCCCGCGACAGCGCCCTGTCCATCGTCAAGGGGCACCGCGTCTCCGAGCTGATGTCCATCGGCGAGGAGATCTACGACGAGTACATGGCCGACCGCATCTGGCCCGGCACCCGCGCCCTCGCCCAGGCCCACCTCGACGCCGGGCAGAAGGTCTGGCTGGTCACCGCCGCGCCGGTGGAGACCGCGACGATCATCGCCCGGCGCCTCGGCCTGACCGGCGCGCTCGGCACCGTCGCCGAGTCCGTCGACGGCGTCTACACCGGCCGACTGGTCGGCGAGCCGCTGCACGGGCCCGCAAAGGCCGAGGCGGTCCGCGCCCTGGCCTCCGCCGAGGGCCTGGACCTGGCCCGCTGCGCCGCCTACAGCGACTCGCACAACGACATCCCGATGCTGTCCCTGGTCGGCCACCCCTACGCGATCAACCCGGACACCAAGCTCCGCAAGCACGCCCGGGCCCTCGACTGGCGGCTGCGCGACTACCGGACGGGTCGCAAGGCCGCCAAGGTCGGCATTCCGGCCGCGGCCGGCGTCGGCGCCCTGGCCGGCGGGACGGCGGCCGCCGTCGCCCTGCACCGCCGCCGCCGCTGACCCACCGCCGCCGACCGGCCCTGCGCGTCGGAGCGTCACGCCGCCGGGCCCGTCACCCCGATGACGGGCCGCCCGGCCGGCCCGTCCACCTCCTGGCCCGGCCCCGACGGGGCCGGGCCACGCCCGGCTGCCTGCCGCCAATCGGGACCTCTTACCCGCGGACAGCCCCCGCCAGTCGGATTGCGCGCACCCGACCACAACCCGTCGCGCCCGCAGCCAGATGGCGAAGTAATCCGATCAATAAACGGTCACGATGTGCTACTTGATACGTCGTTTAGTCGCTACAGAAGCGACGTAATCGATGATTTGAGCAACTGGGTGTAGCACTGCCTGTACGAAGCGTTATTCTCCTCAGACGCATTCCGGAACCCACCACTCACTACGACGAGTGACGGTTCTGCACTGCACGTGATGGAAGCTCTGCCTCTGGGAGTCCCGTGTACCCACACGTCGGGGTTGACGCCTCGGGCCTGGCTACGCTGCGCGCAACGGTCGCCGACCGCTTGCGCGGCTTCGTCCCCACCGCGTACGCCGTACCCGCCTTTGCCACCCCTGCGCCTGTCGGCCCTTGCTACGCCCTGGCCGAACGCGGTGCGGCGGTCGGAAGACGCAGCAACCGCGGCGCAACGACCACGTCCACCGTTCGTCGGCCCACCGCCGACAGCGACAGCGCGCGCATGATGGATCTCGTCGAGCGCGCACAGGCCGGTGAGGCTGACGCCTTCGGCCGTCTCTACGACCAGTACAGCGACACCGTCTACCGATACATCTACTACCGGGTGGGCGGCAAGGCGACAGCGGAGGACCTCACCAGTGAGACCTTCCTGCGCGCCCTGCGGCGCATCTCCACGTTCACCTGGCAGGGCCGCGACTTCGGCGCCTGGCTGGTCACCATCGCCCGCAACCTGGTCGCCGACCACTTCAAGTCCAGCCGGTTCCGACTGGAAGTGACCACCGGCGAAATGCTCGACGCCAACGAGGTCGAGCGCAGCCCCGAGGACTCCGTCCTGGAGTCCCTCTCCAACGCCGCACTGCTGCAAGCCGTGCGCCGACTCAACCCCCAGCAGCAGGAGTGCGTGACCCTGCGCTTCCTGCAGGGCCTCTCGGTCGCCGAGACGGCCCGTGTGATGGGCAAGAACGAGGGCGCGATCAAAACTCTGCAGTATCGCGCCGTGCGCACTCTCGCCCGGCTCCTGCCGGATGATGCCCGCTGAATCACCGAACGACATACCCCGTGAACGCGCTCGGTGACAGGCCCGTCACGCACTGGTCGGATCATCCTTCGCGCGTAACCCAAGTGCCGCGCCACTCGTTGTGCCGGTTGCAGGCCCCCTGTCGTCACTCCATGTCCGCCGACACTCACTCATCCGAGTGGAAGCGCTCAAGGTGTGCAACCTTCCGGACCCCCAGGGGAGTCGACCGTCATGACGAGAGGAGGTGCCGCCAGTGATCGCAAACGTTTCGGCACACCGGCGGGCGAACGCCTTCGCCCAGGCCCTGGAGGAGCAGGAGCTCCAGGGTGCGGCGGCCGTACAGCCCGAGGAACCGGCCGAACCGGCCGACCACGGAACGCTGTTGGCCCTGGCGAACGGCCTCGGTGAGCTGCCGAGACCGGAGATGGATCCCGAGGTCAAGATGGTGCAGCGAGCCCAGCTCGTCGCCGCCATGGAGGCCATGTTTGCCGAGGGCGGCGCATCCACGGGCCCTACGGTGCCCGAACAACGGAGAAAGGGGGCCCACCGGGCCTCCCCGCTCCGGAGACTGCGCCCCCGCTCCCGCTGGACGAAGGGCCTCGCCGCCGGCGGGCTCACCGTCGGTGTGGCCGCGGGTGCCTTCGGCGGAGTCGCCGCTGCCAGTTCCGACGCCCTGCCGGGTGATTCGCTGTACGGACTGAAGCGCGGCATGGAGGACATCCATCTCGGTATGGCCGACGGCGATGCCGACCGCGGCGAGGTGTACCTCGACCAGGCATCGACCCGTCTGAGCGAGGCCCGCAGACTGATGGAGCGCGGCCGCACGGGCGATCTGGACCACGAATCACTCGGCGAGATCAGACGCACCCTGGGCGGCATGACGCACGACGCCACCGAGGGCCACCGCCTGCTCCACTCCGCGTACGAGCGCGACGGGACCCTCGGCCCCATCCAGACCCTGGACTCCTTCTCCCGCTCCCACCGCGAGAGCTGGAGCAGCCTGCGCGACCGGCTGCCGGTCCAGCTGACGGACATCGGGGACGAGGTCAGCTCGGTCTTCGAAGCCATAGACGAAGAGGTCGCACCGCTGCAGTCGCTCTTCCCCCGCACGCCGGACCGGAGCGCCGATTCACAGCAGTCGGGGTCGTCACCGCAGCCCGACGGCTCATCCGATTCGGACGACCCGTCCCCCTCGTCCTCCGGGACCTCATCGGGCCAGGACGGCAGCAGCGGCACACCGGACCCGTCCGACTCCGTCTCCACCCCGTCCGACGACCTGCTCCCGGGCGACCCGGACGACCTCCTGGACACCCCGTCAGAGAACACTCCGCCATCCGCGTCGGGCAGGGGCACCACCACGCCCACCCCGGACGTCACGCTGCCCCCGCTGCTCCCGGGGCTGCTCCCGGGCCTCGGGATCGACGACGACAGCGCGGAAGACTAGTGCCGGATCAGGCAACGTTTGCCCTGTTGTGATGTGACGCGCCGTCCGGGTGCTGTGGTGGACGGCGCGTGGGCGTCATTCTGTCCGGGTGGCAGAACGAGTGCGTGTCCGAGAGATCGATGACGATGAGGGGCGGCGGCTGCTGCGGATTATCCGCAGAGGCACCGGGTCGGTGGTGACCTGGCGGCGGGCCCAGATGGTGCTGCTTTCTGCGCAGGGCATGCCGGTGGCGAAGATCGCCGAGGTGTCGTTCACCAGCGACGACCGGGTCCGGGACGTGATCCACAACTTCAACACGGACGGCTTCGACTCTCTGTATCCGAAGTACTCCGGTGGCCGGCCGAAGACGTTCACGCTGCCGGAGCGCCGTGAGATCAAGAAGATCGCGAAGTCCAAGCCGACCGAGCACGACCTGCCGTTCTCGACCTGGAGCCTGTCCAAGCTGGCGGACTTCCTGGTCGCCGAGGGGGTGGTCGACGACATCAGCCACGAGGGCC
>NZ_JBHVWN010000023.1:11667-103711 GCF_042882275.1 Streptomyces sp. NPDC058231 | reverse complement strand
GGGAGCACGTGCTCCCGGGCCCTTCGCCGTGCGCCGGCGCCGGCACCGGCCGGACGACTGCCGTCTCAGGACGTCTTGAGCGCGGCGGCCATCTCCGCCAGCCGCTCCGGCGACGCCGATCCGGTGACGACCGTGGTGGAACCCTTGTCGCGGCGCACCAGGGCGTCGTACTTCGGGCCCTTCCACTGCTGCCACGTCTCGCCGGCGACCTGCTGCGTGCGTCCGGTGTCCCTCGCGTCCTGGCTGACCTCGGACACATACTTCTTCGCCGATGACGTCGACTGCTCCACCGCGACGTACTTGCCGTCGGGGTCGAGGAAGCCCAGGTGCCAGCCGGCCCCCGCCTGGCTCTCGTAACTGACCGAGGTCGGCTTCCACCGCGCGGAGAGTCCGGCCGGAGCGGCCACCGGGTACGGCGCGGCGCGCCGGGCCGTCAGAAGCTCCACCCGGTAGTCGACCGCCTTGACCGGGTTGGCCTTGTCGTCGTGCGGTACGAAAATGTAGACGAGTCCCGCGATGGCCGAGATGACCGCCATCGACAGGAACATGTCCCGCACCGTCTGCTTGCCTCGCTTGCTTGCCACGGTCCCATGGTCGCATCACGTCCGGCGGGCCCGACCGAGGGGCAGGAGGAAGGAGTGACCGCCCTGTCATCCGCTCAAACGTGACCCGGCCTGCTCATTTTGTCGGTCTGGCGATAGAGTCACAGCACCCTCTTCCGGTCGTCGTCGTACAGAAAGGTGCGCTCCGATGTCCGAGCATCATCTGCCGTCCCAGCTAGAGGTCTCTCCGGAGGCCCCCGACCGCAACCTGGCCCTGGAGCTGGTCCGGGTCACCGAGGCCGCCGCCATGGCCGCCGGGCGGTGGGTCGGCCGCGGCGACAAGATCGGCGCCGACGGCGCCGCAGTGAAGGCCATGCGGACCCTCGTCTCCACCGTCTCGATGAACGGCGTCGTCGTCATCGGTGAGGGCGAGAAGGACGAGGCCCCGATGCTGTTCAACGGCGAGCGGGTCGGTGACGGCACCGGTCCCGAGGTCGACATCGCCGTGGACCCGATCGACGGCACGACCCTGAACGCCAAGGGCATGCCGAACGCGATCGCCGTGCTGGCCGCCGCGGACCGCGGCACCATGTTCGACCCGTCCGCGGTCTTCTACATGGACAAGCTGGTCACCGGCCCCGAGGCCGCCGACTTCGTCGACATCAACGCGCCGGTGTCGGTGAACATCCGCCGGGTCGCGAAGGCGAAGAACTCCACCCCCGAGGACGTCACCGTCGTCGTCCTGGACCGGCCGCGCCACGAAGGCATCGTCAAGGAGATCCGGGAGACCGGCGCCCGCATCAAGTTCATCACCGACGGTGATGTGGCCGGCTCGATCATGGCCGCCCGCGAGGGCACCGGGGTGGATCTGCTGATGGGCATCGGCGGCACCCCCGAGGGCATCATCTCGGCGTGCGCCATAAAGTGCCTCGGCGGTGTCATCCAGGGCAAGCTCTGGCCGAAGGACGAGGCGGAGCGGCAGCGCGCCCTGGACGCCGGCCACGACCTGGACCGGGTGCTGTCCACGGACGACCTGGTCAGCGGGGACAACGTGTTCTTCGTCGCGACCGGCATCACCGACGGTGAACTGATGCGCGGCGTGCGGTACCGCAGCGAGACGGCGACCACCGAGTCGATCGTCATGCGCTCGAAGTCCGGCACGATCCGCAAGATCGACTCGACCCACCGGCTGTCGAAGCTGCGCGCGTACAGCGCGATCGACTTCGACCGCGCCAAGTAGGCCGCACGGACCCGCGCGAGCGGACCCGGACCGGCCGGAAGAACGCGAAGAGGCGCCCCCCTGTGCGGTGGGGGCGCCTCTTCGCGTCGGCGGGGCATGCCCCCCGCCGTCCGCGGGAGCGCGTCCCGGCCCATCGGCAGGGGTGGTGGCCGTCCCGGTCCCGGCGGGGTCGCTCCGCGCGGTCCCGGCGAAGCCGGCCGGTCAGCCGGCGGCGGCGATGTGTCCGGTCGGGGCGGCGGTCTTGAGCTCCACCTCGCGGCGTCTGCGGCGGGCGAGCACCACACGGCGTTCGGCGGCGGTGAGGCCGCCCCACACCCCGTACGGCTCGGGTTGCATCAAGGCGTGTTCCCTGCACTCGATCATCACCGGACAGCGCGCACAGACCCGCTTCGCGGACTCCTCGCGGGAGAGTCGGGCAGCAGTCGGCTCCTTCGACGGGGCGAAGAACAGGCCGGCTTCGTCCCGGCGGCACACCGCCTCCGAGTGCCAGGGGCCACCCTGATCCTCCCGAGCAGGGACATGCTGGGAAGGGACGGCGGCGACCTGCCGGGGCTGAGGCGGGAGTTGCAGCACGGTCTACTCCTGACGACGGCTTCGCGAGCGAGAGACGATGCAGCAGTCCCTACCCGTTGTGCGCGCGCCTATGCACCGGGTGGCACTGAGTTCCGGGCGGCGAAATTGTGGTCGATCAGGAATATGGCCGGATTCGGCGCGGCACGGGTCGCCTCGGTTCAGCGGCCGAGATGTTTGCGCAGCTGGTTGTGGAGATCCGTAATCAGTTTCCCGCGCTTCGGCTTCGCTTCGACGCTGCCGAAGAGCGAATAGCCGTTGACGATGACCACTGGTGCTTCCGGGTCCGCGGATTCCAGCGTGACCACTTCGAAATTTCCGAAGACGCCCGTTCCGCTGCCGCGCAGCGAGATGTTCTCCGGGACCTTGATGTCGACGCTCCCGAAGATGGATGTCGCGTTGATGACGGTGAGCCTCTGACCGAAAAGCGCCTCGGTCAGATCGATCTCCACGCTGCCGAAGAGCGAGAAGGCGTTCGTGCGTCCGCCGACCCGCCAACGACCCCTCCGGGTGGAGCTGCTGAAGATCGCCACCAGGTTGTCGGCGGGGCCCGCGGGGTTCTCGGAGCCGGGCCCGTACGGCGCGGCAGGTGACGGGCGAGGGGCGCCGCCGGGGACCGGCAGATCCCGTACGAGCGGTTCGAGTTCACCGACGGTCCTGGCCCGGTAGACCGCGTCGACCCGCTCGGCGTGCTCCTCGGCGGTCAGCCGGCCCTCGGCCATGCCGTCGCGCAGGATGTCCGCGATCCGGTCACGGTCCGCGTCGGAGGCGCGGATGCCGACGGGCGCGGGCTGCTCCGCCGGGGCGGCCGACTGCTGGGGGTGCTTTTCGAGGTCCACCGGCCCAGCGTACCCAAACGCGATAGATCGCGACTAGGGTCTTTCCCCTCCGGAGCCCGGCGCGATCCGGACCGCGGGCCCCGGTTCCCGCCCCGCCGCCCCTCGCGGATCGGTCCACGGCGTGCGGCGCCGCCCCTCGCAGGGCAGGGAATCGCCCTCGATCGGGCCCACTCGGGCGCCTGCGGCGTGAGAGCGGCCGCCGGGACGGAGCGGCCCGCGCGGAGCCGGTGCGGACGGAGCGGGACAGCCCCTCACGGGCCGGGCCGGGTGGTGCGCGGCGGGGGCGCCGTGCGCGTCGGACTGAGCCTTACCTCACAGCTTCGGCGCCCTCACGACGTTCTACCCTGGTGGATGCGCTGTCCAAGGGAGGCCAGCCGCTGTCGCCGAGTGAGGAATGGCCGTAATGCCAGAGTTTGCGTACTCCGATCTGCTCCCCCTGGGAGAGGACACCACGCCGTACCGGCTGGTGACCGCCGAGGGCGTCTCGACCTTCGAGGCCGACGGCCGTACGTTCCTCAAGGTCGAACCGGAGGCCCTGCGCACGCTGGCCGCCGAGGCGATGCACGACATCTCGCACTACCTGCGCCCCGC
Source organism: Streptomyces sp. NPDC058231 (assembly GCF_042882275.1). Taxonomy (NCBI): domain Bacteria; kingdom Bacillati; phylum Actinomycetota; class Actinomycetes; order Kitasatosporales; family Streptomycetaceae; genus Streptomyces; species Streptomyces sp. NPDC058231. Next base: position 99,929 of record NZ_JBHVWN010000023.1, on the reverse strand, counting down.
GCACCTGGCCCAGCTGCGGCGGATCGTCGACGACCCCGAGGCGTCGTCCAACGACAAGTTCGTCGCGCTCGACCTGCTGAAGAACGCGAACATCGCTGCCGCGGGCGTCCTCCCGATGTGCCAGGACACCGGAACCGCGATCGTGATGGGCAAGCGCGGCCAGAACGTGCTGACTTCGGGTGGTGACGAGGAGGCTTTGTCGCACGGCATCTTCGACGCGTACACCAAGCTCAACCTGCGCTACTCGCAGATGGCTCCGCTCACCATGTGGGAGGAGAAGAACACCGGATCGAACCTCCCGGCGCAGATCGAGCTGTACGCGACCGACGGCGGCGCGTACAAGTTCCTCTTCATGGCGAAGGGCGGCGGTTCGGCCAACAAGTCGTTCCTCTTCCAGGAGACGAAGGCCGTCCTGAACGAGGCCTCCATGATGAAGTTCCTGGAGGAGAAGATCCGTTCGCTGGGCACCGCGGCCTGCCCGCCGTACCACCTGGCGATCGTGGTCGGCGGCACGTCGGCCGAGTTCGCGCTGAAGACCGCGAAGTACGCCTCCGCGCACTACCTGGACGAGCTGCCCGCCGAGGGCTCCCCGACCGGTCACGGCTTCCGCGACAAGGAGCTGGAGGAGAAGGTCTTCGAGCTGACGCAGAAGATCGGGATCGGCGCCCAGTTCGGCGGCAAGTACTTCTGCCACGACGTGCGTGTGGTCCGTCTGCCCCGGCACGGCGCCTCGCTTCCCGTCGCGATCGCCGTGTCCTGCTCGGCGGACCGCCAGGCCACCGCGAAGATCACCGCCGAGGGTGTCTTCCTGGAGCAGTTGGAGAAGGACCCGGCGCGCTTCCTGCCGGACACCACGGACGAGCACCTGGACGAGGCGGGCGACGTCGTCCGGATCGACCTGAACCGGCCGATGGACGACATCCTCGCCGAGCTGACCAAGTACCCGGTCAAGACCCGGCTCTCGCTGACCGGCCCGCTGGTGGTGGCGCGCGACATCGCGCACGCCAAGATCAAGGAGCGGCTGGACGCGGGCGAGGAGATGCCGCAGTACCTGAAGGACCACCCGGTGTACTACGCCGGTCCGGCGAAGACGCCCGAGGGGTACGCCTCCGGTTCCTTCGGCCCGACGACGGCCGGGCGCATGGACAGCTATGTCGCACAGTTCCAGGCGGCCGGCGGCTCCAAGGTGATGCTCGCCAAGGGCAACCGGTCCAAGCAGGTCACGGACGCGTGCGACGCGCACGGCGGTTTCTACCTCGGTTCGATCGGCGGGCCGGCGGCCCGGCTGGCACAGGACTGCATCAAGAAGGTCGAGGTCGTCGAGTACGAGGAGCTCGGCATGGAAGCGGTCTGGAGGATCGAGGTCGAGGACTTCCCCGCGTTCGTCGTCGTCGACGACAAGGGCAACGACTTCTTCACCGAGCCCGCTCCGGCGCCGACGTTCACCAGCATCCCGGTGCGGGGTCCCGGTCTCGCCTGACCGGCGGAATGCGCGCGGCTGCGGGGGCGTCACGGTTTCGGCCGGGGCGCCCCCGCGGTGCGTGCGTGGACCCCGGGCGTGGTCCGCGCGGGTGCGCCGCACTCCGTCAGGAGTCGAGCAGACCCGAGGTGGCGAGCAGATAGCCCAGCTGCGCACGGCTGTTGCTACCCAGCTGCTCCGAGACCTTCCGCATGTGCTCGGCGACGCTGCGGCGGCTCATGCCGAGCCTGCGGGCGATCGACGCGTCCGTCTCACCGCCGACGACCGCCAGCAGGATGGTGCGCTGGAGGTCGGACGTGATGGCGGAGGGGCGCAGCGGCGCGGCCTCCGGCCGGACCGGGACCGAGCGGCCCCAGGCGTGGTCGAAGTGCCGGATCAACAGGCTCACCAGGGCCGGGTGCTGGACCCGCAGCGCCGTGTGCGGGTCCTCGGGCACCGGGACGAACGCGACCTCGCGGTCGCAGACGATGACCCGGTCGACGACCTCGGCGAGCGTGCGTACCTCGGCGCCGGCCGCGGTGACCTGTTCGATGTACGAGAGCGTCGCGCGGTGCGAGCGGACGGTGTGCTGGTAGATGGTGCGCTGCCGCACTCCGCGCCGGAGCATCTCCAGGTCGCGCGAGAGCGCCTCGCCCAGGACGTGCGAGGGCCGGCCACCGCCCGGCTGCGCGGTGCGCAGCTCCTCCCGGCAGCTGCCGACGGCCGCGTCAAGTGCCTTGCTGATGACGGCTCTTCCTGCGAGCCGGGTGAGGACGGGCCGTTCCGGCCGGCGCACATCCGCGTACAGCCCCTCGAACACGGCGAGGGCGGCGCGGGTGGCACGCAGCTTGCGGCGCTGCCCGACGATCGCCTCCTCGATGGACCCGAGCGCGGCGAAGGAAGCGGTCTCCGGCGGCACGGGGATCAGGGAACCCGGGGCGTCGCTGTCCTCCACGACCAGGTGCAGCGCGCGCAGGCACCCGGGCGCATCGGCCTCCGGCAGACTGCCCTGCAGCAGCGCGCGGCGATAGACCGCCAGGGCCGTCTCACAGGGACGGTCCGGCGGCGATTTGCGGCAATCACATGCCCGTGGGCGGGAATGATCGTCCCTCACAACTATGCAGATTACATTTGTACGAACGGGCCGGCAGCCGGGGCCGTGACTGCTCGGCGAGTATGTCCGGGTGACGCCCGGAACCGACCACAGCACCAGCCATTCGGCCGACCCGTCGGACAACTCGGCGCGCGGCGAACGCCGTTATCGATTCCTCGTCGCCGGATATGCCGTCTCTTCGTACGGCACGTTCCTCAATATGGTGGCGCTCAATCTGTACGTCTATGAGACGACGGGCCGGGCGATCGCCCTGGGGCTGTTCATGGCCGTTCGGCTGGGGTCCGGCTTTGTCGCCGGTCTGACGGCCGGCACCCTGCTCGCGCGTTTCACCGCCAAAGCCGTCATGCTCTGGACGAACGCGGCTCAGGCCGCGGTGATGGTGCTGCTGATCCTCGCACCGGACGGACTGCGGAAAGCGGCCCTCATGGCCGTTTCCCTCGTGGTGGGCGGCTGCGGGACGCTCTTCATGGTGGCCCTGCGCAGCTCCATTCCCGAGATGGTGGGGGAGGAGCGCCGGGGGTGGGCCAACTCCCTTTCCATCACCGGGCGTTCGCTGGCGATGGTGGCCGGTTTCGCCTCGGCGGGTGTAGTGGTGTCGCTGGTCGGGTACACCGCCGCGTTCGGGGTGGACATGGCCACCTTCGTGCTCTGCGCCGTGACGGTGGCGCTGCTGCCGATCACGGGCGGGGGCGGGGCGGACCGGGGCGCGGCGGCGGAGGGCCGGCCCGCACGGCGGCGGACGCCGGTGGCGTTCGCCGCGCTTGCGGCCGCACCCGGCCTCGGTCTGATGGTGGCCTTGCGAGGGGTGGACGCCTTCGGGTCGTCGTCCCACAACGCGGCGCTGCCGGTCTACTCCGCGGGACTCGACGCCTCGCGCCCCGCCGTGTTCGTCAGCGCCTTCTGGTGCCTGTGGGCGCTGGGGAACGTTGCCGCCCAGCAGGTGATCCAGCGGTACGCGCAGCGCACCGGGCGGTCGGTCGGCGCGCTGGGCTTCGGCGGCGGCACGATCGTGATGTCCGGGGCGTTCATCCTCGCGTTCGCGGGGTTCCCGCTGGTGGCGACGGGGGCGATCGCGCTGGTCGCGGGCGCCGCCGACGGGCTCACGGAGGTCTCGTACACCTCGCATCTGCAGACGCTCTCCGCCGGACTGCGCGGTCACGCCTTCGGGCTCTCCGCGACCTTCGAGAATCTGGGCTTCGGAGTCGGAATGGTGCTGGTGGCGGCGGCGCTCGACCGCTACAGCCCGCTGACCGTCGTCGGCTGGTCCCACGGAGCCGCCATTCTCGTCGCGCTGGCGTTCCTGCTCCGGCTCGCGGTGCTGCGCAAGGGGAGCCGACTGCGGCGAGGGGCGGGATTCAGCCAATCTTGAGACCGGTTGCCGCCCGCCCATGCTCCGTGCCGGGGCGCGGACGGGCGGCGCGCCGGACCGGGTGCCGCTGTCCCCGCCTCCCGGCGATCCCTCCGGCCCCGGTGCGGGGCGCGCCCGTCCCGCACCGCCGCTTTCGCGCAGCGGGCCGCGGCCCGGGCTTGCGCCGCGCCGGAACCGTACGAAGGGTGGGCGCCCCGGAGCACACCGCCGAGTCCGCTCCGTCTCCACCCCGCACCACCACCCTCACCCTCGAAGCCGAACACCGGAAAGGCGGACGCCGTATGACGCCGGCCACCCACCGCAGCCACACCGACGACCTGCTCTCCTTCATCAACGCCGGCCCGTCCCCGTACCACGTGGTGGCGAGCGCCGCCCAGCGCCTGGAGAAGGCCGGCTTCCGTGAGTTGCGGGGCACGGACGACTGGACGGGCACGACCGGCGGCAGCTTCATCACCCGTGGCGGCGCCCTGATCGCCTGGTACGTCCCCGAGGACGCCCCGCCCCGCACGCCGTTCCGGATCATCGGCACGCACACCGATTCACCGAACCTGCGGATCAAGCCCAGCCCCGACACCGGCTCGGCGGGCTGGCGCCAGATCGCCGTGGAGATCTACGGCGGGGTTCCGCTCAACACCTGGCTCGACCGCGATCTGGGGATCTCCGGGCGGCTCGCGCTGCGCGGCCCCGGCGGCACGACCACGACGCGGCTGGTCCGGATCGACGAACCGCTGCTGCGCGTACCGCAGCTGGCGATCCACCTGGACCGGTCCGTCAACGACGGGCTCGCCCTCGACCGGCAGCGCCACCTCGCCCCGCTGTGGTCGCTGGGCGCGCCCGAGGAGGGTGCGCTGCTGCGCCGGGTGGCCGCGGCGGCCGAGGTGGATCCGGCCGGGGTACTGGGCTGGGATCTGATGCTGCACGACATCCAGCCGCCCGGATACCTGGGCGTGGAGCGGGAGTTCGTGGTCGCCTCACGGCTGGACAACCTGGTCTCGGTGCACGCGGGCGTCACCGCCCTGACCGATGTGTCGACGGGCGTCGACCGTCCCTCGTACATTCCCGTCCTGGCGGCCTTCGACCACGAGGAGGTCGGCAGCGGCTCGGAGACGGGTGCGCAGAGCCCGCTGCTGGAGAGGGTCCTGGGCCGGTCGGTCACCGCGCGCGGGGGCGGCTCGGAGGACTGGTCGCGCGCACTGTCGGGAGCGTTCTGCGTCTCCGCCGACATGGCGCACGCGGTCCACCCGAACTACGCGGAGCGGCACGATCCGGACCACCACGCGCTGCCCAACGGCGGTCCGACGGTCAAGGTCAACGTCAATCAGCGGTACGCCACCGACAGCGCCGGCCTGGCCCTGTTCGCGTCGGCGTGCGAGCGGGCGGGTGTGCCGTGGCAGCCGTTCGTCTCGAACAACGCCATGCCGTGCGGCACCTCGATCGGCCCGTTGACCGCGGCCCGGCTGGGGGTCCCGACGGTCGACGTGGGGGTGCCGGGGCTGTCCATGCACTCGGCACGGGAGCTCTGCGGGGCGGACGATCCGGGCCACCTGGCCGCCGCCCTGCGGGCCTTCCTGGGCGAGGCCGTGCACCTCTGAGCGATCCGTGGGGGCGGGCCCGCGCTCGCGGCCGCCCACCCCCACGTGACGCCGCCCGGTCCCGCCGGCCGCCGGGGGCACGGTGCGGCGGGCCCAGGCGAAACGCCGCTTCGCCGTGCCGTCGCACGCCCGCGGTTTCAGCCGTACCGCTCCGCCCGCCGACGACGGTGTTCCCGGCGTGCGCGCCGGAGCAGGCGACGGGGTACGTGACGCGGGCCGTGGTCCCGGCGCGGTGGACGGCGGAGTCCGGCGAGCGGTGGCGCCCGTGGCCGGGGCCGTTCGTGCCCGCCGCGTACGTGCCGGCAGTCTCGCCCGGGATCTCACCGTCGCCGAGAGGATCAGCGCGGTCCTGCGCCCGGAGCGCGCACTCGGCGGGGCTGCCGTACAGCCGGGTGGCCTCCGCGGCGCGGATGGCCCCGAGCTCGGGCCGCAGGGGGGTGGATGCGGTAGTGGTGGTACCGGACCGGGCCGCCAGGGAGCCGAACGCCGCTGCCGACGCGGCGGCCGCGGCCGTGCGGCGAAGTCGGTGCCGGGTGCGCCTCCTTGCGCCTCCCCGGCCGGTGGGTACCCCGGTATCCACCGGCCGGTGGGCGGCAGGAATACACGGAACAGGACAAGTGCTCAACTTTTTCAGGAGGTTGTACCGACATGGACGACGCACAGAACCCGGCGGGCGGCAGCGCGGACGGCGAGGGCTACCGCATCGAGCACGACTCGATGGGTGAGGTGAAGGTCCCCGCGCACGCCCGGTGGCGGGCCCAGACGCAGCGCGCCGTGGAGAACTTCCCGATCTCCGGGCAGCGCCTGGAACGGGCACACATCGAGGCCCTGGCCCGGATCAAGGCGGCGGCCGCGAAGGTCAACGCCGAGCTGAAGGTGCTCGACCCGGACATCGCCGCCGCGATCCAGGACGCGGCCGCCGAGGTCGCCGAGGGCCGCTGGGACGCGCACTTCCCGATCGATGTCTTCCAGACCGGCTCCGGCACGTCCTCCAACATGAACACCAACGAGGTCGTGGCCACCCTCGCCACCGAGCGTCTGGGCCGCGACGTCCACCCCAACGACCACGTCAACGCCTCGCAGTCGTCCAACGACGTGTTCCCCTCCTCCATCCACATCGCCGCGACCGCCGCCGTGACCGGCGAACTGATCCCGGCGCTGGACCATCTCGCGGCCGCCCTGGAGCGCAAGTCCGTCGAGTTCGCGGCGGTCGTGAAATCGGGGCGCACCCATCTGATGGACGCCACGCCGGTGACCCTGGGGCAGGAGTTCGGCGGCTACGCGGCGCAGATCCGGTACGGCATCGAGCGGCTGTACGCCTCGCTGCCGCGCCTCGCCGAGCTGCCGCTGGGCGGCACCGCCGTCGGGACCGGTATCAACACCCCACCCGGCTTCTCCGCCGCCGTGATCGCCGAGGTCGCCCGCGTCACCGGGCTGCCGCTGACCGAGGCCCGTGACCACTTCGAGGCACAGGGCGCGCGGGACGGTCTCGTCGAGACCTCCGGCCAGCTCCGCACGATCGCCGTCTCGCTGACCAAGATCTCCAACGATCTGCGCTGGATGGCCTCCGGCCCGCGCACCGGACTGGCCGAGATCAGCCTTCCCGACCTCCAGCCGGGCTCGTCGATCATGCCGGGGAAGGTGAATCCGGTCATTCCGGAGGCTGTGCTGATGGTCGCGGCGCAGGTCATGGGGAACGACGCGACGGTCGCCGTCGCCGGCGCGGCAGGCAATTTCGAACTCAATGTGATGCTTCCGGTCATCGCGAAGAACCTGCTGGAGTCGGTCCGGCTGCTCGCCAACGTCTCGCGGCTGCTGGCGGACCGCACGGTCGACGGCATCACCGCGAACGAGGAGCGCGCCAGGGAGTACGCGGAGTCCTCGCCGTCCGTCGTCACCCCGCTGAACAAGTACATCGGTTACGAGGAGGCGGCGAAGGTCGCCAAGAAGTCCCTCGCCGAGCGGCGGACCATCCGCGAGGTGGTGCTGGCCTCGGGATACGTGGAGCGCGGCGACCTCACGGTGGAACAGCTCGACGAGGCGCTGGACGTGTTGCGTATGACCCGCCCGTGACGTGGATCGCAGCGACGGGACGGCCGCATCCCTAAGATCCTTCCATGGCAGGTACCGGATACACCGAACCCGGAGAAGTCGAGCCCCCGGAGACCGCGTTCTGGGCGCCGGGTGATCAGATCCTGTGGCGCTACCGCGGCAACGGTCCGCGGTCGCCCGGACATGCGCCCAGCCCGGTGCACATCTGCCGCCCCGTCACGGTGGTAGAGGACACCGCCGAGTTGCTCGCCGTGTGGATGGCTCCCGGCACCGAATGTGTCAGACCGGTCCTCGCCGACGGCACCGACGTGCACGCCGAGCCGCTTGCCACCCGGTACACCGCGCCCCGCACCACCGCGCGTTCCACCTGGTTCGGCACCGGCGTGCTGAAACTCGCCCGGCCCGGTGAGCCCTGGTCGGTGTGGCTGTTCTGGGACCGTGGCTGGAGCTTCCGGAACTGGTACGTGAACCTGGAGGAACCGCGTACCCGCTGGGCGGGCGGCATCGACTCCGAGGACCACTTCCTCGACATCGCCGTCAACCCCGACCGCAGCTGGCGCTGGCTGGACGAGGACGAGTTCGCCCAGGCGCAGCGGGTCGGGCTGATGGACCGGGACACCGCCCGGCAGGTACGGGAGGCGGGCCTCGCGGCCGTCGGCGTGATCGACTCCTGGGGGGCTCCGTTCCGCGACGGCTGGGAGAACTGGCGGCCCGATCCGCGGTGGCGCGTTCCCGCGCTGCCGGATGACTGGGACCGTACGCCCTCGCATATGCCGTCGTGAGACCCTTGATGCACCCCAGGGGGGCAAACGTAGGATCGTCCTCCGGAGGGCTGCTCCGCTTCAACCGGCGGACGCGGCACCGGACCTGACCACATGTCAACGCACGAGTTGCACGATCTTCATGAGCCGCATCAGTTGCATGAGTCGCAAGAGCCGCATGGACCACGACGAGGGGGTGGAGACGTGCACGCTGCCCGCCGCCCGCACGCCGGAAACGTTGTCACCGGCCCACCTCGCGGACACATGGTTTCGGCCCCGCCGAGCGGGGCATGCGGTGACAGCCGTTGTCATCGCCGCTCTTGCCGGGGCACAGTGGCGCCCCACAAGGTGATTGCCTCATACAACCGGCCCGGACGGACGGAACCCCACGCGTGACGGAGCATCCCACCTCCCACGAAGGACGGCAGCCGCTCGCCGCCCGGTCGCAGGAACGCGCCCGGCCGCGGCAGCAGGATGCCGCACCGCAGGCCGCCCCTGCCGCCGCGGCGATCCCCGGGCCGGCCCCGGCCCCCGGCACCGGTGCGAGTCCCGCGGCGATCCCCGGCCCCGCCGGCGTGCCGGACACGGCCACGGCCACGGCTCCGCCCACCGCCACGACCGGGCCGGACCCGCAGACGACGGCCCGCCGCGAGGGCGACCGGCTGCGGTTCGTGGGCGCCGCGACCCGCCGGATCGCCCGCGGCATAGACCTGGACGAGATCGTCCTCGGCCTGTGCCGGGCCAGCGTGCCGACGTTCTCCGACGCCATACTCGTCTACCTCCGCGACCCGCTCCCGGTCGGCGACGAGCGCCCCGTCGCCCCGTTCGTGCTGCGGCTGCGCCGCTCCGACCGGCTGCGTTTAAGCGACGACGAGGGCGATCTCTCCAGCGAGACCGAGCGGCTGCGGCTGCCCGCCCTCGACCCGCACGCCGATCTGATGCCCGCGGCCGAGCTCTGCGAGGTCCAGGCGGGCGGCGCGCTCGCCGAGGTGCTGCGCGGGGTACGGCCCGTCTTCGGGGACTCCGCGGCGGCCCGTGTCGCCCTTCCGGAGCTGCTCGGCGCCGGCGGCACCGTGCCCTCCGGTCACCGGGCGATCCTCGCCCCGCTGCGCGGCCGCCGACGGGTGATCGGCGCCGCCGTCTTCCTGCGCGGGACCGAGCGGCCCCCCTTCGAGGCCAACGATCTGCTGGTCGCCGCGCAACTGGCGACCCACACCGCGCTCGGTATCGACAAGGCCGTGCTGTACGGGCGTGAGGCGTACATCGCCGACGAGCTGCAGCGCACCATGCTGCCCGACTCACTGCCGCAGCCGACCGGCGTCCGGCTCGCCTCCCGCTATCTGCCGGCCGCCGAGACGGCCCGGGTCGGCGGCGACTGGTACGACGCGATCCCGCTGCCGGGCAGCCGGGTCGCCCTGGTCGTCGGCGACGTCATGGGTCACTCCATGACCTCCGCGGCGATCATGGGTCAGCTGCGCACCACCGCGCAGACCCTCGCCGGGCTCGACCTGCCTCCGCAGGAGGTGCTGCACCACCTCGACGAGCAGGCGCAAAGGCTCGGCAGCGACCGCATGGCGACCTGCCTGTACGCCGTGTACGACCCGGTCGCGCACCGGATCACCATCGCCAACGCCGGGCACCCGCCGCCCGTGCTGCTCCATCTGGGCGGCCGGGCCGAGGTGCTGCGGGTCCCGCCCGGCGCCCCGATCGGCGTCGGCGGGGTGGACTTCGAGGCCGTCGAGCTGGACGCGCCCGCGGGGGCCACGCTCCTGCTGTACACCGACGGTCTGGTGGAGTCCCGGCTGCGGGACGTCTGGACCGGGATCGAGCAGCTGCGCGAACGGCTCGCCGCCACCGCACGGCTCACCGGACCGGACCACTCGCCGCCGCTGGAGGCGCTCTGCGACGACGTGCTCGACATGCTCGGCCCGGGCGACCGGGACGACGACATCGCGCTGCTCGCCGCCCGGTTCGACGGGATCGCGCCGAGCGATGTCGCGTACTGGTTCCTGGAGCCGGAGGACTCCGCCCCCGGGCGGGCGCGCCGGCTGGCCCGCAGGGCGCTCAGCCGGTGGGGTCTGGACGATCTCGCGGACTCGGTGGAACTGCTGGTCAGCGAGGTGGTCACCAACGCCGTGCGGTATGCGGAGCGGCCCGTGACCCTGCGGCTGCTGCGGACCGACATCCTGCGCTGCGAGGTCGGTGACGACGCACCGCAGCTGCCCCGGCAGCGCCGGGCCCGTGACATGGACGAGGGCGGCCGCGGGCTGTTCCTGGTGAACCGGCTGGCCCGGCGGTGGGGCGCGACCCGGCTGTCGACCGGCAAGGTGGTCTGGTTCGAGATGCCGACCCGCGGACAGTGACGCCGCACCGGATCCACCGAAGCTGAATTTGGACAAGTCGACACGATCTCCACATGTTGCCGTCCTCCCGTCGTCGGAGTTGACTTCAGTCGTGACCGGGCGCCGCCTGGGCGAACCGACTGACACCCCGTACCGACGGGAGGACGCTCGTGACCGAGGAAACCAAGAACACGCCTTACACCACGAACAACGCCGGGATCCCGGTGGAGAGCGACGAACATTCGCTCACCGTCGGATCCGACGGCCCGATCCTGCTCCAGGACCACTACCTCATCGAGAAGATGGCCCAGTTCAACCGTGAACGGGTCCCTGAACGCGTGGTCCACGCCAAGGGCTCCGGGGCCTACGGCACCTTCGTCGTGACCAACGACGTCAGCCAGTTCACCAAGGCGGACCTCTTCCAACCGGGCAAGCAGACCGCCATGCTCGCCCGCTTCTCCACGGTCGCCGGTGAACAGGGCTCCCCCGACACCTGGCGCGACCCCCGCGGTTTCGCGTTGAAGTTCTACACGGAGCAGGGCAACTACGACATGGTCGGCAACAACACGCCGGTCTTCTTCGTACGGGACCCGATGAAGTTCCAGGACTTCATCCGCTCGCAGAAGCGCCGTCCGGACAGCGCGGTACGCGACCACGACATGCAGTGGGACTTCTGGACGCTCTCCCCCGAGTCCGCGCACATGGTGACGTGGCTGATGGGCGACCGGGGCATCCCGAAGACGTACCGCCACATGAACGGCTACAGCTCGCACACCTATATGTGGGTGAACGCGGGCGGCGAGCGGTTCTGGGTCAAGTACCGCTTCAAGACGGACCAGGGCATCGACTTCTACCCCCAGGCCGAGGCCGACGAGATGGCGGGCGTCGACGGTGACGTCCACCGCCGTGACCTGTTCGAGTCGATCAAGCGCGGTGACCACCCGAGCTGGACGCTGTACGTCCAGGTCATGCCGTTCGACGATGCGCCTGACTACCGGTTCAACCCGTTCGACCTCACGAAGGTGTGGCCGCACGGCGACTACCCGGAGATCGAAGTCGGTCGGATGACGCTGAACGAGAACCCCGAGGACTTCTTCGTCCACATCGAGCAGTCGTCCTTCGAGCCGTCCAACCTGGTGCCCGGCATCGGTCCGTCGCCCGACAAGATGCTGCTCGGCCGGCTCTTCTCGTACCCCGACACCCACCGGTACCGGATCGGACCGAACTACGCGCAGCTGCCGCCGAACCGCCCCCGCTTCGGCCGGAACTCGTACGCGAAGGACGGCCCCATGCGGTACGAGCCGGCGCGTACGGGAGCGGTCTACGCACCGAACTCGTACGGCGGGCCCGCCGCGGACACCGAGCGCTTCGGCGACCCCGCGGGCTGGGCCACGGCGGGCGAGATGGTGCACGAGGCGTACAAGCTGCACAGCGAGGACGACGACTGGGGCCAGGCCGGCACCATGGTCCGCAAGGTCCTCGACGACAGTGCGCGCGAGCGGCTCGTGTCGAACATTTCCGGCCATCTGCTGGACGGCGTGAGCCGCCCGGTCCTGGAGCGGGCGCTGCAGTACTGGCGCAACGTGGACAAGGACCTCGGCGACCGGATCGCGAAGCAGGTCGACGGCGGCTGACCGCGGGCGCCGGGCATACGGCGAAGGGTGCCACGGATCGGATCCGTGGCACCCTCGCCATGACGGCCGCGGGCCGGGTCAGCCCCGCAGGCCGCGTGAGCCGTTGTCCTGCTTGTCGCCCGCCGGGTTCAGCGGGGCCTCCGCGGTGTCCGTCGGGTCCGGGACGGTCGGCAGTCCGGTCGACGTGTCGGAGGGCTCGGGGTCCGGCGACGTCGACGGGGGCGGGCTCTCCGCCGGCGGCTCGGACGACGGCGCCTCGCTGGAGGGCTCCTCCGACGGGCTGGCCTCTTCCGACGGCTCGTCGCTCGGACTCGATGTCACCGACGGCGTCGGGGCGACGGCCGCGCCCATGTCGGTGTCGAGGTCGAACTTCACGGCCTCGCTGGTCTCCTTGAACATGAAGTCGGCCCAGATCTCGGCCGGGAAGCTGCCTCCGTTGACGCGGCCGCCGCCCGCGGCGCCCTTCATGGTGACCTGCGAGCCCTTCAGGATCCGCTTGCCGTCGACCCCCTTGTGGGTCTCGGCGGCCTCACCGAACAGTCCGACCGAGGTGACGAGCTTCGGCGTGTAGCCGGTGAACCAGGCCGACTTGTTGTCGTCCGAGGTACCCGTCTTGCCGGCCACCTGCTGGCCGCGCCGGCCCGGGGCGTCGCGCACCGAGACACGGGCCGTGCCGTCGTCGACCACACCCGTCAGCACCGAGGTCACCGAGTCCGCGGCCTGCCGGCTGATCACCTGCTCGCCGATCGGGTCGGGCAGCGCGATCGGGGCGCCGCCGTCCCGGGTGGCGGACTTCACGATCGTCGGGGTGACCTTCTTGCCGTGGTTGTCGAGCGTCGCGTAGATCCCGGCCATCTCCATGGGGCTCGCGCCCATCGAGCCGAGGGTCTGCGCGGGCACCACCGGCAGGCCCTTGACGTCCATGCCCAGCTTGCCCGCCATCTGCATCACGGTGTCCATGTGGACGTCCACGCCCATCTGCGCGAAGACGGAGTTGATGGACTTGTTCATCGCCGTCTGCACGGTGACCTGGCCGTAACTCGCTTCGTCCTCGTTCGGCGGCGCGAACGCGATGTCGCTTCCCACGACCGGCCGACGGTTGCGCCCGTCGTAGCGGGTGTTGGCGTTGATCGGCTGCCCGTCCCGCGTCTGGGCCTCCTCGTCGAGCGCCGCGGCGAAGATGATCGGCTTGAAGGTGGAAGCGGGCTGGTAGTCGCGCCGGGTGGCGTTCGACGTCCAGTGCTCGGTCAGACCGGTACCGCCGTAGAGGGCGACGACCCCGCCCGTCTTCGGATCCACCGAGACCGCGCCGGCCTGTACGTCCTTGTCCACGTCACGGCGCTTCAGGTCGAGCTTGCTCGTCAGCCGGTCCTTGACGGACTTCTCCAGCTGCTCCTGCTTCTTCTTGTCGATGGTGACGGTGATGGTCCAGCCGCCGGCGTCGAACTGCGCGTCGCTGAGATGCTGCTGCTTCTGCACCACGGCCCGCGCCGCGTTGACGATGTAGCCCTTCTGGCCGGTGAGGCCGTCCGGGGGCTTGGGGGCGTGCGGCGTCGGGAAGCTCAGGCCCTGGCGCTTGCCGGCGTCCAGCCAGTTCTCCTCGACCATGTTGTTCAGTACGTAGGCCCAGCGCTCCTTGACCAGCCGCTTGCCCCTGGGCGTGGCGACGGCCCAGTCGTACTGGCTGGGTGCCTGCAGCAGCGCCGCGAGGTAGGCGCCCTCGTTGACGTCCAGCTCCTTGGCGTCCTTGCCGTAGTACGCCTGGGCGGCGGCCTGGATGCCGTAGGCGCCGCGCCCGTAGTAGCTGGTGTTGATGTACCCGGCAAGGATGTCTTCCTTGCTCTTCTGCTGGTCGACCTTGAGGGAGATCACCAGCTCCTTGAGCTTGCGGGTGACCGTCTGGTCCTGGTCGAGGTAGTAGTTCTTGACGTACTGCTGGGTGATGGTCGAGCCACCCTGCTTGCCCTTGCCGGAGATCGTGTTGATCAGGCCGCGCGCGGTGCCCTTGAAGTCGACACCCTTGTCCGTGTAGAAGGACTTGTTCTCCGCTGCGACGAAGGTTCGCTGAACGTCCCTGGGGACCTGCGAGAGACCCACTATCTCGCGGTTGACCTTGCCGGTGCGAGCCAGCACGGTGCCGTCGGGGTACTTGTAGACGTTGCTCTGCAGCTTCGCCTGGGCGTTCCCGACGGGCACGTCCACCATCGCGTAGAGCACGATGAACGTGCCCATGCCCAGCAGGCAGAGTCCGAAGAACGTGCCCAGCAGCTTCTTCCAGGTGAAGAGTCTGCGTATGCCGCCACTCCCGTTGGCCCGCCGCGCACCGCGCCGCTGGGCTCGTCGCGCATCCGCTCGCCCCATCGCTGTGTTGCTCCTGTTTCTCTGCTCGGCCGGATTCCCCTCAGCCAAGCCAGCTAACACCGTCGGCAAGGACAAAAAGCAATCGATCCGGTCTTTTACGGACGTGACAATCAGCACCCGTTCCCTAAGGAACCGACTCACGAGAGGCACGCATGGTTGCGAAAACAGCTAATCTGATATCAGATTGATCTCACACGCGTTGCCACACGATCAGGGGGATCCCATGTCCGACAAGACCGCTCCGCACATCGATCCGGTGCCCGAGATGCCCGCACCGCAGGTCCGGGAGAGCGTGGCCCACTCCATCCCCGGGGGCCTCGGCCTGCTTCTGACCGTGGTCGGTGTGTTCCTCGGCGTCGGTCTGGCGATCGTCGGCGGCATCCTGGGTGCCCACGGGCACGACGGGGCGGGCATCCCGCTCGTCGTCGTCGGGATACTCCTCGCCATCGCCTCGCTCTTCTGCATGAGCGGCGTCAAGATGGTGGCGCCCGGCGAGGCCCGTGTGATCCAGCTCTTCGGCCGGTACGTCGGAACGATCCGCGCCGACGGACTGCGCTGGGTCAACCCGCTGACCAGCAGTCGCAAGATCTCCACCCGGGTCCGTAACCACGAGACCGCGGCCCTCAAGGTCAACGACGCCTACGGCAACCCGATCGAGCTCGCCGCGATCGTCGTCTGGAAGGTCGAGGACACCGCACAGGCTCTCTTCGAGGTCGACGACTTCCGGAAGTTCGTGGCCACGCAGACCGAGTCGGCCGTCCGCCACATCGCGATCGAGTACCCGTACGACGCCCACGACGAGGGCGGCCTGTCGCTGCGCGGCAACGCCGACGAGATCACCGAGAAGCTGGCCGTCGAGCTCACCGCCCGGGTGCGGGCCGCCGGCGTACGCATCATCGAGTCCCGTTTCAGCCACCTTGCGTACGCCCCCGAGATCGCCTCCGCGATGCTCCAGCGCCAGCAGGCGGGCGCGGTGGTCGCGGCACGTCAGCAGATCGTCGAGGGCGCGGTCGGCATGGTCGAGATGGCACTGGCCCGGATCGCCGAACAGGACATCGTCGAACTCGACCCGGAACGGAAGGCGGCCATGGTCAGCAATCTGATGGTGGTGCTGTGCGGTGACCGTGCGGTGCAGCCGGTACTGAACACGGGAACGCTCTACCAGTGACGGAGAAACCCGCTCGCAAGCAGGTGCTCCTGCGACTCGACCCCGCGGTGCACGACGCGGTGGCCCGCTGGGCGTCGGACGAGCTGCGCAGTGCGAACGCGCAGATCGAGTTCCTGCTGCGCAGGGCGCTGGCGGAGGCGGGCCGCCTGCCGCGCGCGGCAGGCCCCCCGCCCCGCCGGGGCCGTCCCCCGAAGCCCCCGGCGGAATAGCCGGCGGCCCGGGCGGGGCGGCGCCCGCCTCGCGGCGGAGCCCTGGCTGCGGGCTGTTCCTTGGCCGGATACCTCTCGTTCACGACGGGTACGGCACCCACGCCTACGTTCGCATGCGGAAGCTGTGCAATTCACTAGGAGATCTTGTGAACAGACGCGTGCGTAGTGCGCGATGGGGAGCACCCGTCGCTGCGGCCGTCGTGGCCGCCGTCGCTACGATGGTGCTCAACCCGACGCTGGGAGCGACGGCCGCCGCCCCGCACCCGGCGGCGAAGGCGCAGGCCCCCAAGGCGAAGAACGTCATCTTCATCAACGGTGACGGCATGGGCGCCTCGATGCGTGAGGCGGCGAGGCTCAACCTCGCAGGCCTGGAAGGCCAGCTGGCGATGGACCGCCTCACGGCGTCCGGCCAGCTCACCACCACCCCGCGGGACCCCAAGGTCGTCGTGACGGACTCCGCCGCTGCGGCCACCGCGTGGGCCACCGGCGAGAAGACCTACAACGGCGCGATCAGCGTCGACGTCGACGGCAACCCGCTGGCGACTCTCGGCCAGCAGGCCAAGGCAGCCGGCAAGTCCACCGGCCTGGTGACCACCGCTCAGGTCACCGACGCATCCCCGGCGGCGTTCTTCGCCAACACCGTGGACCGCGGGCAGCAGGACGAGATCGCCCGCCAGTACCTGGACGTCAGCAAGCCCGACGTCATCCTGGGCGGCGGCGAGGACTGGTGGCTGCCGGCCGGTACGCCGGGCGCCTTCAAGGACAAGCCCGCGGAGGACACGGCCGAGGCCAGCCGCGGCACCAAGGGCAACCTGATCAAGAAGGCCCAGAAGGCCGGCTACTCGTACGTCAACAGTGCGAGCGGGCTGAGCAAGGCCAAGAACGGCAAGATCCTCGGACTGTTCAGCAACGAGGAGATGTTCCAGCAGCGTCCCGAGGGCCAGGGCGACGTCTACAGCCCGGTCGTGGACCTCGGCACGATGACCAGCAAGGCCCTGACCAGCCTGGACAAGAACAAGAAGGGCTTCTTCCTCATGGTCGAGGAGGAGGGCACCGACGAGTTCGCGCACTCCAACAACGGCACGCGTGTCCTTCAGTCGATGCAGCAGCTGGAGAAGGCCGTCGCGGTGGCCCGCGCGTACATCGCGACCCACCCCGACACGCTGCTGGTCGTCACCGGTGACCACGAGACCGG
The DNA here is from genome assembly GCF_042882275.1 of Streptomyces sp. NPDC058231. NCBI lineage: Bacteria > Bacillati > Actinomycetota > Actinomycetes > Kitasatosporales > Streptomycetaceae > Streptomyces > Streptomyces sp. NPDC058231. Next base: position 82,673 of record NZ_JBHVWN010000023.1, on the reverse strand, counting down.
CGGCCTCTCGGTCGAGGACGTCGACGCCACCGACGAGTCCGGGGACGCCATCTCCGCCGAGGACGGTCCGTTCCCGATCCGCGGCAGCGACCGCAAGTTCGTCATCGACTGGACCACGTCGGGTCACACCAGCGTGGACGTGCCCGTGACGGCGAGCGGTCCGCTCTCCGGCAGCTTCTCGGGCAAGCACCCCAACACGTACGTGCACGACGTGCTCAAGCAGGTGCTCGCACCGCGCCGCTGAACGCGCAGAGCGCAGGGACGGGCCCCGGGAGCAGTGCTCCCGGGGCCCGTCCCCGTGTGCGGGCGCGCCCCGACGCAGGGCGAGGAGGACCACCCACCCTCTATACACGCCAGGTATACACACCATGTACAGTGCCGCTCATGTCTATCGGCCACACCCTGCTCGGACTCCTGGAGTCCGGCCCCCGCCACGGCTACGACCTCAAGCGCACCTTCGACGAGAAGTTCGGCCACGACCGTCCCCTGCACTACGGCCAGGTCTACTCGACCATGTCCCGCCTGCTCAAGAACGGTCTCGTCGAGGTCGACGGCATCGAGGCCGGCGCCGGCCCCGAGCGCAAGCGGTACGCCATCACCGAGGCCGGGATCACCGATGTCTCCGCCTGGCTCGCCCAGCCCGAGAAGCCGGAACCGTACCTCCAGTCGACGCTCTACACCAAGGTCGTCCTGGCGCTCCTCACCGGCCGCAGCGCCGCCGATCTTCTGGACACCCAGCGCTCCGAGCACCTGCGTCTGATGCGTACCCTCACCGACCGCAAGCGCAAGGGCGACCTCGCCGACCAGCTGATCTGCGACCACGCGCTCTTCCACCTGGAGGCCGATCTCCGCTGGCTGGAACTGACCGCCGCGCGACTCGGCCGGCTCGCCGAGGTGGTGAACCCGTGATCCCGGCCGGTTCGCTGCTGACCGCCCACGATCTGCACAAGTCGTACGGGACGACTCCCGCGCTCGACGGCGCCTCGTTCTCCATCCACCCCGGCGAGGTCGTCGCGGTGATGGGACCGTCCGGCTCCGGCAAGTCGACCCTGCTGCACTGCCTCGCCGGAATCGTCACCCCGGACAGCGGCACGATCACCTATGCGGGCCGCGAGCTCTCCACGATGTCCGACGCCGAGCGCAGCGCGCTGCGCCGCACCGACTTCGGCTTCGTCTTCCAGTTCGGCCAGCTCGTCCCGGAGCTGACCTGCGTGGAGAACGTCGCCCTGCCGCTCCGCCTCGGCGGAGCCAGGCGCAAGGACGCCGAGCGCACCGCCCTGCGGTGGATGGAGCGCCTGGAGGTCGACGACCTCGGCGCCAAGCGTCCCGGTGAGGTCTCCGGCGGGCAGGGCCAGCGCGTCGCCGTGGCCCGGGCACTCGCCTCCTCCCCCAAGGTGCTCTTCGCCGACGAGCCCACCGGAGCGCTGGACTCCCTCAACGGCGAGCGGGTGATGGAACTGCTCACCGAGACCGCCCGGTCGGCCAACGTCGCCGTGGTCCTGGTGACCCACGAGGCCCGCGTCGCCGCCTACTCCGACCGTGACGTCACCGTCCGCGACGGCCGGGCCCGTGACCTGGAGCATGCCGCATGACGCTGCTCCACCGGAAGCACGCCCCGGCCGGAGAGGACCCCCGGCCCGCCGCACCGCCCTCCGGGGCCACGGCCCGGCTGCGCGATCTGGGACTCGGGGTCCGTTTCGCGGCCGCCGGCGGCCGCGAGGGATGGATACGGACACTCCTCACCGCGGTCGGGGTCGGCCTGGGTGTGGCACTGCTCCTCGTCGCCTCCTCCGTGCCGCACATGCTCGACCAGCGCGACGGCCGGGAACGGGCCCGCACCGAAACGCGCCATTCGGAGTCGCCCGACGCATCCGCCGCCGCGTCGGACACCACCGTGCTCCGGATCGACGCCGGAACCGAGTACCGGGGCCGCTCCGTCGCCGGTTTCCTGATGCGCCCGGACGGTGCGCACCCGGTCACCCCGCCGGGCGTGGCCGGGTTCCCCGGCCCGGACGAGATGGTCGTGTCACCCGCGCTCAAGGAGCTGTTGAACTCGTCGGAGGGGAACCTGCTCCGCGAGCGGCTGCCCTACCGGATCACCGGCACCATCACCGACGCGGGCCTCGTCTCCCCCAACGAACTCCGCTTCTACGCCGGCAGCGGCACCCTGACCCCCGCCGCCGGCGGCCACCGGCTGACGGCCTACGGCGACAACGATCCGCCCGCCCCCATGTCGCCCCTCCTCGTCGTGCTGATCATCATCATCTCCGTGGTGCTGCTGGTACCCGTCGCCATCTTCATCGCGACGGCCGTGCGGTTCGGCGGTGACCGCCGTGACCGTCGGCTCGCGGCACTGCGCCTGGTCGGCGCCGACATCCGGATGACGCGCTGGATCGCGGCCGGCGAAGCGCTCTTCGGCGCGCTGCTGGGACTGCTGATCGGCCTGGCAATCTTCCTGACGGGACGTCAGTTCGCGGGCGACTTCGTGGTGTGGGACGTCAGTGCGTACCCGTCCGACCTCGTCCCCGCCGCCTGGCCGGCGGGGATCGTCGCCGTCGCGGTGCCGGTCTCCGCGGTGCTCGTCACTCTGGCCGCCATGCGTTCCGTGGTGGTCGAGCCGCTCGGGGTCGTACGCAACGGCCGCAGCCGCAGGCGCCGGCTCTGGTGGCGGCTGCCGCTGCCGGTCGCGGGACTGGCGGTGTTCGCGCTGACCGGGAAGGTCGACGCGAACACGGAGGCCGTCGATCCGTATCCGATCGCGGCCGGAGCGGTGCTGACCCTGGTCGGACTGGCCCTGCTGCTGCCCTGGCTGGTGGAGGCATCCGTGAACCGGCTGCGCGGCGGTCCGGTGCCCTGGCAGCTGGCCATCCGCAGGCTTCAGCTGAACAGCGGGGCGGCCTCCCGCGCGGTCAGCGGCGTCACGGTCGCGGTGGCCGGCGCGGTGGCGCTCCAGATGCTCTTCGCGGCGATGAACGACGACTTCAACAAGATCACCGGGCAGGACCCGACGCGAGCCCAGTTCTACACGTCGTCGGAGCGGGTCAGCGGCGACGCGGCCGCCCGGACGATCAAGGCGTTCCGTGCGACCAAGGGCGTGGACGAGGTCATCGGCACGGTCGAGGTGTACGTGACCAAGCCGGGGAAGTACACCGAGGACGAGGTGCCTCCCACCACCTCGCTGACCGTCGGCGACTGCGCGACGCTGCGCGAGATCGCCCGGATCGACTCCTGCCGGGACGGGGACACCTTCGTCGTCCACCCCCGCGACAAGAAGATGGCCGACTGGGTCGACAAGGCCGCGCGCAAGGGCGAGGAGGTGGAGATCAGCTCGTACACGGACCAGCAGAAGGGCGTGAGACCGATGCTGTGGACGCTGCCCGCCGACGCCCGCACGGTGCTCACCCGCCGCGACCCGCTCGGCAAGGAGAACTGGGGCATCATGGCCACCACCGGCGCCGTCGACGCGAGCACGCTGCCGGGCGCGACGACCGTCGCCCAGATACGGATCGACCAGCACGTCGCGGACGCCGCCGAGTACGTGTGGAACACCGCGGCCCGGCTCGATCCGGGCATGCGGGTCGTCACGCTGACCTCGGTGGCGCGCGACCGCCAGTACGCGAGCATCCAGACCGGTCTCCAGGCGGGGGCGACCGCCACGCTGATACTGATCGCCGCCTCCATGCTGGTCTCGCAGCTGGAGCAGCTGCGGGAGCGCAAGCGGCTGCTCTCCGTGCTGGTGGCCTTCGGCACCCGACGGGTCACCCTCGGCTGGTCGGTGCTGTGGCAGACCGCGGTGCCGGTGGCCGTCGGCCTGACGGTGGCGGTCGCCGGGGGCCTCGGTCTCGGCGCCACCCTGACCTGGATGATCGCCAAGAAGGTGTCCGACTGGTGGCTGTTCCTGCCGATGGTGGGGGCTGGGGCGGCACTGATCCTGCTGGTCACCCTCGTCTCGCTGCCGCCCCTGTGGCGGATGATGCGGCCGGACGGCCTGCGGACCGAGTGACGCCTCACCGGTCACGCGGGGTGTGGTCCCTCCCCGGGGAGGGACCACACCCCCTTGCCGCGTCCTACGCGGCCGCCGCCACCCGTACCGGCAGCACCCGCATCGCCTCGCGCAGGGCGGCGGCGAACTCCTCGAACTCGCCCTGCCGGGCAGCCCCCGTACGCATCCCCAGCGCCACTCGCCGCGACGGCGCGGGCTCCGCGAAGTACCCGGTGACCAGCGCCTCGTTGCGGGCGGTCTCGACGTTGACCGCGGTACGCGGCAGCAGCGTCACCCCGAGACCGCCCGCGACCAGCTGCACCAGCGTGGAGAGCCCGGCCGCGGTCGTGGTGACCGGCGCCCCCTCCGTACGTCCCGCCTCACGGCAGATGTCGAGCGCCTGGTCCCGCAGGCAGTGCCCCTCGTCGAGCAGCAGCAGCGGCAGTTCGCGCAGCGCCTCGCGCGGCAGATCGGCGCGGCCGCCCAGCCGATGGCTGCGCTCCATGACCAGCACGAAGTCCTCGTCGAAGAGCGGGAGTTCGGTCACCTGCGGCACCCCCAGCGGCACGGCCAGCAGCAGCAGGTCCAGCCGCCCCGCGGCGAGCCCCTCCAGGAGCGACGACGTCTGTTCCTCGTGCACCTGGAGGTCGAGCTCCGGGTAGCGGTCGTGAACCAGCCGCAGCACGGTCGGCAGCAGATACGGGGCGACGGTCGGGATCACGCCGAGCCGGAGCACTCCGGTGAACGGGGCCCGCACCGCCTCCGCCTCCTCCATCAGCTCGCCGACGGCCTCCAGCACCGTCCGGGCCCGCACCGCGAGCCGCTCCCCGGCAGGTGAGAGCAGCACCTTGCGCGTCGTACGCTCGATGAGCTGGACACCGAGTGCCTCCTCCAGCGCGGACACGGCACCGGAGAGTGCCGGCTGGCTCATCCCGATTGCAGCCGCCGCGTCCCTGAAGTGCAGATATTCCGCCACGGCCGCGAAGGCGCGCAGCTGCGACAGACTGGGCTGTTTAGGTCGATTGCCCTGGTTACTCTGCGCCACTGATAGGCACCTCCGATCATCGAGACCGAGTGTAGCTATTTCCGCGATCAATGCACTCTGTGCCAAGGTGGACATCGTCCAACCCTCAGGAACTCCCACAAAAGGGAATTCCTACCCTGCAAGGAGAGCGCGTGCTCACTGTCGGTGACAAGTTCCCCGAGTTCGACCTGACTGCTTGTGTTTCGCTGGAGAGCGGCAAGGAGTTCGAGCAGATCAACCACAAGACCTACGAGGGTCAGTGGAAGATCGTCTTCGCGTGGCCGAAGGACTTCACCTTCGTGTGCCCCACCGAGATCGCCGCCTTCGGCAAGCTGAACGACGAGTTCGCCGACCGTGACGCCCAGATCCTCGGCTTCTCCGGTGACTCCGAGTTCGTGCACCACGCCTGGCGCAAGGACCACCCGGACCTGACCGACCTGCCCTTCCCGATGATGGCCGACTCGAAGCACGAGCTCATGCGTGACCTCGGCATCGAGGGCGAGGACGGCTTCGCGCAGCGCGCCGTCTTCATCGTCGACCCGAACAACGAGATCCAGTTCACGATGGTGACCGCCGGTTCCGTGGGCCGTAACCCCAAGGAGGTCCTCCGGGTCCTCGACGCCCTGCAGACCGACGAGCTGTGCCCGTGCAACTGGACCAAGGGCGAGAACACCCTGGACCCGGTCGCGCTCCTCTCGGGCGAGTGAGCTGACCCCGACATGGCACTCGACGAACTGAAGGCCGCCGTTCCGGACTTCGCCAAGGACCTGAAGCTGAACCTCGGTTCGGTCATCGGGAACAGCGAACTCCCGCAGCAGCAGCTCTGGGGCACCGTCCTCGCCTGCGCGATCGCCTCGCGCTCGCCGAAGGTGCTGCGTGAGCTGGAGCCGGAGGCCAAGGCGAACCTTTCCGCCGAGGCGTACACCGCGGCGAAGTCCGCGGCCGCCATCATGGCGATGAACAACGTCTTCTACCGGACCCGGCACCTGCTGTCGGACCCCGAGTACGGGACGCTCCGTGCGGGCCTGCGGATGAACGTCATCGGCAAGCCGGGCGTGGAGAAGATCGACTTCGAACTGTGGTCGCTCGCCGTCTCCGCGATCAACGGCTGCGGCCAGTGCCTGGACTCCCACGAGCAGGTGCTGCGCAAGGCCGGCGTGGACCGTGAGACCATTCAGGAAGCCGTCAGGATTGCCTCGGTGATCCAGGCGGTCGGCGTCACCCTCGAAGCCGAGGCCGTGCTCGCCGAGCAGTAGCAAGCAGTACCCCAGATACGAGAAGGGCCCCGAGGACGACCGACCGTCCCCGGGGCCCTTCTTCTGTGCCCGTGGACCCGCCTACACCACCGGCGGTTTCCTCTCCCCGGTGTCGCCGTCGCCGGTTCCGCCGCCGTCTCGGTCGCCGTCGCCGTTGCGGTCGCGGTCGCCGTCCCCGGTACCGTTCCCGTCGGCTCCGGGAGGCGGCGCCGACGCCCGGGTCGGCGCCACATCGATCGCCGAGGCGCCGCGCGGCCGCGGCGCGTGGCGGAGCGCCTCCTCCTGCCCGTACGTCCGTAGGTAGCCGACCACGGTGTTGGTGACGGCGACCAGCGGCACCGCGACGACCGCTCCGCCGATGCCGGCGATCATGCCGCCGGCGGCGACCGAGAGGACGACGGCGAGCGGGTGGACGCGAACGGCGCGGCCGAGGATGAACGGCTGCAGCACGTGGCCCTCGATCTGCTGCACGGCCAGCACCACGATCAGGACCATCAGCGCGGTGAACACGCCCTCGGTGACCAGTGCGACGACCACCGCGAGCGCTCCGGAGACCACCGCGCCGACCAGCGGGATGAACGCGAAGAGGAAGATGAAGACGGCGAGCGGCACCGCCATCGGCACGTCGAGGAACCAGATGCCGAGCCCGATGAAGATGGCGTCGATCAGGGCGACCAGGACCGTGCCCCGTACGTAGGCGGTCAGCGTGCGCCAGGCGCGCGGGCCGGCGCCCGCGACGCCCGGCCGCGCCTGCGCGGGGACGAGCTTCAGCACCCACTGCCAGATGCGCTTCCCGTCGTAGAGCAGGAAGAGCGTCGAGAACATCGCGAGCAGTATCCCGGTCAGCACCTCCACCATCACCGTGACGCCCTGGAGTCCGGCGGAGGTGATCTCCTCGGTGTTGGTGCCGATGGTGTCGCTGAGGTTCTTCGCGACGTCGTTGATCTGCTGCTCGGTGACGTGGAAGGGGCTGTCGAGCAGCCAGCGCTTCAACTCGTCGATACCGTCCCGCACCTTGTCGGAGAGGGTGTCGAGGTTGTCCATCACCTGCCAGACCACGAACCAGCCGACCAGGCCCATGATGACGAAGCCCAGGACCGCGGTGACCGCGGTGGCCAGTCCTCGTGGCAGCCCGTACCGGCGCAGCCGGGCGACGGTCGGCTGCAGCATCGCGGTGACGAGAAGCGCGGCGACGAAGGCCAGCACCACCAGTTGCACGGCGCTGATGACCTTCATCAGCACCCAGAGCGTGCCCGCCAGGACCAGCAGCCGCCAGCCCGCCTCGGCCGCGACGCGGATCCCCCACGGGATCGCCACGACCGGGTCGGGCCGTGCGGAGACGGCGGGGGCGTACAGGGGCGGCGGGGGCACATGGCCGGACGCGGCGGCGCGGTCGTCGTCGGCGTGGCGGTCGTCGGCGAAGGACGGGCCTTCGGCGGTGGCCGCCACGGCCGTGGCCCGGACCGGCTTCCGCATGTCCCGGTCCTCGTCGGCCTCCGCTTCGGCCCGGCGTTCCTCCAGGCGCTCGCCCAGTTCGGTCAGTTCGGCGCCCAGTCGGCCGAGCCATCCTGGCAGTTTCGACATGTGTGTTCCTCTTCCCCCGAGTTCTCTCCCCACCGCCACCCCGCAGCCGTTCGAACGACCGTACATGCGCGAAGCCCCTCACCGTAGGACGGTGAGGGGCTTCGCGAGGTTGAGACCGGAACCCGGAAAGGTTCTAGTACCAGCCGTTGGCCTGCCAGAACGACCATGCCGCACACGGGCTGCCGTAGCGGCTGCTGTTCATGTAGCTGAGCCCCCACTTGATCTGGGTGGCCGGGTTGGTCTGCCAGTCGGCGCCGGCGGATGCCATCTTCGAGCCGGGCAGTGCCTGGACGAGACCGTACGCGCCGGAAGACGGGTTGCTCGCGCGGTAGTTCCAGCTCGACTCGTGGTTCACGATGTTGCTGAAGCACTGGAACTGGTCGGCGGGCATCATCTGGCGGGCCATCGCCTGGACTTCGGCCACGCTGTACGAGCCCTGCGTGGCGAAGGTGGAAGCCGAGCGCACCTCGGACCGGCTGGCGCGCTCGGCGTCGATCTTGGCCTGGCGCTCCTTCTCCAGCTTGTCCTCGGCCGCCTGCTTCTTCGACTTGGCGTCCTTGGCGGCCTGCATACGGGCCGATTCTTCCGCGGACTTCTTCGCCGCCGCGTCGGCCGCGGACGCCTGGGCGTCGGCCTGCTGCGTCAGCGAAGCGGTCTGCACCTGGGCCTGCTGGCCCGCAGGGATGTCGGCGAGAAGCGTCGTGTCGGCTGCGGTCGCCTCGAAGTTGTTGTCGTCGACAGCAGGAGTGCTGCCCGAGGCAACGCCTACGACGGCGCCGACGGTGGTGACCGCTGTGGCAGATGCCACGGCGAACCCCCGGACCGAGATCCGGCTCACACGGTGTCCTTCCAGCATCGCCCGCTTAGGTGACCTCGCGGACGCAATCGTGCCCCTGAACGCTGGCCTCCCTACTGCTTGGGTCACGGGAGGCACGGGCCCGGTGGGCGACTCCCCTGGAGGAGTGCCACGTGGTACTCGCGGGCGGCATACGGACGGCGGTTGTTGAGTTGTGTGGTGCGTGGCACCTGTGGAGGTGCGGGTGTGCCGTATGCGGGGCCTGACGGAAGCAAGACTCTGCCGGAACGGGCCGCCGCGAAGCAATTCTCCGTTGCGTGTGAAAGCTCACACCCCGTTTGGCCCACGTGTTTGGAGGAAAAGGCGCCACAGCGCGATGCCGCCCGGCTAAGCTCTTCGGCTCGCCGGGCGGCATCAACTGTTGCATCTCGTATCAGATCTGGCCTTCCTCCAGCATTTCGGTCACCAGAGCGGCGATCTGCGACCGCTCGGAGCGGGTGAGTGTGACGTGTGCGAAGAGCGGATGGCCCTTCAGCTTCTCGACCACGGCGACGACTCCGTCGTACCGGCCGACCCGGAGGTTGTCCCGCTGGGCCACGTCATGCGTGAGCACGACTCGGGAATTGGCCCCGATTCTGGACAACACGGTAAGCAGGACGTTCCGTTCCAGCGACTGCGCCTCGTCGACGATGACGAAGGCGTCGTGGAGCGAGCGGCCCCGGATGTGGGTGAGCGGCAGGATCTCCAGCATCCCGCGCCCCAGCACCTCCTCGATCACCTCGCGCCCGGCGACCGCCGAGAGCGTGTCGAAGACGGCCTGCGCCCATGGGCTCATCTTCTCGGCCTCGGTGCCGGGGAGATAGCCGAGCTCCTGCCCGCCGACCGCGTACAGCGGCCGGAAGACCATCACCTTCTGATGCTGCCGGCGCTCCAGTACGGCTTCGAGACCGGCGCAGAGCGCAAGCGCCGACTTTCCGGTGCCGGCCCGGCCGCCCAGCGACACGATGCCGACGTCCTGGTCGAGCAGCAGATCGAGGGCGATGCGCTGCTCGGCGCTGCGGCCGTGGATCCCGAAGGCCTCCCGGTCACCGCGGACCAGGCGCACATTGCCCTCGGCCGTGATCCGGCCGAGGGCCTTGCCGCGGTCGGACTGCAGGACCAGTCCGGTGTGCACGGGCAGTTCGGCGGCCTCGGGGACGTACAGCGTCTCCTCTCCGAAGAGCAGATCCACCTGCTCGGCGGAGAGGGGCAGTTCCGACATGCCCGTCCAGCCCGAATCGGTGATGGCGAGTTCGGCGCGGTACTCCTCCGCGAGGAGTCCGACCGAGGATGCCTTGATGCGCAGCGGCAGGTCCTTGGAGACGACCGTGACGTCGTACCCCTCGGCCTGGAGATTGCGCGCGACCGCGAGAATCCGTGAGTCGTTGTCCCCCAACCGGTAGCCGGCGGGCAGTACGCCGGGATCGGAATGGTTGAGTTCGACGCGCAGCGTCCCGCCGAGATCCCCGAGCGGGATCGGGGCATCCAGCCGGCCGTACCGGACCCGGAAGTCGTCCAGCAGGCGCAGGGCCTGCCGGGCGAAGTAGCCGAGCTCCGGATGGTGGCGTTTGGCCTCCAGTTCCGTGACCACGACGATCGGGAGCACGACTTCGTGCTCGTCGAACCGGGCCATGGCGTTCGGATCGGCCAGCAGGACGCTGGTGTCGAGAACATAGGTGCGCCTGTCGGGCATGCGGCGCTTTGTGCTGGTCACCACGGAAGGACGTACCCCCTCGGACGAGGTTGGGGTGCGACGGCGTCGCGGAGCATCCCAAAGGGAGAGGACGGACCGGGCTGCGACCACCTTGCGCGGGCCGAGCGCCGGCCCTCCGCGTCGGACGCACTGTATGTACGGTCCTTCGTGTGCAAAGGGCCTCCCGGGCGAGCGGACTCCATGCCGCTCACTTGGACACGACGTCCGCCTGGTTATTGACCGGACGTCGACCTGAGAGGGGTATTCCCTCGAACACGCGAAGCCATGCCCCCATGGGGTGGGCGGGTGAGCCTGGAGTGATGTTCCCGCCGCTGCGGGTCGCGGGCCGTCCGGGGGCGGTGGCCCGGCCGCCCGGGTCCGGGCCGCCCATCGGACGGTTCCGTCCTCGCACGCAGGTCGGGCCGCGTCCGCCGCCTCGTACGGCCGTCCACGGCCGCTTCCGCGGGCCGGGACCGGAACCGGCCGCCGCACCCGGGCGGGGACGGCGGCTCGGGGTGCTCGGGGCCGGGCACGGGCGCGCCCGGCGGGGAGAGCGGAGGGGGCGGGCTCAGCCGCCGTAGCGGCGGTGGCGTGCCGCGTAGTCGCGCAGGGCGCGGAGGAAGTCGACGCGGCGGAACGCCGGCCAGAAGACTTCGCAGAAGTAGTACTCGGAGTGCGCGCTCTGCCAGAGCATGAAACCGGACAGCCGCTGCTCGCCGCTGGTGCGGATCACCAGGTCCGGATCCGGCTGCCCTCGCGTGTACAGGTGTTCGGAGATCAGGTCGGTGGAGACGATCTCCGCCAGGTCCTCGAAGGACGTCCCCTTGGACGAGTGGTCGAGCAGCAGCGACCGCACCGCGTCCGCGATCTCCTGCCGGCCCCCGTAGCCGACGGCGACATTGACCAGTATTCCGTCGACTCCGACCGTCGCCTGCTCGGCCTCCTTGAGGACCGTCTGGGTGTGTGCGGGCAGCAGGTCGAGCGTGCCGACGTGGTGGACGCGCCACCGCCCGTCCGCCGCCAGGTCGCGCACGGTGTTCTCGATGATGCCGAGCAGCGGGGTCAGCTCGGACTCGGGCCGGTCGAAGTTGTCGGTGGAGAGCAGCCAGAGGGTGACGACCTCGACATCGGTCTCGCTGCACCAGCCGAGGAGTTCCTGGATCTTGTCCGCACCCGCCTGGTGCCCCTCCGCGGCCGTGCCGCCGGACGCCTTCGCCCAGCGCCGGTTGCCGTCGAGGATGACACCGATGTGCTTGGGCACCTGGGCGTGGTCGAGGCGGGCCTCCACCCGGCGCGCGTAGAGCCCGTACACCAGGTCGCGCAAGTTCACTGAGATTCACCTCTCGGTTCTGTGCGGGCCCGCCCGCCCCATTTCCCGGGGTCCGGGGTCGACCCCCTGGGGATCGCCGCACTGGTCCACAGAGTCCGTTGCTCCGCCGTGCCGTGGCAGTACCCGAGGCCGCCACATTACTGCGCAGGCGCCGCACCGGCCCAACCTGGCCTGTCACAAGTACGTGATAAAGAGGGAAACGTGACTGATTCTTCTCTCTCCTACCGGGCCGCCGGTTCGCGCTACGACTCCATGGAGTACCGCCGGACCGGCCGCAGCGGTCTCAAGCTGCCCGCCGTCTCGCTCGGCCTGTGGCACAACTTCGGCGACGACCGCACACTCGATTCCCAGCGGGCGATCCTGCGCCGCGCCTTCGACCTCGGTGTCACCCACTTCGACCTGGCCAACAATTACGGGCCGCCGCCCGGCTCCGCCGAGCTGAACTTCGGGAAGCTCTTCCATCAGGATTTCGCCCCGTACCGGGACGAACTCATTGTTTCGACCAAGGCCGGTTATGAAATGCATCCGGGGCCTTACGGCGAATGGGGGTCCCGGAAGTACCTGCTGTCGTCGCTCGATGCCTCGCTGAAGCGGATGCAGCTCGATTACGTCGACATCTTCTACTCGCACCGCTTCGACCCGGACACGCCTCTCGAGGAGACGATGGGTGCGCTGGCCTCCGCGGTGCGGCAGGGCAAGGCGTTGTACGTGGGTGTGTCCTCGTACAACGCGGAGCAGACCGCAGAAGCCGCCCGGCTGCTGAAGGAGATGGGCGTACCGGCCCTGATCCACCAGCCGTCCTACTCGATGATCAACCGCTGGACCGAGGACGACGGGCTGCTCGACACGCTGGAGGCGGCCGGCATGGGCTGCATCTCCTTCGTGCCGCTCGCCCAGGGGCTGCTCACCAACAAGTACCTCAAGGGCATCCCCGAGGGGTCGCGCGCCACCCAGGGCAAGTCGCTCGACCCCGGTCTCCTCTCCGACGAGGTGATCCGGCGGCTGAACGGGCTGAACGGCATCGCGCAGCGGCGCGGTCAGTCCCTCGCCCAGCTGGCGCTGAACTGGGTGCTGCGGGACAGCCGTATGACGTCGGCCCTCATCGGCGCCTCGAGCGTGAAGCAGCTGGAGGAGAACGTCGACGCGCTGGCCGGACCGGCGTTGTCCGCCGAGGAGCTGAAGGAGATCGACACCTTCGCCGTGGACACCGAAGGCACCAACATCTGGGCCGGACGGGGCTGAGGTCCTGCGGACACCGGGCTGACGTCCCCGCTCCTCGCCGGGCCGGGCACACGGTCCGCGCCGGGCCCGGGGCCCGGTCTTCACGGGTCCGGCCCGGGGTCCGCACAGCGGGCCCACAAAAAACGGGCCGGTCCGTGGGGGGGGGATACGGACCGGCCCGAGGGGGGGTTTCCACCATAACCCTTCGTAAGTGATGCTGCGTGCCACGCCACTCCATAATTACTCTCCGAGTACGCCGGACTCCGTTCCGGGCATGCTCCACCGGGGCGGGAGGGGTACCGGACACGGGCGGGAAGAGAGTGAACGGGGACAGGCGCCGGCTTGACGCGAGGGCGGCGCGGCCCGGCTCCCGGAGGTGCGTCAGTGGCCGCCCTCCGGCTTCACGCAGCCGGTGCCCTCGATGTAGCGGCCGTGCGCCTCGGCGGTGACCTGTCCGCGCCTGCCGTCCGTCGAGACGTACACCACCCCTTCGAGGCAGATCGGGCCGTGGTCGATCAGGTACGAGTCGCCGACGCCCAGGGAGGCGGTGGTGACGGTCCGGGCGGCGTATCCGAGTCCGGTGAGGACCTTACGGACACCGGACGCGGTGGTGTGCGGGTCGTCGGCCACCGGGGTCAGGGCCGCCTTGATCCGCTCGGCCTGGGCGTCGGCGTCGGCCCGTTGGGCGGGGGACAGTTCGCGGGGCTGCTGGAAGGCGTGGTTCTCCGCATAGTGCGGCGCGAGGTCCACGTCGCCGGATTCCTCCTCCGGGGCGGCGCCGCCCGCACCCTGGGCGCCGGTCGCCGCTCCGGGTGCCGGGGGGACCGCGGAAGCGCGGGACGTGGGCGCGGGCGCCGTCGGGGTGGTGACCTGGCCGGGGCGCGAGGCGGCGGCGGGGGGTCGGTCGGCGCTCGGAGTCCGCTCCTTCCCGCAGCCCGCGAGGGCCGGGGCGAGGATCAGCAGGGTCGCGCCGACGAGGACCGCGCCCGTGCGGCGCGCGCAGGACAGGGGCCGGGTACGTCCAGAGGTCATCGGACGAGTATGGGACAGCCCCCGGCCTGACGGGGCGCCAGTTCCCCGGTTTGCGGCCACCCGCACCGCGTTCGTGACCCCGGTCCGGGGGCGCCATCGGCACCGGAGCAGCCCTCAGGTGACGGCTTCCGCGCCCCGGTGGCCGCGGGTGAAGCGGATGGCGACCGTGTCCCCGCCGAGGACGACGAACCGGCCGCCCTCGCACCGGATGACGGCCTCGCGCACGTTGCCGTGCTCGTCCCGTCGTTCCTCGGTGCGGGTGACCGTCCACCCGCCCTCGGGGGGTTCCGGCAGGTTCGGCAGACCGGAGAAGCCCCACTGGCCCGCGGGAACGCACCAGTCGGGCAGGTGCGGCCAGGTGCCGGGGCCGATGTGCAGGCTCCAGTCGGAGGCGCACGTCAGGAGCAACGACTGGCCGTCGGAGAGCAGGAATTCGACGGCCTCCGGTTCCCCCATCCGCCCCTCCGGCCGGTAGAAGAGGCCGAGGACGCCGGTGATCCGTGTTCCTCTGAGCCATTCGGAGTCACCGCCTCGCGGGTTGCGGAAGGCTTCCTCCTCGTGCTCCGCCCTCATGGCCTGCTCCTTCCCCGTGCGCTCACCGCCCAGGGTCGCATCATTTGCGCCCAGGACGGTGGAGGAGCTCGTGCCGTCGCGTACCGCGGCTCCGTTCGGCGCCGCGATTCCCGCCGGGCGGCGACCGGCCGGCCTCCGCGGCAGGCCGGGGCGAGCGGGTCGTCCGCAGGCCGCTACAGCGGCTTGCGGGCCTCGATCAGGAAGCGGGTGGTGTGGGCGACGAACGGCCCCTCGGTCTCGATGAGGTGGTGCAGGGAGGCGAGTTGCGGCCGGTACTGCTCGACCGTGAAGCCGGGCACCATCCAGATCACCTTCCGCAGGAAGTAGACGACGGCGCCGATGTCGAAGAACTCGGTACGCAGCGTCTCCGGTCGCAGATCGACGACGTCGAGCCCGGCCGCCTCCGCCTCCTCGCGGGCCCGCTGCGGGTCGCGGACACCGCGCGCCGAGGACGGCTGCGGACCCAGGAAGTACTCGACGAGCTCGAAGACGCTGGCCGGACCCACCTGTTGCGAGAAGTACGTGCCGCCGGGCTGCAGGACGCGCGCGATCTCCGTCCACCAGGTGGTCACCGGATGCCGGCTGGTCACCAGGTCGAAGGCGGCGTCCCCGAACGGCAGCGGCGGCTCGTCCGCGTCGGCCACCACGACGGCGCCGAGCGGGTGCAGCCGGGCGGTGGCGCGGGCGATGTTCGGGGGCCACGACTCGGTGGCGACGGTGAGCGGTGGCAGCTTCGGGGCGGAGGCGAGGACCTCGCCGCCCCCGGTCTGGATGTCGAGTGCCGCGCGGGCCCGGCCCAGCCGGTCCCCCATGGCGCGCGCGTAGCCCCAGGAGGGACGCTCCTCGGTGGCGCGGCCGTCGAGCCAGGAGAAGTCCCAGCCGTCGACCGGGACGGCCGCGGCCTCGGCGACGAGCCTCTCGAAGCGGGCGTGTTCGTCTTCGTCGGGGTTTCCAGGCATACGGCGATGGTGTCACCCGTGTCCCGCGGACGCGAAGGGGTTTCGGGCTCACGGCTTGCTCAGGCGGCGAGTGCGCCCAGCAGCAGTCCGACCAGCGCGCCCGCGATCATGAAGGGCCCGAACGGGATGCCGGTTCTGCGCCCGGCCCGCCGCAGGATCATCAGCGCGAACCCGTACACCGCGCCGAACACGAACCCGGCGAAGCCCCCCATGAAGAGCACCGCCCAGCCGTACCAGCCGAGTGCCACCCCCAGTGACAGGGCGAGCTTGACGTCACCGAATCCCATGCCGTTCGGGTTGATCAGGAAGAGCACGAGGTAGAAGCCGCCGAGCGCCAGCCCGCCCAGCACCGCGGAGGTCCATGATCCGGCGTGCTCGGGCAGCAGCGCCGCGCCGCCCAGGAGCAGGACCGCGACGCCGGCGAGCGGCAGTGTCAGCCGGTCGGGCAGCCGGTGGACCCGCCGGTCGATGGTGGCCAGGAGCACGGCGACGGGGGCGAGGAGCAGCCAGACGGCGAGCTCCGGGCGGAGCCCGGCGGCCGCGGCGAGGGCGGTGCAGCCCAGAGCGGTGACGACGGGGGCGAGGAGGGAGGACGCGTAACGCCCGGCAGCACTCACCTCGTCGGCGGTGACCGCGTCCGGTCCGTCGGCGGTGACGCCGTCCGTCCCGGGGGCGGTGACCGGCGCCTGCCCGGGGGCCGTACGCGGCGCGGCACACGCGGCGCATCGGGCCGGGCCGAGCCAGCCGCGGGCCACCCCGCTGAAGGGGTGGCCGGCGGGGCAGGTGTCCCGCCATGCCTCCTCGGGTTCGACCGAGAACCGGTAGGCGGCGCGAGGGACGAGGAGTCCGGTCGCGGCGCCCCAGAGCGCGGCGATCCCCAGCAGCAAGGCGTACACGGAACCGACCCTAGGCGGACGGGCAGCCGCCGACCATGGGTCCACGGGCCCACCGCACGCGTTTCCGGGCCCAGTGACCGTCACCGGACGCTACGGTCGTGGCCATGGGTCAATGGCGCAATGGAAAAGGGACGTTGACGGTCACGGGCGGCCCGGAGGGGGAACCCGAGCGGGAGGTGCCGCTCCGGATCGCCGCCTCGTACCGGGCGCGGTCCAGAGGGCTGCTCGGGCAGGACGGGATCGACGGGGCGCTGATGATCACCCCGTGCGGGAGTGTGCACACGTTCCGGATGCGGTTCGCGATCGATGTCGCGTATCTGGACCGGAAGTTCGACGTCGTGGCGGTCCACACGATGAAGCCGGGACGGCTGGGGATGGTACGGCTGCGCTCGCGCCATGTGCTCGAGTCGGAGGCAGGGGCGATGGAACGGTGGGGACTGCGGCCGGGGGTACGGGTGCGGATCACCCAGGCCGACGACCGGACGCCCTGACACGGGCGGCGCCCTCGGCACGGGCGTCGCCGCGTCACGCGGCTCAGGGTGCCGGGCGGGTGCCCAGGCCCCGGCCGACGAGCGGCGTCACCGTGCGGATCAGCTTCAGCTGGGTGGAGCGCAGCACCTTCACCGTCGTGTCGTCGGCCCAGCCGGTGGTCGTGGACCACTCGTAGCCCGAGCCGACCACCTCACTCGCGAACGCCAGCTCCGTCGCGAGGAGGGCCCGCGCCCAGTCCATCGGCTCCAGGGCTTCCCTGGCCGCGAGTGCCGTACGGATCCTGGCACCGCGCCGGTTCAGGTCCGCCGCATCGTCGAAGCCCATGGCCACGGCGAACTCCTCGGTGCACCGTGCAGGGCCGCTCCACTCGATCAAGCCCTGTTGCAGGAGCCGGGACTCCTCATCGGTCAGCGTCAGCTGTTCAGCCGTCTGCACGCCAGTCGCCACCTTTTCCGCCCTTCCGGGAGCCCGCCCGACCCCACGGCAGTTGTGCGTATGCGGGTGCGGGCGGCTGTCATCGCTTCGGGCTGTGACGCTAACGATGTCCCGCCGCCGCCGTCTTGGGCCCCAGGGCTCATGGCCGGGCCCAGCCCCGGCAGTGGGCGGGTGAACGGCCGGCCGGCGGGTGGTGAACGGCGCGGTACAACCATCCGGCGCGCCCGGGGGTCGTACAGGAGGCGGGAAGGATCTTGCGCCCCCTTCCCGAACTTTCCTTTTTCGCGACGGAGTTGATGCACGTGTCCGTACTCTCTCAGTGCCGTCGACTGGCGGTGGCGACGGGTGTCGCACTGGTGGCCGGAGCCGTCGCGGTCCCCAGCGGTTACGCCGCGCCGGCAGGATCCGCGCCCGCGGCGAGCACGCCGAGCACCAAGCGGCTGCAGGACGACTTCAACGGTGACGGATACCCGGATGTCGCCGTCGGCGCACCCCTGGCCACCGTGGGCAGCGCGTACCAGGCAGGCGCCGTCAGCGTTCTCTACGGCGGGCCCGGCGGCCTGTCGGCCACCCGCAAGCAGGTCGTCACCTGGCCGGACCGGCCGGGTCTCGTGAGCGCGTCGGACTCCCGGTACGGGACCGGTCTGCGCAGCGCCGACCTGGACGGCGACGGGTACGCGGATCTGGTCGGGCGTCTCTGGGTCGCCACGTCCGACGGTGACATCGGCATCACCCTCGCCGTCAACTGGGGCAGCTCGTCGGGGCTTTCGAAGAACGCGACCGTTCTGAAGTCCGTGCCGGGCGACCAGCAGGACGCGACCGGCGATCTGGCCGTCGGCGATGTGGACGGGGACAGGATCCCCGACATCGCCGTGGGTGATGTGCGGCGCGGCGGCCACGTGCTGCACGGCCCGCTCAGCCGGTCGGGCGGCTACAGCCGGCTCAGCGCGTTCTCGGTCGGCAGCGACCCGGCCGTGCTCGACACGTCGCGCCTGGCCGTCGGTGACGTCACCGGCGACGGGACCGGCGACCTGGTGGTGCTCGGTTTCGGGCCCAGCGACCCGTGGCAGCAGCACACGTATCTGCTGGCCGGTGGCGCCTCCGGGCTCGGCGCCCCGGTGGAGATCAAGGACGCGGACGGGGCGGGCGTCGGCGGTACCGCCGTGGGCGTCGCCGATCTGGACAAGGACGGTCACGGCGACATCGTCATCGGCCGCGCGGACGAGTGGTCGCAGGCGGACACCCCGGTGAAGAAGGGCGGCGCGCTCTTCGTCTCGTACGGCGGCCCGCAGGGGCAGTCGACCGGCCGCAAGCCGGTCTGGATCAATCAGGACACCGCGGGGGTGTCGGGGACGGCCGAGTTCCACGACCGGATGGGCGACAACCTGTCGTTCGGCGACACGAACGGCGACGGCTACCCGGACGTGGCCACCGGGCTGCCGGGCGAGAAGGTCACCGGCACCGCGGACGCCGGCCGGGTGCTCGTCCTCAAGGGCGGTCCGGCCGGGCTCAGCGGCGCGGGCTCCAAGGAGTTCGGCCAGTACACGGCCGGGTTGACGGGCACCGTCGAGCAGGGCGACCAGTTCGGGGAGGGCGCCACCGCCCTCGGTGACTACGACGGCGACGGGCGCGCCGGACTGGTGGTCGGCGACCCGTCGGAGAACGGCAGCCGCGGCGCTCTGTGGATCTTCGGGTCGGACGCCACCGGGATCGTCGCGACCGGTGCGGTCTCGTTCGGCGCGGCCACCCTCAAGGCCCCGACCGGCCCGTCCCGGTTCAGCGAGTCCCTGACCGACTGAGCCGGTGATCCGTCCGCGGCCGGGCGGCCGTGGGCGGATCGCCGAGTGGGCGATCACCGGGAACGCGGGGCCGTTCGGGGGCGGACCGGAACGGCCCCGGCGCCGTCCGGCCGGCTGCCCGCCGCCCCCTCCGGGCCGGCGGCCGCGTCGCCCCCCGCATCCACCGGACCCACCTCCCGACGACTCACGGTTGGGCCCTACTTTGGGGCCAAGGACCCAGGTCACCACGCGAGTTCACCCGTACGCTCACGTCAACCCGAGGTTCGGCCGAGGGGGGCACGGGCAGGGCGAGTGAGCGTCGGAGAGGGAGAACCGTGAGCAGTGGCGGCGGTTGGAGAAGCGGAAGCGCGGGCCAGATACCGCCGGGGCGTGGCGGCCTCGGCCCGAGCGGCGGGGGCCGGGGCAGCGGTGGCCCGTTCTTCCCGCTGACGCGCAGCTGGTCCGTCGGCGCGCTCGCCTACATCATCACCGGGTTCCTGATGAGCCGCGGACTGGTGGAGACCCTCGCCACCGACGAGCGGCTCCAGCAGTTCACCTGGCGGCTGGCCCTGCTGCATGTGCCGGGCGTCATCACCTCGCTGCTCACCGTCCTGGCCGCCGCCCGTGTCCTGCCGGAGGAGTGGCGCGGATCCCGCCCGGTGTATCTGGCCGCGGCCCTGGGTGTGCCGGTCGCCGGACTCGTGTACGGCCTCTTCGTCTCGTGGCATCTCGTGGGCGTCGAGGGTGTCCTGATGCCGGTCGTGGTGCTGCTCACCGGCTCGGCCGTGGGGCTGGCGGTCGACCGCCTGCTGGAGGACGAGGACGGTGCGGAGTCCGTCACGCCCCACTCGTACTCCTGGCGGGACGGCGGCGCGACCGCCATGGAGTACCTCGGGGTGATCGTCCTCGTCGTCACCATGATCGGCGCGATGGCCATGGCCGGCGTCGGCGGCCAGATCGGCGAGCGGATCCGGTGTGCGATCAGCTCCCTCGGCGGCAGCGGTGGCGGGTGCGCCACGAGTGGCGGCAACCCGACCGCGAAGCCGAAGACGGATGCCGACTACGAACCCAAGCTCTGCCAGGTCTCCAGCGTTTCCGACACCGTCGGCGACAAGGTCAAGATCGGCTGGTTCGAGTGGGGCAACGAGTACGGCTTCCAGCAGAAGGTCAGTCAGGCCAACACGGACGTGAACGGCGACGGCAAGGTCGACGAGAACGACAAGCTGGTCTACATGACGTTCACGGACGCCGCGTCCGCGGGGGTCAACGCGAGCACCCCCGGCGTCAAGCTCGGCAAGCTCGGCAAGGCGGACGTCGACGTCGGCGGCGGCATCAAGATCACCAACGGTGACACCTGGGTCTTCAAGAGCGAGGAGGACGCCAAGAAGATGCGGGACGACATCGAGGAAATGAAGATGTGGGAGACCTCGACGAAGTACAGCGGCGCCTACGGCGGCGGCTGGTACTCGGGGATGAAGTGGGCCGACAAGAAGGAGGACGTCGAGAAGCAGATCGGCAACAAGAAGATCTCCTACTCGACCATCGGTCTCAACGTGTACGCGGACGGCGGTCTCAACATCAGCGCGGGGGACGAGTCCGCGCTCGGCGCCAAGCTCGGCGGCAAGGCCAAGTTCTCGCCGGACGTGACCATTTCCAAGGACGACGTCAACGGCAACGAGTCGTACACGTACACCGCCAAGCTCGAACTGGAGGGCAAGGTCGGCGGTTCGGCCGGTCCGCTGTCCGGGACGGCCGGCGCGAAGGACACCCGTACCGGTGCCATCACCGTCACCCGCGACCAGAAGACCGGCAAGATCGTCCGTATCGACATGACGAAGACGGTCGAGTCGGGCTCCACGTCCGACAAGGGCGAGGTCAAGGGCGACAACGGCAAGACGGACGGTGACAAGCGTGGCGGCAAGGCGGGCGCCACCGACTCCTCCGGGGAGACGGGCATCGAGGTCCAGACGAACTCGATCGTCTTCGGCAAGGACACCGACCAGGCCACCGAGGCCAAGCGGGCCGTCGCCGAGCAGTGGCTGGACGGCAACGGCAACAACACCGCCCCGTTCGAGTACATGTTCGGCGACAAGTCGATGCAGCAGAAGCCCGACGGCAGCGACCCGTTCGACCAGATGATGTTCCAGGACGGTCTGTCGAGCACCATGCAGTACCACGGCGAGACCGACGCCCAGGAGTTCGGCTTCGAGGTCTCGCTCGGCATGAGTCTCGGGTTCTCCATCTCGGACGAGCACAAGAAGGAGACACTGACGGACGCGCAGTTCCTCGGGGCCCCGCAGGGCGACAAGCGGAGCTTCCTCCCGTACAGCTACTGCGCGAAGTAGTTCTTCGCGGCACTCGGCGGCACCCCGCACGACGAAAGGCGATGACGAGACGATGGCAGCGGCGACAGCGACAGCGGCGGCGATGACGGCAGTGAAGAAGTCCCGGACGCTCGGCGCGGCCGTTGCCGCCGCCCTCGGTCTCACCCTGCTCACCGGCTGTTCCTCGGACACGGCGGCCGTTCCGGACGGCTGGGGCACGCTCGACACCAAGAGCGTGTCCGTCGGATACCCCGAGAGCAAGGGCTACCGGGAGCAGTCCGCCGCCGACCGGGGCAAGAGCAACGCGGCCGTCGCACTCAAGGAGGAGGGCGGGCTGCGCACCGGCATGGTGTCGGTCCAGCTCGATTTCGCCACGGGTATCGACGACGCGGCCGAGGCGGCCTCCGCCGCGGGAGCGGGAATCGGCCTCGGCGCGACCCGCAAGGGCACCTCCGACGTGCGGCTCGCGGGCGAGGAGAGCGCCCGGGAGGCCCGCCGGATCGACTACGAGTTCACCTCGTCCGGCAAGGAGCGCACACCGGCGGGCGGCACCCGGATGACCGGGGTCGTGGTGGCGGGGGTCGACTCGAAGGACGTACCGTTCGCCATCCGGATCAATGCGGTGAAGGGGTCGCTGAGCGCGCAGGAACTCGACGCGTTCGTCGATTCGATAACCGTCAAGTAGCGGATGGAGCAACGGCGTTCATGGATGTCCTGCCCGGCGGCACTGCCACCTTCCTGCTTCTGTTCGGCTTGTTCCTCGGGGCGTTCGCCGTGCGGTCGGCACTGCGGCTGGGCCGGGTGCTGAGCCTGGTCCGGCGCGGGGAGCGGGCGGAGGGGCGGTGCACGGAGCGCCGGGTCGTGGACCGGGGTGCGGACCGGGAGCGGAGTTACGCGACGGAGTACGTGTTCGCGTTCCGCACCCCCGACGGCCGCGACGTCGAGTTCGTCGACCACGCGCCGGGCCCGTTCGGTTTCGAGGTCGGGGCGCCGGTCCGGGTCTCGTACGATCCGGCGGCCCCGGAGCGGCGTGCGACGGTGGCCGGGCCGCGGGCCTGGGGGCCGGTGCTGATGCCCGCGGCGTTCACAGCCGTCCTGGGGGTGTTCGCACTGGCGTTGCTGTACGGGTTCGCGGCGGTGCGGGGCTGGGTCTGACGGCCCGCGCGCCCCCTCTCGCCGCAGGTGTCCCGGAAGGTCAGCGCGTCCGTGCCGTCGGGGCGTCAGTACATGACCCGGTCGAACGGCGCCGGCAGCGGTTCCAGTGCCCCGGCGGCCAGCAGCTCCCTGTTCACCTCGGTGATCGTCTCGATGCCCGGAAGCTCGGTGCCGCCACGCGTGAGGTCGACGACCAGACCCCCTTCCGCGGTACGGATGTACGTCCCCGGCAGGCCCTCCGGCACCCGGGCTGCGCGGCCCGGCGACAGATACACCGACCGGCCGCCGCGCGGGGCGCCGGCCCGGAGCCCGAACTCCGACTTCACCGCGCGGAACTCCTCCCTGCTGTAGGCCTCTCCCCAGTCGGGGCCCCAGCACGCGACGAGCGCCTCCAGGACGTCCGTGGAGCGGCGCACCAGCTCGGCGTCGTCGTCGGCGGCCGAAGTGAGCCCCACGACGCACGAGTCGGGCACCCGGTTCGCCGATCCGCCCGCGTTGAGGGAGACGGTCACCCGTACCGTCTCCGGCCGTCCCGACGACAGGGACGCGGTGTAGCCGATGTACGGGGCGTCCGGCTCCGGGTTGGTGCGCAGCAGGTGGTCGGTCAGAGCGGGTACGTCGACCTCCACGGGGGGCGCCGAGGGGTCGTCCTCCGCCTCCGCCGCCCGCCAGCTTCCGCAGGCGTCGGCGTCGATCGCGCCGAGGGCGCGCAGCAGGCGCCCCCAGCGGCCGGCGAGTTCCTGCGGGTCCTCCTTGCGGACGCCCCACAGCCCGTGGACCGTGACATTCAGCAACGGGGTCTCCTCCCACCGTGCCCGGTCAGGGCTTCACCGGGGTGTGCACCACAGTAATGTCGAGGCCCCTGTCGTCGAACATGTCCTGCGCGGCGCGGGCCACGTCGGGGTCCGACATGTGCCAGACCACGGGTTTCCCGCGCGCCGCGTCGAGCTGCCGTGTCGCCTGCTGCACCCAGCGGTTGGTGGCCAGATTCGTGAGCTGACCCGTCGCCTCGTCGTAGAACCGGGGTCCCCGGTAGCCCCACTTCGTCTCGAGGTAGGTCTGGTTCGCGGAGTCCCAGCCGTCGAACTCGACGGGCTTGCCGTCCAGCGTGTCGAGCGGCACCTCGTACTCCTTGCCGCGCTTCACACCCGAGATCTGCTCCTGGTAGCGGGCGCCCATCTCCTGCGGGTAGGCGTACGTGTCGGCACCCTTGGACTTCCACTTTCCGTCGCCGAGGTCCTTGGTGCCCGCGCGCGGGTTCTTGAGCGTGTCGTACCAGGACGGCTTCTCCATCTTCGCGAGCCGCTTGCGCTCGGCCTCGCGCTTGGCGGCCTTCGCCGCCTCGTCTGCCTGGTCCGCGTCCTTCTTGGCCTGTTTGGCGGCCTCGACCTCTTCGGGCGTGGCCTCGCAGCCCTCGGTACGGAAGCCGGCGCGGACCACGGGGAAGGTGACGGTGGCCGTGCCCGTGGCTGTGGCCGTGGTGGTGCGGCCGGCGTACGTGGCGTGGGCGACGCCCGGCGCGGCGGTGCGTACGGAGGCAGTGACGACCGTGGTGGCAGCGGGGCGGCCGAGCGGCCCCGCACCGATCGGGCAGCCCTTGCTCTCGACCTTCTTCTCCAGGTCGTCGGCGTGCCGGCGGGCCTCCTCGGCGGCCTTCTCCGCACCGCCGACGTCGCCGGCCTTGGCGAGCTTCTTGGCCTTGGAGGCCGCCTCGGACGCCTTCTCGGCCAGCTCGCCCACCTTGCCGAGCTTCCCGAGCTTGCCCAGCTTCCCGAACTTGCCGACCAGCTTGGCTTCGCCGTATCCGGGGATGAAGAGCGAGCCGATGTTCCAGAGCCCGGTGCCGATCGCCTGGCCCTCGTCGCCCTTCTTCCACATGTCACGGACGTCGTCGCCGATGAACATGTCGTCGAGGACCTTCAGCCCCGTGCCGCCGGACGCCTTGGTCCAGTCCCAGGCGGCGCCGAAGTAGTCGCCCTTGGACCACTTGTCGCCCGCGCCCTTGGAGTCCTGGACCCATTTGTCGCCGAGGCTCTTGCCGTAGTCCATCAGGCCGTTCCACGCCTTGACGGGGTGGATGACCGTGTCGAAGGTGCCGGTGACGTCGCCCCAGAGGCCGTCGCCGACGAGCCCCTTGAAGAAGCCGCCGGTCTGGTGGCCGGCACAGGAGAAGAACGCGCCGATGCCGGAGGTGCAGCTCTCGTCCTTCTGGGTCCCGTCGTAGTTGCCGTAGTCGGCGTCCGGCCCCTGGGTGGGGTCCATGTCGTCGCCGCCCTCGTCGACGTCACCATCGCCGTCCTGCGTGGCCGTGTCGGTGCCCCCGGTGCCGCCGGATCCGTTGGCCCCGCCCGTCCCGCCCGTCCCGCCCGAGGCGTCGGCACCTCCCGTGTCCGAGCCTCCGGAGTCCGTGCCTCCGCCCGCGACCGCACCGCCGGAGTCCGTGCCCCCGCCCGCGACCGCACCGCCCGAGTCCGTACCCCCGCCGGATGCCGTCGTCCCGCCGTCGGCCCCGTTCCCGGCGACCACGTCGCCACCGCCAGGAGCCGGGCAGGCGCTGCCGGTCAGCTGGCAGATCGCACTGCGCATCTCCCCGGTCAGCTGCGCACCGATACCCGTCGCGACGAGCGCGCCGACGAGCGCCACGACCACCAGGATCAGACCCAGGTACTCCATGGCGGTCTGGCCGCCGTCCCGGCGCCACTTGATCATGCGGGCGATGCTGAACGGCCGGTGCGGCTGCCGCTGCTCCGGGGGGAGTTCGAACCACTCGCGCGCCGACGGACGGAACAGCAGGACGACGATCACGACCGGAATCACCAGCTGCGCCGCACCGCGCCCGTCGCCCGAGCCGAGGGTCGCCAGCGCGCCGAGGGTGAGCCAGACGTGTACGGCGAGGAGCCCGCGCCGGATCCAGATGCCGCCGGTCCGCACGTACAGCGCGAGCACGAATGCGGTGACGCTCGGCAGCGCCGCGTACAGCAGCAGTCCGAACAGCTGCCCGTCGACCGCGTTGAGCGACGAGGCCAGCGTCAGCACGCCGGCGCCGCCCAGGACCGCGAACGCGAACAGCACCCTGACGAGGATCAGCACCGCCTGCAGCGGGCGCGGCAGTGACTGCCTGCCCGATCGGGCCAGGAAAGCACCTCCGTCGGCGCCGCCCGGAACGGCAATTCCGCCTATGCCAGACACGACGACTCCCCCAACTGGTCGGCGCATGACCGCAATTGGGCCACTTCACTTATCCGACCACATCACCCCGTCCGGGGCATGGGCCCCAGGGCCCAAACCTGCCCGGGCGGCCCGTCTACCTGCTGGGGACCTCGCTCCCGAACAGCATCCACGGCGACTGCTCGAAGGACCTCACACCGCACAGCTGCGGCTGCGCGTCCGCGATCTCGTGCCGCACGGCGAGCGTGTCCGGCCAACGGTCGATGGGCGTCCCGCCGTTGACGACGACCCCGCGCCAGTCGGTGGCCGCCGACGCCCCTTCCCGGTCGACCACGAAACCGATGCAGAGCAGGGAGGCCCTGCCGATCGCCTCCCTGATCGCGCGGACGGCCAGCTCCTGCTCGTCCCGGGAGAGCCGGGCCAGCCCGAATTCGAGGGAGACGATGCCGTCCCAGGTGCGCCGGACGCACACCTGGATCTCCGCGCCGCGCTTCACCCAGAGCAGGAATCCGATCTCGTGGAGCCGCTCAAGGCCTGCCAGGAGTACGAGCTGTTCCCTGGTCACCCATGAGTGCGTCATCGCCGGCTCGGGGCCCGGGGTGATGAGGGTGATGCGCCGGGTGGTGGGGTGGGTGGTCCTCAGTCCGGCCGCACCGAGATCCCCGAGCAGTGACTCGGCATCGGGGCGGTTCCAGCCAAGGTGGTACGAGTAGAAGAATCCGTCACTCATCGACACTTCACCTCATCGGTGTGGGGGGCACCTCGCCGGTACGAATGGGGCGTGACGGATCTCCGTGCGCGTGGGCATGCCGGAGTGCCGCTTCGGGCGGCGTCGTCACATGGCTCACAGTTGGTCGCGTACGAGCGTAATGACCCGGGCCGGGGGTTTCCTGGGCCCACGGACCCACCCCCGGCCCCAAAAGGCCGACGGGTCCGCGTGCGGTGGCGACGGGCAACGCCGGCCTTGCGGCCGCTCCGCGGGCAGCCGCGTCGGTTCCTGGCTTCGCCGGTGACCGGCGGACGGCTCATCCGTGCGTATAGGTCCTGCCGTCCTTGTACACCTCGTAGTACTGCACATGGCTCTCCGTCAGACGGAACACCATCCCGTACCGGCGGCGGATGTCGGCAACGGCCCTCGGCTCCGGCTCGTGAAAGCACCGCCTCACCGGCGGATCCGATTTCGCACACGCCGGAGGTTCCTCGATGAGACTCCGGTGTCCCCGGCTGCGGACGGCGTCCCATTCCAGCGTCTGGGAAGGGTCGGAGACCAGCCGGGGCTCCTGCGTCGCCGGCCCCACCGGGTTCGGCCCCTTCCCCCGGTAGTAGGCGACCAGCTTGGTGCGGTAGTCGTCGTGACCGAAGGGGATGCTGCCGTCCGGGGCCGTGCCGGAGGTGTGCCGGTCGCCGGCGGAGAAGATCCCGTTCAGTTCGTCACCGATCCGGTCCGGGTCGGCGCCGTAGTAGCCGGCGACGGCAAGGGTGCAGCGGATCCTGTAGCGGTCGTCCTCCGACGGCCACACGCTCTCCGCCCCTGTCCCGCAGGAGTCGTCCACGGTGACCATGGCGAGGGTGAGGCCGGTGTCCTTGTCGTACGTGTGGACGACGTCCCTCAGGTGCTTCTCGGCGTCCTGCCTCGCCCGCGCGGCCTGTGGGCCGTCCGCGAGTCTCCGCATCTCCCCCTGGCTCATGGTGCCGCCTCCGGCGGAACACGAGACGACGCCGAACAGGCCGGCGGCCCATACGACAGCAGCGATCCTCCGTGTTGCGCGAGACGTCCGAGAGAGCGCCATACCCGTTCCTCCGTGTCCGTGACCTGACACATGGATTGTGGCCGCTCCCAGCAACGGGGGCCTGAGTACGCCTACTCAGGCCCCCGGCTCGACCGGAGGTCGTCCGGGCGCCGGGGGACCTCCCTTCCCGGCTCCGCCCTTCCCCGGCCCGGACCGCGGTCGGGGACCGCGCCGGGAGACGGAAAAGCACCGGACAGGCCCTTCCGGCCGGGTCCCCGAAGGATTGCGTCACAAGCTCCGAGCAAATACCCGGACCTCACCCCGTCGGCAGGAACCGCATTCCGCCCCGGCCGACGGACCGCGTCGGCCCCTCGCGGTTCCCTTCACGACCTTTCCTTCGTATCGAGGTAATTACGGCGGGTGAATTAAGCGTCCCGAATATGGCACAGGCCACATGACCTGCGTCACCCTTGTGCCGATTTGAGGCTTTTGCCGCGTGGAGTGGCTCACACGGCGGGCGCCACTATGAAGGTGCATAGTAGGGCGGCATCGAGGCCCGCACGCAGCCATCCCGGCGCTTTCCCGGTAATTTCCGAGTCCTGATACTAATGCGCATAGTAAATGGGGGGCATTGACCCAGGTTTGCCTCATGCCCAATAGTTTTAGACATCACCCCCCGACGGAAAAGGAATTACCACATGCAGCTCACCGCTATGCCCAAGAAGTTCGCCCGCATGACCAAGGTCAAGAAGATGTCGCTGGGCATGACCGCGGCCGGTGCCGCGATCGTGGCCGGAACCTTCACCGGCGCCTCGTCCGCGTCGGCCGCCACCCCCGCCACCCCCACCCAGTCCGGCGGCGGCGACGTCAGCGCCTGGATCAACCAGTCGCTGAAGGTCATGCACGCGAAGGGCATCCCGGGTACCTACGACGGCATCTACCGCAACCTGATGCGCGAGTCCTCCGGCAACACCCACGCCATCAACAACTGGGACACCAACGCCGCGAAGGGCATCCCGTCCAAGGGCCTGCTGCAGGTGATCGACCCCACGTTCAAGACGTACCACGTGAACGGCACCTCGCAGGACATCTACGACCCGGTCGCCAACATCACCGCCGCGGCCAACTACGCAGCCCACCGCTACGGCTCGATCGACAACGTCAACTCCGCCTACTGATCAGGCGCATGACGGAGTATCCGCAGCCACCGACGGGACGACCCGAGGCAGCGTCGGACAGACGCATCGTGGCTGCGGTCGCAACAAGGCAGGGTTCCACCGGTCGGCGAACGCCGACCCGGGTGATTCCCGGGGCTGCCGCCCAGCGCAGCCCTACCGGCCGATCATGGCAAGCCTGGGCACGATGCGCGCGACGACCTGCTCGGTGAAGCTGACCGGGTGCCGGTCCGGCAGCACCTGCACCGCGTCGATGCCGAGCTCCGCGTACGCCTCGACGTCGACGAGGAACGCCTCGGTCTCGTCCAGGACCGGCCTGTTGAACATCAGCGTCTTCTCGATGGTGTCGTAGTCGCGCCCCGCCGCCGCACAGTGCTCCCGCAGGACGTCGAGCTTGTGGGCCACCTCGTCCACATCGGTGGCGAACAGATTGCACGCGTCCGCGTACTGCGCGACCAGCCGCAGCGTCTTCTTCTCTCCCCCGCCGCCGATCATGATCGGCGGCCGCTCCCCGATCGGCTCCGGCACGCAGATCGTCTCGGCCAGCCGGTAGTGCCGCCCCTCGTACGGGCCGTCGTCCTCGCTCCACATCTGCTGGCAGATCTGGAGCGTCTCCTCCAGCCGCTCGAACCGCTCCGCCACCGGCACGACCGGCACTCCGAGCCCACGCTGCTCCCGCTCGTACCAGGACGCCCCGAGCCCCAGCACCGCCCGGCCGCCGGAGAGCACGTCGAGGCTGGTGACGATCTTCGCCAGCAGACCCGGATGGCGGTACATCACGCCCGTGACCATCAGTCCGAGCGTCATCCGCTCGGTCAGCGCGGCCACATACCCGAGTGCTGTGTAGCCCTCCAGCATCGGCTCGTCGGCCGCGCTCTGCGGTGTCTCCATCTGGAAGTAGTGGTCCATCACGGTGAAGGACGCGACCCCACCCTGGTCTGCGATCCGCGCCGACTCCGCGAGGGTCGGCGCGATGAGCGCGGGATCGGCGGGTTGCGAGTAGTTCCAGTAGTGCAGGCCGAGCTTCACGTCCACTCCTCCGTACCGGAACATCACCGACGACCCTGTGCGGTCCTCCGTCACGTTACGTGCGTCCGGACGGACGGGCACGGACGGTACGCCCGGCCGGGTGCCAGGACTCAACGGTCGTGCGGACCGGCGCGGGAGTGCCCCCGGTGAGCGGAGACGCCGACCACCTGCGGTAAGGCCCACGCTCGGAAGGTCGGCCAGGCCTGAGGGCCTCGGACCGAGCCCTGGTGGGGTCCCCCTATCGCCTGGGCAGCAGCGACTTGGGGATGTACGCGGCGACGACCTTGTTGCCGTTCACCGCCTCGGCGATGACGAAGTCCACGGCGACGCTGCAGAGCGCGTACGCGTCGGCGGCGCTGAGCGCGCCCTCGGTGGCGTCGCGGAGGAAGCCGATGGCCTGGGTGGCGGCTGTCCGGAGTGCGGTTTCGAGGTCCGCGTCGATCCCCATCGCCACGATGTGGTCGGGCAGTTCGGCCCGCGGGTACTCCAGGCCGGCGCCCTTGCGCACGATGAACTGGGCGGTCAGCGACATGGAGTGCTCGATCGCGGTCTGGTCGATCTCACCGTGGCCCTGCGCGCCGTGGCTGTCACCGGTGTAGAACTGCGCTCCGGGCTGGAACACCGGCAGGAACAGTGTCGAACCGGCGGTGAGGTCACGCACGTCGATGTTGCCACCCCACCGGTCGGGCGGGTTGGCCGAGACGAAGCCCGCCTCGGTGGGCGGCGCAACGCCGGTGATCCCCATGAACGGTCTGAACGGCACCCGTATACCGGGCGCGAACTGGTAGTACCTGTTGCGCTTGTCGAGGGTGAGCAGCCGCGTCGACCGTTCGCTGAGCAGGTTCGGCAGGACACCGCTGCAGGGGCCGGTGCTGTTGACTCCGTACGGCACACGCGGTGAGACATCCAGGATGCGGATCTCGAGGACGTCCCCCGGTTCGGCCTCCTCGATGTAGAGCGGGCCGGTGAGCACGTGGCCGCTGGACCCGGGGGTACGGGGAATCGCGTGGATCTCCTCCAGCTCGGGCAGCACCCGGTCGCCCGGGACGCCGAGCGCCTCGAAGTACGCCACGGGGCCCCGTGCGTCGGAGACGCCGGCCTGATTGACTGCGTCGATCTTCACCACCGTCCCGGACTTCACGGTCAGGACCGATGGGCGGCTGGTGGGGAACCAGCCCCACAGCGCGGTCTCCTTGCTCGTCTTGAGCAGCACGTCGTAATGCTGCTTGCCGGACGCGGTCCGCGCCGCGAAAGCGCTGCCTGCGGGTAGCGCCGCGCCGAGGCCGAGGCCGGCGCCGTTCCCACCTGCTGCGCGCACCAGGCTGCGCCGGCTGAACATGGACCGGGCCAGTGCCGTGGACTTCGCACGGCCGAGCGATCTGGACGGGTTCACGCAAAAACCTCCGGAGAAGGGGGCGGGTGTCGGCAAGATTCTTTCAGTTTCCGCACAACTTCCGATTCAGTGGCGATCAGTCCAGCGAGTGGGACACCGGACCAGGCCCTCAGGAATCTCGGCGCCCGGCCGACGGGAACCCGGTGAGGACCGCCCCACCCGGCGCTACCGGTGGCGGGTGATCGTCTTGTGCTCGACGTACCCGGTCAGGCCCACCACGCCGTATTCACGGCCGGTCCCGCTCGCCTTGTAGCCACCGAACGGGCCGTCGAAGCTCATCGGCGAGCCGTTCAGGGTGACGGTTCCGGTGCGCAGCCTTCGGGCGACGTCCAGGGCCCGCTCGGCGCTGGAGGTCCAGACGCCTCCCGACAGGCCGTAGTCGGAGTCGTTGGCGATCCGCACCGCGTCGTCCTCGTCGTCGTAGGCGATGACGACCAGGACCGGACCGAAGATCTCCTCCTGGGCGATACGCATGCTGTTGTCGACGTCCGCGAAGAGCGTCGGAGTGACGTAGTTGCCCTCCTCCAGGCCCTCGGGGACCTCAGGGCCGCCGGTCACCAGACGGGCGCCTTCCGCCACGCCCAGCTTGATGTAGTCGATCACGCGCTGCTGCTGGTCCGGCCGGATCATGGGCCCGATGAAGGTGTCCGGCTCGGACGGATCGCCGACCTTCAGCGACTCCACCATCTCCTTGAGCGCCGTGACCGTCTCCTCGTATCGGCTGCGCGGGGCCAGGATCCGGGTCTGCAGGATGCAGGCCTCGCCGTTGTTCCCCAGGGAGCCGAAGCGCAGCCCCTGCATCACGGCGGGGAGGTCCGCGTCCTCCAGGATGATCGCGGCGGACTTGCCGCCCAGTTCGAGACTGACCCGCTTGAGCTGCTCGCCCGCGATCGAGGCGATGCGGCGGCCCGCCCGGGTGGACCCGGTGAAAGCGATCTTGTCGACGTCCGGATGCGAGACGAGGTGTTCACTGGTCTCCCGGTCCGCCGGCAGGATGCTGAGCACCCCTTCGGGGAGTCCGGCCTCGTGGAAGAGATCCGCCAGCAGCATCATGCTCAGCGAGTTCTCCGGGGAGACCTTCAGCACCACGGTGTTTCCGGCCAGCAGGGCCGGCGTCAGCTTCGCCGTCGCCGCGGAGAAGGGCGAATTCCACGGGATGACCGCGGCGACCACGCCGATCGGCTCACGCCTGACGATGGTGTCGAAGGCCACCGAGGGATCGGAGGGCTCGACGATCTCCTCCCAGCCGAATTCCTCGGCCGCCTGGAGATAGGCGTTGACCTGACGGCTCAGGAACGGCTGGCCGAGCCTGGTGAACCAGCCCGCCGAACCGTTCTCGGCGGAGATGGCCTCGGCGATCTCGTCGGCGCGGGCCTCACGCAGCGCGTTGAGCCGCCGGATCACCTCCTGGCGCTCCTTGGGGTCGGTGCGCGGCCACGGTCCGTTGTCGAACGCCTCACGTGCCGCCGCCACAGCCGCATCCACGTCCGTGTCGACCGCCTGGGCCACCCGGCCGAGTATGCGCCGGTCGTGAGGGGAGCGGATTTCCAGCAGCTCCGCGTTGCCGGGTGCCACCCAGGAACCGCCCAGGTAGAGCTTGTCGCGAACGATCATCAGTCGCTTCTTTCTTGTGAAGGAGAGAAACCACGCGCACCGTCCCTGCCGGGATCACCCCACGCACGTCCGGGCTTTCGCCGCACGTCAGCGGGGGGAGACGCCGACCGTCCCGTCGCACTCGCCATCCGAGACCGCGAGGTCAGTGTGGAAGGTTTCCGCTTAACTGCAACATGACTGTAGCACTACTACTCCTGACTGCGTCGCTCGCGATGACAATGACCTCATAAGTGCTGCTCAGCTGGTACAGTGAGGCGCACCATGAGAGCTGATGCCGCACGCAACCTCGCCGTGGTCCTGCGCACCGGCGCCCGACTGCTGGCCGAAGATCCGAGTACGTCGATGTCGGCCATCGCCGGCGCGGCGGGGGTGGACCGCACCACCGTCCACCGCCGCTTCGCCACCCGCGAAGCGCTGCTCAGTGCCGTCTTCCAGGCGAAACTCGACTCCGCCGAACGGGTCCTCGACGAGGCGCGGCTCATGGAGGCACCAGTGGCGGTCGCACTGCACCGCTATGTGGAAGGGATCATCCCCGTCAGCCGCGAGTGGCCGGTCGACACGCGGCGCATGATGCAGGGGGACCCCGAGGCCAACTCCCGGCGCCAGAAGCAGAGTCAGCGACTCGACGACTTCCTCCGGCGCGCGGCCGACGAGGGTTTTCTACGCCCCGGTGTCTCTCTGGCCTGGGTGCGGGCGGTCCTCGATCAGCTGGTGGACAGCGCCGGTCATCAGTTCCCCGAGGTGGAGCCCCCGCGCGCAGCCGACCTGGTCGTCGACACGTTCCTCAGCGGCGTCGGCAGTTCCTGACGAGACTCACTCGTTCGGTAGACACGGCGGTGCGAATGGGTCCCTCCGTGTGCACGGCCTCCGGGGTTGCGCAGGCTGGAGAGTGCTGCAGCCGGTGATCCACGGTGAGGGACGATGATCGTATCGGTGGTGTCGATGCCGGAAGGGGTCGTTGCTCGTACGCACGTGTCGGAGGCACGTGAGCGTCTCGCAGCAGACCACTTCCTGTTCGTGGACATCGAACTGCCCGAGGAGGCATCGCCCGACGAACAGCCGGTCGCCCACGAGCTCGGCCTGGAGGACGAGGACCTGGCGTGGCTCGGCAGGGCGGGCGAATCCGTGCGGGCCGAGTTCCTCGGGGACAGCGCCGCGTTCGTCGTACCCGTCGTCGAAGCGGACCGGATCACCCATGTCCATGCCTTCGTGACCGACCGGTACGTGGTCACCGTCCATCGAGGTCCGCTCGGACCTATCAGGAGCCTCATCGCCCGGTTGCCGCACGAAAGGCCCACCGACGCCGTGGCCACACTGTTCCTGCTGTTGGACGAGGCCCTGGAGACCTTCCGCCGGTCTGCCGTGCAGGCTCTGCTGGAGGTGGAGGACCTGGAGGACGAGATGTTCCAGCGCCGGCAACCCCGGCAGATCTACCGTCTGGCACGGCTACGACGGCGCGCGGCCACCCTGCACCACTCGCTGCTGCCGTACCTGGAGGCGACGGACGAGGCCATCACGCGGAGGATGATGAGCCGCGACTTCCCGGAGGAACGACAGAAGCTCGCTCGCTCCTACCAACGCGCGGCGAAGTTGGCGCTCACGGACATCGCGTCCCTCCAGGACGCCTCCCGGCGAGCCTTCGTCAGTTACTCCTCCCTGGTGTCCGGCGAGCAGAACGGCGTGATCAACCGGCTGGCCATCGTGTCGACGATCTTCCTGCCGCTGACCTTCCTGACCGGGTTCTTCGGCATGAACTTCACGTACATGACCGACGAGTTGGAGAGCAGGGCCGTGTTCTGGATCCTCGCTGTGGGGGTGCAGGCGATCGTCCTGTTCATGGCCCTCTACGTGCTCCACCGCACCCGCGTCTGGCGCAAGCTGCGCGACGACGGCCCCGACGACCACTGAGGCCGTCCGCAGGGGCCGGGTGCCTGTCCGTGCCGGGGCGGGGCAACTGCACCCACCAGGCCGACGCCTCGGTGCGCGAGCCGATAGCGGTCCGGAGCCCGCTGACCCGGTTCCGTTTCCGGTTCCCGCCGAGGTTCCCGCCGTACGGTTTCATCACCGTGGACCGACCCCGAGCGACCCGCCCCCGGCACCCGTCAGCGCGGCAGCATCGCCCAGGACTTGGTGCCTGCGTGCGGTGGGAGTGCGTCGCTGACATCCCACTCCCCGCCCCAGTCGTCCACCACCGCCGCCAGCAGCCACAGCGCCCGTCTGCGCCGCGCCTCGCAGAGCGTCACGGAGCCAGGGTCGAGATGGTGCGGGTGCTGGTCCCAGACGACCACGCGAAGCGCGTTGTCCCGGTGCCGCACGGAGACGTAGAGCTCCCGGCCAGGGGTCATGGCCGCGGTGACACCGACGAGTTCGGCGAGCACGAGCGCGGCCGGCCAGATGTACGCAGTGAGCCCGTAGGCCCGCAGCGATGCGGTGACCGCGTTGCGCCCGATCGCCGCGCTCCGCGGATCACCGGGAAGAGTGAAGCTGAGCGCGAGCCCGCGCTCGGAGCGACGCTTCGGATACGGGGGCGAGTGCGGGTACGGGTCGGGCGAAGGTTCCTCGATCGCTACCGGGCAGAGCGCGGCGCGCGGAGATTGCATGACTGACTCCCCTTGTACGGGTGACGAGTTGGCGGTCTCTTTCGCGTCGATGCGCACAGATGGCTCCTGCGCTGCGGGATGAGCAGTGGCTTGTCTCCCTGGCGCGGGCCGCCCCTCCCAGGGCAGGAGGTTGCGGGCAGGACCGCGCGATGCACTTCCAGCTCGCCGCAGCGTGAGCAGTGCGTTACTGACTGTAGAGAGTGAGGGGTCATATTGGCCACCCAATTCCGTAAATTTGACTCCTAACGTGGCCCACGGCGCCTTTTGCACGGCAGACTTCGAACCGAAGTTCACGGAAGGACTGACATGGCAGCGCGAACGTCACCGACCGAACGCCAGCGACGTCTGGGGAGCGAGCTCCGAAAGATGCGCGTCACCGCCGACGTCTCTGCCGAGACAGCGGCCCGACTGCTCGGTGTCGACCGCTCCAGGCTCTCCAACATCGAACAAGGCCTCCGGGCGATCAGCGAGGACCGGCTGCGCACGCTCGCGGAAGCCTGTGGCTGCCCGGATACCGCATATGTGAATGCCCTGGCCGACATGGCACGTCCCGCACAGCGCGGTTGGTGGGATCAATACCGGCCGACGCTCCCCAGCGGGCTTCTGGACATCGCCGAGTTGGAAGCCCACGCGCTGCGCATGCGGACAACCCACTCGGTCCACATCCCCGGGATCCTCCAGACCAGTGACCACGCCCTCGCTGTCTTCCGCGTCGTTGTTCCCACGCTTCAGGATCACGAGGTCGCCCTGCGCCTGGCCCACCGCATGGAGCGGCAGCAGGTCTTGGAGGGCGTGTCAGCGCCGGAGTACCTCGGCGTCATCCATGAGGCGGCGCTTCGCATGCAGTTCGGCGGACGAAAGGTGGCGCGCGCCCAACTTGAACATCTCCTCGTCATGTCGGAACGCCGTAACATCACCCTGCGCGTCACCCCGTTCGAGGCGGGTGCCTTCCCCGGCGCTGGACAGACCGTGAACTACACCGAAGGCCCCGTCCCCCAGCTGGACACGGTGCAGGTTGACAGCACCCATGGACCCGAATTCCTCTGCGGGGAAGCACAACTGGCCAAGTACCGTTCACATTTCGACTGGATGGAACGGATCGCTCTGCCCGCCGAGCAGTCACGGGATTTCATCCACGGCATCGCATGCCACCTTTGAAGGGAGTCTCCGTGCACGGCATCACATGGGAAGAACCGTTCTGTGGTGAGGGAGCCAGTTGCTACCGGCTCGGGACGGACGATCAGGGCAACAGCTACATCTCTGTCACCGGCGCGGAAACCCACTTCCTCACCGACAGCCGCGAGGCGCTCCAGCAAATGATCCGCGACATCAAGGCCGGCAAGGCGGACCACCTGCTGTGATGCCACAGGGCCCGTCTTCGCGACGTGATCGCGTAGACGGGCTCTTGGCCTCGTCCGTCGGCCTGCCCGCGCTCGTGATACCCGCCCGGCGCCCCAAGGGCGGCCTGCCGCTCGCCATCCAGGTCATCGGCCCGGCATTCCGAAGGCGGACCACGCCAACGGCATCATCTGGTCGGATCCGTCCCGGCCGGCTCCCTCAGAACCGTCGGGACGGGTCCCGTTCTCAGATCCGCGCCCTCACGCGGATGCGCTCAGTTGATCGTCCACTGCTGAAGCGCGGAACCGGCGTTCGCTTGCTGCGTCACCAGCGCCCCGGCGGACGTCGAGGCGGTCGTGAGCACCAGCCCGCTGCGCTCGTTCGTGATCGAGTAGGCACCGCTCGCCAACTGCGTCACGTTCCACAACTGGTTGCTGCTGCCGACGCAGGTCCACTGATCGATCGCGGCGCCCGCGTTCGATCCGCCGCCCTCGACGTCGACACAGAGTCCGGACAGGACGTTGACGATCTCGTAGGAGCCGTCGGGCTGCTGCGCGAACGTCCACTTCTCGTTCGAGCTGCTCGAAGGCGTCCAGGTGTTGAGCTGGACCCCGGGTGACGTGCTGCCGTCAGGGTTGTTGAGCGCCATGCCACTCGCGGTCAGAGTGTGGGTGGTGCCGTTGAGGTTGGGGGCGACGGCCCAGCTGAAGGTGGCCGAGCCGCTCGCCCTGCCCGAGGTGGCTGTGATTGCGACGTTCGAGGATCCAGCGGTGGTCGGTGTGCCGGTGATCAGTCCGGTGGAGCTGATCACCAGTCCGGCCGGGAGACCGGTCGCTGAGTAGCGGAGCTTCCGACCCATCGAGTCGGTCGCGTTGACCTGGACCGATACGGCGGTACCGACCGTGGTGGTCTGCGCGCCGGGGGTGTAGGCGCTGACCCTCTCCGGGCCCGGGACCGGGCCGGCCTCGGTCAGCGTCAGGGTCTGCTCGGCGGCGGAACCCGTGCCGCCGACAGTGGCGCCGGTGTGGTCGGTCCAACTGCGGGTCGGGGTGGTCTCGGCATGCCGACCGGGCTGCGAGGACATGCCCAGCACCAGTTGGCTGTAGCGGTTGACCAGCCGGTAGCTGCCGGTCCGCGTGCCGGTGCGAGCATTGGTGTCGGCGATGACGAACCACTCCTGGCCGACGGTGGGACCGCTCTTGCCGATCGTCGTGGCGGTGGGCTCGGTGCCCCAGGCCCGGGTGGAGGTCGAACTGGTGCCGACGCCCAGAGCCTGGCGGGTGGCGGCGTTGACGATCTGGTACGAGCCGTCGCCGTTGCTGACGAACGACCAGTCCTGCAACTCGGACCGGCGTCCGGCGGTCTGAGAGGTGGTGGTCGAACTTCCGGAGACCTGGGCGAGCACCCGTCCGGTGCCGCTGCTGATGCGGTAGGTCTTCGCCGGGTCGACCGGGGAGGCGGCGGGCCGGGAGGAGCTGATGGTGACGTTGGAGTACTCGCCGTCGGAGGTCGCGCAGGCGATGGAGCAGTATGAGCGGAAGGACTTGCCGACGATGGTGGAGCTGGTCTTGTTGGCGCTGTCGATGAACCAGCGGTACCAGGAGTCGGACTTCTGGCTGCCCGAGGTGCCGATCAGGCTCCACTTCTGGGTGGCCAGGTTCGAGGTGGCGTAGAACTGCTGCGGCTGCGGCGTGCTGGCGTTCACCACCTCGGGCTCGCCGATGTACAGGCCGAGGTAGGCGTCATAGGTGATGTTCATGATGAACAGCGGTGACTTGGACGGCAGTTCGCCGGCCGCCACCTGCTGGTCGACGGTCCCGGTGTTCTTCGGGTCGTAGTCGTGCGCCACCGGGGTGTAGCCGGTCGGGTCGGCCGCGGTGACCGGCTCCATGTTGCTTTCCTTGCCGCCCACGCCGGACTGCGACCAGGAGCCGTCGTACCACTTCTCCCAAGTGCCGGTCGCCATCTTGCCGGAGATGGGTGCGCGGGCGACATGGGCCAGGCCGTCGGTGCTGCCGCCGACGCCGCCCTTGGGCACGATCCGCGAACCGTAGTAGAGGTAGAAGTAGCCCGAGGCGGTGTCGGCATACAGCCGCGGGTCGCCGTCACCGTAGTCGTAGGTCTGGTTCGGGAAGGCCGTGGTGTCGTCGCGGGTGGTGCTGTAGGGCGAGGTGATCGCGTGGCCCTCGATGGTCCACACCTTGCCCTGGTCGGTGGAGACGGCGTAGTCGATGGCGTCGTAGTGCAGGCCGTCGCCGAAGGGTTTCGGGGTGAATTCGTTGTGGACCAGGCCGTACCAGTCTCCGGTGTCCGGGTCCACCCATATGCCGGTCAGGTCGCAGTAGTTGGCCTGCGAGTAGCCCGAGCCGGCCGCCGCGGTGGCCTCCAGGCCGGTGGGGCTGTTGTTGCAGCGCCAGGTCGTGTCGTTGTTGGTGTCTTCGGCGTTGGCGGGGTTGACCGCGTTGTTGAGTGTGTCGTCCGCGGTGGCGGTGTCGGAGTCGGTCCCGGTGTAGAAGGTCCACTGCCGGGGGTCGGTCGCGCCGTACAGCGAGTGAGCGGACTGGAGGTGGAACGTGCCGTCCTTGTCGATGTAGCCGCTGGCCGGGGTGTCGTCGGGGTAGGCGTAGGTGCCGGCCGAGCCGATGGACACGGTGTAGCCGGCGCCTGAGGGGGCCGCTGACGCTGTGGTCGGCGCGACCGCGCCGACCAGGAGAAGTGGGACGGTCGCGGTTATGGCCGCGAGCGCCTTTCGGAAGTTTGGCACGGGGGTCCCTTCTGTCGGGCGTGGTGTTCCGGCGGTGCGGGCAGCGGCCGGTCGGTGACGACCGGCTGGCCGGTGAGGTCTGTCGCTGCTGGGCTGTCGGCGTCGGTAACTCGCCTGGTGTGGCGCTCCTGCGTGGACGTGCGTGTCAGCCTTCCGACATCCGGAAATCGTAGGCTCGCGGGACCGGTTGCTCGGGGTGGACGGCGAGCCACAGGGCGTCGAGGGACACCTCTCCCTCGCGCATGTTGTCCACGTGGATCCCCTCCGCCAGCAGCTCTCTCACCCGGTCGTCGGCGCCGGTCGCGTGTGCTGCTCTCGCCTCGGCCAGCCTGATTCGCCCGTGCTCGCGGTCGGCCGCGGGAAGGGCGCTGATGGTCCGCAGGGCCTCGGCGGGTCGGTGGGCACGCAGCAGCGCGTCCAGTACCTCGATCGTCAGTTCCCGAAGATCGGGGCGGAGCAGGTGCGCCTGGACCAGCAGGTCGGCGGCGTCGCCCGGCGACTCGGTGAGGAAGGCCAGAGCACGCAGGGCCCAGGGCGTGGCCAGCAGTTCGAGCGAGCATTTCCACGCGTCGCGGGCGGCTTCCTTCTCCCCGTCGGCCAGCCGGACCAGGCCGAGGTGGTAGAAGGCGTGCCAGTCACGGGCACCGGCCTCCAGCAGGTCGCGCCAGCGCCCACCGGTGACCGGGGCGGCCGGAGGATCGGAAGCCGGCAGGGTGCCGGTGGTGAGCAGGTCCCGCCAGGGCTGCTGCTCGGCGTCGGGAGTGCCGAAGGGCAGCAGCGGTGAGTCGGGCAGTGAGCCGGCCTCGATCTCCAGAGCAGCCCAGCCGGAGCCGGTGGCGAGTGCCTCCTCAGGGGCGCCGAACTCGGCAGCCAGGGCCTGGGCCCGGGCCAGCGCCGAGGCGGGCAGCAACCGGTCCAGCGCATCGGCCGCGCCGGCCCTGGCCTGTTCCCAACTTCCGTGCACCGCCTGCGGATCAACCGTCAGCAGGCCATAGCCCTCGGTCCAGGACCAGCTGGCGCGGCCTGGCATCGGCACGTGTTCGAGCTGGGTCCGGGCCAGCCCGGCCTGGATCTCCAGATAGGCGTGACCAGGGCCTGAGAGCCACTCCTGCCAGTGCCGGCCGCCGGTCGAGTTGCCCCAGCAGAACAGCTTCCTGCCGCGCAGCCGGTCGGTGGAGGTCTGGACGAGGCCGGTGCCGCTGCCGTCCAGGGCGGCGATCCAGCGGCGTTCGCCCTCCGGCAGGTCCAGGAAGTAATCCGCCGCGTGCGCGACCCGGCCCGGGTAGCTCCGGTCCGCCCCGTCGACCTGTGGGAACCCGACACGCGTGAGGTCACTGGTGTAGTCGCAGTGGAAGGCGTGGTCGGCCGGGGCGATCACACGCACGTCCGTGTCCTGGGGCACGGCGATGTTCGACCACCAGTAGACCGGAGTCTCCTGCTCCGCCGGGTTGTCCACGGTGACGGTGACGTACAGCATCGGGGAGCCGGACGGCAGCCAGGCGTCCAGGCGCAGTGTGAGTCGGCGCAGTCGCTCGAACGCGTACA
Organism: Streptomyces sp. NPDC058231; assembly: GCF_042882275.1. NCBI lineage: Bacteria > Bacillati > Actinomycetota > Actinomycetes > Kitasatosporales > Streptomycetaceae > Streptomyces > Streptomyces sp. NPDC058231. The sequence continues at coordinate 41,748 of NZ_JBHVWN010000023.1, read as the reverse complement.
TCCGCAGCACCGGCGTGCCGTCCGGCGCGGTCACCCGCGCCGCGTGCAGTGGCTCGCAGGTCAGCGGCCAGTGCCCGGTGGTGCCCAGGTTCCATTCCACCCCTCCCGCCAGCCAGGCGTCGCGCAGGGCGAGGTTGGCCGGCTGGAGGATCGGGTTGCGGTGCAGCAGTTCGCGGCCGGTGGGCCGGTGGACCAGTGACCACAGCCGTCCCCCGAGCGAGGGCAGGAAGGTCGCGGTGAGGGTCTCGTTCTCCAGGACGACGGCGGGCAGGTCGCGCTCGGAGCGCACCCGGTCGTACTCGCCTTGCGGGGTGTAGGGAAGCAGTGTGTACGGGGTGCCGTAGGCCAGGTTGCGCCGCATCTCCTCGTCGAAGCCGACGCCCTGGACGGTCTGCGGGGACAGTCCGCGCAGGATCGGCAGCACGCCGCCGACCGGGTCCGGAGCTCCTTCGATCCGAAGGTTCTCGTTGCGCAGCGTCGAGCTCATTTACCGATCCCTACGGTCATGCCCTGGATGATGCGCGTCCCCAGCCAGGAAAACAGGGCGAGCATCGGGGCGAGGATGATGCAGACGCCGGCGAACATGGTGCCGTAGTCCAGGCCGTTGAACTGCTGGGTGGCGGCGAACTCCTGGAGCGCCACCGAGAGCGTGATCTTGTCGTGACTGTTGGTCAGGACCAGGGCGAACAGCGTCTCGTTCCAGGAGCTGATGAACTGGAGCAGGAACGCCGTGATCAGCCCGCCCCGGGCGACCGGGAGCACCACCGAGACGAAGGAGCGCAGGGGGCCCGCGCCGTCGATGACGGCGGCTTCTTCGAGGATTGCGGGGATGCCGGCGAAGAAGCCGGTCAGCAGGAACACCGTGAAGGGCATGGCCAGACCGACGTAGACCATGGCCAGGCCGAAGTCGCTGTTGGTCAGGTTCACGTGGGCCAGACCGACGAAGAGCGGCACCACCAGCACCTGGCCGGGGACGCCGAGGCCCATGGCGAAGGTCATGGTCAGTGCGGAGGAGGTCTTCGAGCGGCGGCGGGCCAGTGCGTAGGCGCACGGGGCGGCGAGGGCGACTGCGACGGCCGAGGAGCAGAGAGCGACGACCACGCTGTTGATCGCGGCCTGCCCGAACCCCCCCTGCTCCAGGGCGACGCCGTACTGCCCGAAGTGGGGGTGGGTGGGCAGTCCGAAGGGGTGGTTCAGCACGTCCGGGCCGGGACGCAGGGAGGTCAGGAAGATCCAGAGGACCAGGAGCAGGTCGGCTGCCACGACGACCCAGACCAGGGCTGTGCCGATCCGCATCGCCGGACCCGGTGATCGTTGTCTGCTTTGCACGTGTCGTGCCTTTCTCGGTGCTTGTGCTCGATCGGGGTCAGTACTCGATCGGGTCGCGGCGCATCAGCCGTCGTAGGACGAGGGTGACTACGGTGACCATCAGCAGGCTGACGATCGCGGCGGCGGTGGCGGTCCCCAGCCTGGGAATGGTTGCCTGAGGGAATGCCTCGGCGTACACGTACAGGGCGGTGTTCCAGCTCTGGGCCGGCGGGTACCCGCCGCCGCTGCTGCCACCGAACAGCAGGATGAGTTCGAAGATCTTCACCGAGCTGACCGTCCACAGCACCGCGCATACCGAGATGACGTCCCAGGCGCAGGGCAGCGTGATGTGGCGGAAGCGCTGGAAGGCGTTGGCGCCGTCGAGTTCGGCGGCCTCGTACAGGTAGGGCGGGATCTGGTCGACCGCGGCCATGATGATCGAGGTGTAGTAGCCGGTGGCGGTCCACACCAGGGTGCCGATGATCATCGGTATCAGGTTGTCGGACGAGAGCCACTGCGGCGGGGTGGTCACTCCGACGAAACGCAGTGCCTGGTTGACCGGACCGGAGGGGGAGAACAGGAATCCGGCGGCGATGCCGAAGACCATGCCGTTGATCAGGGAGGGGAAGAAGAGCACGGAGCGGGCGAAGAGCTTGGCCCGCATCTCGCGCAGCACCAGGGTCAGCGCGAAGCTGATCACGAAGGTGATCGAGCCCCCGATGAACATCAGCTCGAGGGTGTTCGTCAGCGACGTGCGGAAGACCGGGTCCTCGAACAACTGCTGGTAGTTGCGCAAGCCGCGCCACTGCATCGGGCTCATCCCGTCCCACTTGTACAAGCTGGTCCAGAACGCGAAGCCGACCGGGGCGAGGAACAGGACGGCGTAGGCGATCAGCGCGGGCAGGGTGAACGGCCAGAACATCCGCCGACGCTGGCGCTCGTAGGCCCCCGGGCGGGACCTGCCGGTACGGGGGACCGCTTCCCGGACGCCAGGGGTCCGGGAAGGGGAGTCGATCACGGTCGCCACGGCTCAGCCCTGCGACTTCCAGTAGGAGATCTGCGCAGCCTTGCACTTCGCCACGAACTGCGCCGGGGTCAGCCGCCCATGCCACATGTTCAGGTAGTTCTGGTCCAGGACCTCCGGCGACCAGTTCCCGGCGAGGCTGTCGAAGGGCTGCCGCACGGTCGGGGAGGTCAGCTGCTGCTGCGAGGTCGCCAACTGCGGCGGGGCCGGGATGTCGGCACGCGGAGTGATATTGAGCGCGGTCGTCGTTATGCCCGACATCTCCTGCTTCTGCATGAAGAAGGCGATGAACCTCTCCGCCGCGGAGACGTTCTTGGCTCGCTTCGGGATCGAGAAGCCGAACAGCGTGGCGTCGGGCACCTGCGCGCCCGGCGGCAGCATCGAGGCCATCTTCCAGCTCGCCGGGACCTCCTTGGCCACCTCGGAGGTCACATAGTCGCCGTCCATGTAGAACGCGGCCTTGCCGTTTGCCCAGTTGGTCTCCTGCGCCGGGTACTTGGTCGCGGTGTAGCCCGGGATCACGTAGCCGCCGGTGACCAGCTGGTCGACCTCCTGGGCCGCCTTGAGCACAGCCGGGTTGTCCCACGACGCACCGGTCTTGTCCGAGGCCAGGGTGTTGAAGTTGACCCGCTGAGCGTTCAGCAGATAGTCGAAGTAGAGCTCATTGGTCCAGGAGTCAGCGCCCTCGGAGGCGATACACGCCATCCCCTTGGCCTTGAGCTCGGCGCACACGCTGAGCAGACCCGCCCAGGTGGTCGGCACGGTCGGCATGGCGGCCTTGATGACCGGGTCGGCCGCGTTGTAGAACATGCCGGTGGAGGCGACCTCGTAGGGGATCAGATAAGTGTCCGAGCCGGCCGGGTCCTTCGGCTCCATGGCGAAGTACTTCGCCGGGATGACGCTGCCGACCGTCGTGTCCTCTCCGGGGACCTTCATCTTCAGCACCGGGGACAGATCCAGGGCCTGGCCCGCCGAGGCCTCCGTGCCGTAAATCGTGGAGTCGGCCCCGTCCCACAGATCCGGGGCCTGGTTGGCCGCGATCGAGGGGCCGATCTTCGTCGAGATGCCCCGGCCCACCCAGTCGACGTTCACCTTGATACCGGTCTGCGCGGTGAACCGCGCGATCGCGGCCTTGAGCACCCGCGCCTGCGGCTCGCTGGACTGCCACATCGACCAGTAGGTGAAGCTGCCCGCACTCTTCGCCCCAGCACTGTCGTCCGAGCTCCCGGCACAGGCGCTCACTCCCAGCACAAGTGCCGCTGCCGTCGCCACCTCGACGACCCGGGTGGCTCTCTTACTCCTGGTGCGCATGGGTGTTTCCTTCCAAGGGGGGCGTCAACACGCCGAAGTGGACGGCGGACCCTCGGGCTCGGGGGCGCTCGTCGGGTCGGAACAGTACGGCGCATTTGACCGCTAAAACAAGAGGATGCATCGAAGTTCAGTTTCTGACTGGCAGTCATCCACTGGGATCGACGATCACGTCGGGCGGCGACGGGCCGCTCTCCGGCCCACCGGGCGCTTGCTCGTAGCCGGCCGGCTCCAGATCGTAGGTTTTGTGCGACGTATGACCGTGTTTCAGATATCTGAACCCATCGCCGCTTCCATGCGACTGGACGATCCGGCTGACATGGAGCCGCCTTGACGGAGTCCGAGCGCAGAGCTAGTCTCCAGCTCAATTCATTTGATCGGTAAAAGGCGAGGAATTCGAATGGCGACGATGCGGGAGGTGGCGGAGCTCGCCGGGGTCACCAAGCAGACCGTCTCGAACGTGGTCACCGGTCGCGTCCCGGTGCGGCCGGAGACGGCGGCGCGGGTGCGCTCGGCCATCGAGGAACTCGGGTACACCCCGAACCTGGTGGCCCGTTCGCTGGCGACCGGCACCACGAAGACGGTCGGCCTGTTCGTCCCGACCGTGGTCAAGCCCTTCTACTCGGAGATCGTGGAGGAGGTCGAGGATGTCCTGGAGCAGCACGGTTATCACCTGCTGCTGTGCACCACCCGGCTCGACGGCGAGCGCGCCCGGCGACACCTGGCGGGTCTGTCCAGCCGCTCCGTCGACGCGCTGCTGATCGCCGGCGATCGCGACCTGATCGACCACCTGCCACTGCTGGCGGACGCTCGTTTCCCGGTGGCGCTGTGCGCCTGGGAGAGCGAGGCGCCTGGCGACTTCCCGGTGGTCACCATCGACTACGAGCAAGCCGGCTACCTGGCCGGACGCCATCTGCGCCAGCTCGGACACGAGCGGGTGGCCGTCCTGGCCAGCCTGCCCGCCCACGCATCCCGGGTGGAAGGCTTCCGGCGCGCCTTCGCCCGCGACGGACTGACCGTTCCGGACTCCTCGGTGTTCGTCCCGTCGGAGCCGACGCTCGCCGGTAGCGCCGCCGCCGCGCGCGCGGCACTCGCCGCTGACCCCGCGCTGACCGCGATCTTCGCCACTCACCTCAGCCACGGCGTACTGGAGGCCGCGACGCAGGCCGGACTCTCGGTCCCAGACGACTTGTCGGTGATCGGGCACGACGACCTGCAGGGGAGTTGGCGTGCGCGCAAGGCGCTCACCGAAGTCGTCTTCCCCAAGCAGGAGATGGCCCGGCAGGCGACCGAACTGCTGTTGCGCTCGATCACCGAGCGAGCGGCACCCACCAACTCGCTCCAGATGCTCAGGCCGACGCTGATCGTGCGGGAAAGCACCGGCCCGGCCACCGGCACGCCGGCCGCCGATGCCGGACTCGCGACCGATGCCTGACTCGCGACAGCGACGCGCGTACCCGCCCTCCTGAAAGGGCACCTCCGCTGGAGGATGTGCAGAGCGCTCGACTCGCCGATCCCTGGCTCAGCCGTGGGGCCGTGCCACCGCCGCACGCACCGCGCGCACCTTCACTCCGCCGTTCGGGGCCGGGACAGCTGGTGCTGTGACCGGAAAGGTTTGCCGGGAAGCTCGCGGCGTCCGGTGCGGTGCATCGCAAGGCGGAGCATCGCCCGCGTACTGGATGTACTCGGGTGATGCGACAACGCGGCGAGGTGCCGTGCCGGGCGGCGCGAGCCGGTGAACCCTTCCGGTCACAGCACTGGCCCACTCAAGGCCGTCCACCACGGCCCCGTCGGCGTGCCCGGGCGCTGAGAACCGGTGGAGCTCGGGCCCGCCCGGCGGGACAGACCCCGACGGGATGCCGCCCGGCCGCCCGGGCCTCGGCACGGGTCGGCTTGATCTGCGGCGGCCTGGCGATCACTTGCGCCACATCGGCGCACGGTCCGCACCCGAGCCGGCTCCTTGCCATGGCCCGGATCGCAGGCTCCGCGGGAGCGAGATCCGAGACCTGTCAGTCCGACACCGATCCGCAAGACCCGATTTCCGTCGAACACGAGCGAAAGCGAAGTTCTCCATGAAGCGAGCGCAGACCGATCCGATCGGGCATGAGGTTCCGCGCACTCCGGCAACCGAGGACGACCTGTGCCTCACCGCCCCCATCGACTTGTGGCACGACGCGATTCCGCTCGGCAACGGTCTGATGGGCGGCCTGTTGTGGGGCGGACACAACTCCCTGCGTCTCTCCCTGGACCGCGGTGACCTCTGGGACGAACGCACCACGGGCGAGAGCGCATGGTGGCAGAAGCACCCGTGGCGGAGCCTGGAGGACGACGGGGATCCGTGGAGCCAGTACTACGAAGGCGTCACGCCGACGAAACTTCCGGCCGGTTTCCTGGAGTTGACACTCGACCAGGCCGCGACGGTCCGGTCCTTCGAACTGAGCCTGGCTGCGGCCGAGGGCACGGCAACGCTCAGCGACGGCACGGCAGCGCGTGCCTTCTTCAGCGCGAACGAACCCGTGGCCATGCTTCGAATTCCCGGTGATCCGCCGCAGGCAATGCGGCTTCGCCCGGCCGGCACAACCGAGGAATGCGGCGAAACCGGTCCGCAGAGCGGAGGTGCGGTGGCCGCTCTCGGCTACCCGCCGGCCGACCTCGGGCAGACGGATGACATGCAGTGGTACGTGCAGGAGGCCGCGGACGGTTTCCGCTACTGCGCGTGCGTCGCCACCCAGCGGGCAGCCGGAGAGACCTTGCTGGCAGTGGCCGTCACCTCCACCCATGACTGCGCGCCGGGCGAAGACCTCCTGGCATTGGCCAAGTCGCGCTGCCACGATGCCCTGAAGCGGGGCTACGCCGAGATATTTGCCGAGCATGTTGCCTGGTGGCGTGAGTTCTGGGACCGATCGTCCATCGAGGTCCCTGATCCGCACATCCGGCGCGCCCACCGATTCGCCCGCTACCTCTACGGAGCGGGCTCGCGCCCCGACGCACCGCCGATGCCTCTGCAAGGCGTCTGGACCGCCGACAACGGCGGCCTCCCGCCGTGGAAGGGCGACTACCACAACGACCTCAACACCCAGTTGACGTACTTGGCCTACCAGGAGGCCGGGAACTTCGAGTCGGGGCTCAGCTACCTCGAATTCCTCTGGAAGCTGGCGCCCACGTTCCGCCGGTTCGCCAGGGACTTCTATGGTACCGACGGTCTGGCGACCCCCGGCGTGATGTCGCTCTCCGGACAACCGCTGGGCGGATGGGGCCAGTACACGATGTCCCCGACGATGAGTGCATGGAACGCCCACCTGTTCTATCTCCACTGGCGCTATACCGACGACGACAGCTTCCTGACGGACCGTGCCTATCCGTGGTGCAGCGAAGTAGGCCGGTGTCTGCGAGAGTTGCTCAAGCCTGATGCCGAGGGTGTTCTCGTCCTCCCCAGATCCTCCTCGCCGGAGATCTTCGACAACGGCCCGCTCGCCTGGCTCAGGCCCAACAGCAACTACGACCTCATGTGCCTGAGGACGCTGTTCCTGTCGCTGACCGAAATGGCCGAAGCGCAGAACCTGACATCCGAAGCGAGCAGTTGGGCGCGTGCAGCCGCGGAGCTGGGTGATTTCCATACCGCCGCCGACGGCGAACTTCTCCTGGATGCCTGCACGCCGCTTCGCGAGAGCCACCGGCACCTCTCGCACCTGATCGGTATCTATCCCTTCAATCTGATCACCGTCGACGGCGACGCCCAGGACCAAGAGCGCATCCGCGCCTCGCTCGCCGCATGGGACGAGCTGGGAACCGGCGAATGGTGCGGCTACACCTGGGCCTGGATGAGCTGCCTGCGCGCGCGCACCGGGGACGCCGAGCAGGCCGTGCGCCATCTCGATGTGTTCACCCGCGCCTTCGTCTCACGGAATGGCTTCCATCTCAATGGCGACCAGTCCGGCGAAGGATTCTCGAACCTCACCTACCAACCCTTCACCCTCGAAGGCAACTTCGCCGCTATGCAGGCCGTCCAGGAACTTCTTCTGCAGAGCTGGAGTCCGACTCCCGGAGTGCGCGACACGGAGGTCATCCGTCTGTTCCCCGCCGTCCCGTGGCGCTGGCACGACGCGAGCTTCAGGGACCTGCGGGCAGAGGGTGGCCATCGGGTGTCGGCCGAGCGCGCGAACAACTCCACCGTGTGGTTCAAGGTGGTGGCCGGCAAGGACGGCCTCGTACGCATCCGCGACAACTTCGACGGGCGTGCACCGAGATGGGCCACCGCCGACGTCAGGAAGGTCGGCCGAAACTTCGAGGTGCGGCTGAGCAAGGGCGACGTACTCGAAGCCACCCTGGACGCGCCTGCTCAGCTCCCTCCGGAGCCGTCCGACGCAGCCCCCCCGGTCGTGGTCGGCGGTGTCGGCAACTCCCCCGAGCAAGCGAGGTAAAGGAGCTTCCGGTCGGGGTCGCAGCTCTCGCGAAGGCGGTATTCGGTGCCGACCCCAGTGCAGCCCGCGCACGCAGGGGATCACCGGGCTGGAGTCGGTGCGCTGCCGGCCGCCGGCCTTGACCAGGGCCCGCGCCCTCCGACCGGGCAAGCATGGGGTCGAGCACCGAAGTGGTGGTGACGAAGGAGCACGATCGCTCTCACGCCGTAGGAAGCCGGGGAAGTGCCGCCGCCCGCGGTACGACGCGAAACGCCGGACCGGGGGCACCGACTCGAATGCGAACCGAGCCGCTGCCGGCAGCCGGCCAATCCGTGGAGGCTACGTGTTCCGTGCGTCGGCGTACTTGTCCAGTTCGCGCATCGCCTCGGCGTGGGCGCTCATCCGGATACTCATACTGCCGCTCGTGAAGAGCGCCACGCCAACGACCGACACCGGCACGGACAACCCGAGCACAGCCAGGACTTCAGGCCAGTCGCGTTCATTCTGACACCAATCCCCCCTCTGTAGACCGTCGTTGGCCGTACCACGTTCGGTCAACAACCGTGACTCGCACTCCGCGGGGTAACGGTCGTCGGGCTCCTCATCGACCTTGTACGGCGTGAGCAGCAACAGGGCACACCATGTCCACTGGAGCGTCGCCACAGCCAACAGACCGATACCCCAGGCACGTATTCGCCCGGCCCTGTCGCGGAAGTCGAGGTCGTACTCACGTGATCGCATGGCGGACGAATCTAGCAGCGGACCCTACATCTGTAGGGTCTCGCGGCGCACGTCATAGCGCGTCGCGCTGACCAGCTGTTTCTCGAGTTGTCGCAGTGGCCAGGGGCTCTCGTCCCAGGGCGGGTGGCATTTCCTCACGACCGCCTTGGCGCTCATGACGGACGGGCGGCGACGTGCTGGCGGGCGGTCCTCCAGACCTCTTCGAATTCCTTGGAGGTGAGCGGCAGCGGATCGTGACCCTCCCACTCGGAGACGGGCAGTTCGGCAGTGATCCCGAATCTGCTGTCGTACTCGTCGAGGCGGCCTGCGTCATGGGCTCGCTGCCATTCTTCGAGGGAGGCAGCCGCAATCGGCGTCAGGTCAGGTCCTTCGAGCTCGACCTGGCGGATCACCCAGCCTTCGGCATCGACCTCGAAGTAGAACCAGGTGTCTTCCTCGTCCCAGTAGCAGCGCATCCATGTGGTCACCAGCCAATGGTCCCAGGCGGTGCTCTGTCCGCTCACCGAGGCGCTGTCAGAGCCGTGGTGGAGGATCACGCCATGCTGATTGCAACCAATGCGGCTGGGCGAGTGACGAAGACGCCCTCGAAGCCAGCAATAGGCAGGATGCTGGCGAACCTCCATCGTGGGAACGCGCATCTGATCCTGGAGAACATGGGGAAGGACATCGAGGACAGCTGGTACATCCAGGTGCTGCTGTGCGACGACAACACGTACCAACTCGAGTTCCGGGACGGCGTAGCGGCCGAGCACTATCAGACGCGGACCATCTCCCAGGAGAAGATCCTGACCGCCTTGCTCGGCTGGGCTGCCGGCAGGACGGACTGGAGAAGCGACTTCATGTGGAACAACATCGGCTCGGAATGCGCGGACTGAGGGCTTGCCCCCTCGATGCGTAGTGGCACTGCGCGTTGCCGCGTCCGAACCATGCTCGAAGATGGGGGTGTGCTGCCCTACGTCTATCGCGTCACCAAGTACGACCCCGCCGACCGTGATGAACACGGCCACTACACCGGCGCCGAGAACACGGTCAGCGACCACGGCCAGGTCGAGGGTGCCTACCTTCAAGCAATCGAGGCGTTCGCCGCGGACACCGGCATCGAGCGCCTGGCGGTGCGCGAGCCGCATCTCCCGGTGCCATTCGTGAACTTCGGGCTGGAGCCACCGATGGACGGCTTCGGGCTGGACGGTGTCTTCCCGACCGGGCCGGACGGTTTCCACGATGGTGCGGAGGTGTCGGTCGGCACCGCGATGGATCTTGTACGGGTCATGCTGCGCGACGGTGGCGCCTGGTGTCGGCTGGAAGTGGAGGACACCTTCGCCGTGCACGTGGGCTGGGACCAGTACATGTACATCGGCAGCAGTCGGCCCTGCGAAACCGCAGTGGCCCGGACCCGCGCGCTCGGGTTGTTCCCAGAGCGGATCGACGCCTCGCCGTACGACTTCGAAGCCGAGGGCGAAGGTCCCCAGAGGCCGGCCGACGACGAATTCTGGGGTCAGTTGCGCTGGTCGATGGCGGGGACCAACGCCAGGGTCCTGGAAGAGCAGTCCGCCTACAACTCCGGGCGATGGCACCGCCTCACCCCCGACAACATCGACACGATCCGCGCCGGGCTCGCTCCCCGAGCCCGGCTGGCTGCATCACCGGCCGGGTGACCCTGATCGCCGATTTCTTGGTCACTTTCGTGGACATCGGCGGCTTCGAAGCGGTGATCAATATCCCCGAGCTGTCATGGCGCCCCTTCAACCATCCCTCCGAGGTCGTTGCCGTCGGCCAGGAGATCAGCGCCGAAATTCTCGACGTCGACCCGATCCGCGAACGGGTGTCACTGTCACTCAAGGCCCTGCACGAAGACCCGATGCCACTGCTCGCCGGGCAGATCGGCCAGACCGTCATCGGCCGCGTCACCAAGCTCGTACCGTTCGGCGTGTTCGTACGCATCGAAGAGAAGGAGAACGGCTTCGAGGGGCTGGTGCACAACACCGAACTGAGCGACGGGCACCCGAACCATCCGCAGTCGGCCGTCCACGTCGGCGACGCACTCCACTTCCTGTGCAGCCAAGGTGCCAGCGCAGCGAACGCAGGCGGGATCGATCACGGGTCTGGCCACCCGGATAGATGACGCTCCGACCTGCGAGTCTCACGGCGGCGGCACAAATGCCGCCGCCGTGCAGAATTCGCTGAGATTATGCAGCGAATTTTGAGACCCTACAGGCCCTGTTGTCCTTTGCCATCCAATCGAGGCGTTTGACAGCGAACTCAGCCGTTTCGGCTTGTGTGACAGGGAACCTAGTCGTGCTGGCCGGTTCCAGGGCCTGGTCCGGCGGGGATGCTGATGACCGCCTGGAGTCCGCCGCTGCGGCTCTGCCCCAGGTGGAGGGAGCCGTAATGGAGGCGGGCCTGTTGCTCGACGAGGGCTAGGCCGAGCCCGGAGCCCGGTGCGTGGGTACGTGAGCCGCGGGCGAAGCGCTCTTTCATGGTGTGGCGCTGGTCGGGTGGGATGCCGGGGCCGTCGTCGCTGACGGTGATCCGGGCCAGGCCACTGTGGCGGGAAAGCTGAATGTCGACGACACCGTCAGGCCGGCCGTGAAGAGCGGCGTTGTCGAGGAGGTTGTCGATGGCGAGTCGTAGTCCGGTTGGCCAGCCCTGAATCGTCACCGGGGAAGCGGGCGCCATGCGGTAGGTGACGCTGGTGTGTCGGCGGGTGGCGTGGTGGGCGGCTTCGGTCACCAGGGCGGACAGGTCGACGGCGGTGCGCTCCGGCAGGGCGTGGGCGTCGCCGCGGGCGAGGGCCTGGAGGCCGGTGAGGAGCCTGGTGAGGCGCTGGTGCTCGGCCTGCATCGCTTCCAGGGCCCGGGTGCGTTGCGGTTCGGGGAGGTCTGGGTTGCGTTGGAGGGTCTCCAGGGTCATGCCGAGCGTGGTGAGGGGGGTGCGTAGTTCGTGTCCGGCGTCGGCGGTGAAGCGGCGGGTGGCTTCCATGCTGGTGCGGAGTTGGTCGAGCATGGTGTTCAGGGCGTGGGAGAGGTCGGCTACTTCCTGGGGCCGGTCGACGGCGGGAAGGGCGGGCCCGGTGACGTCGGCGCTGACGGCCAGGGCTCCGGTGCGCAGCCGTTGCAGAGGGTGGAACAGGAACCGGGTGATCAGCCAGGTGCCGACGGCGGTGACGACGGCGGCGATGAGGGTGATTGCGGCGACGATGGCGATGTTGTCACCGCGGCGGCGTTGGAGGTCGTCGATGTCTTGGAGGACTTCGACCCTGTCCCCGGTGTTGTTCAGGGGCTGGGTCAGGGAGCGCCAGGTTTGTCCGTCGCCCTGGATCGTGGCGTAGCCGTCCCGCTCAGGCACGGGCAGCGGGAAGGGTGGGCTCTCTCCGCGCTCAGCAACGACCTGTCCGTTCGAGATCAGGCGCACCAGGCTCTGGCTGCCGGTCAGCAGTCCCCCGTAGTCGTCCTGGCCGTGGTCACCTTCTTGGTGGTCGCCTTGGTCGAGGAGCTTGTCGGCGTCCTGCTGGACCTTCTCGGCCCGTGCGGCGAGCTGCCGGTCGACGTCGCTGCGTTCGCGGTGGTCGATCCGGGCGACGATGACCAGGCCGGCGAGCGCGACCACCACGGTGACCAGGAGCGCGAGCGCCGCGGTGATCCGGGAGCGCAGGCTGCGCGGGGCGAGCTTCACGATCCGGCCCGCAGCGTGAAGCCGATTCCGCGCACCGTCTGCAGGATGCGGGGGCTGCCGTCGGCCTCGAGTTTCTTGCGCAGGTAGCCGATGAAGACGTCGACCACGTTGGTGTCGACGTCCCAGGTGTAGCCCCACACCTGCTCCAGCAGCTGGGCGCGGGAGAGGACCTGTCCGGGCCGGTGCGCGAGCGCGAGCAGCAGGTCGAACTCGCGGGCGGTCAGCTGGAGGTCCCGCCCGGTGCGGGAGGCGGTACGGCGGGCGGGTTCGATGGTGACGTCGCCGATGACCAGTGGCCGCTCAGCGGTCGATGCGTGCAGACGGACCATGGCGTGCAGGCGGGCGGCGAGCTCGGCGATGGAGAACGGCTTGACGACGTAGTCGTCCGCGCCCGCCGCGAGCCCGGCGACCCGGTCGTCGACCTCGTCGCGCGCGGAGAGCATGCACACCGGCAGCGTCCGGCCATCGGCCCGTAGCCGGCGCACCACGTCGACTCCGGACAGGCCCGGCATGGTGACGTCCAGCACGACCACTGACGGCGGTCGCAACTCGACCTGGTCCAGTGCGCTCTCGCCGTCCTCGGCGAGACGGACGGTGAAGCCCTCCAGGCCCAACCCCAGATCGAGGGCCTGGCGTACGCCCGGGTCGTCGTCCACGACCAGCACCTCGGGGTTGCGGCCTGCTCCTGCCATCTGCTGTACCTCGGTCCTTCGCCACTGCCCCGGTCACCAGGGCCTGCCAAGGTCAAGGATCGGCTGCAAAGCACAAAGAAGCCTAAGAACCACGCGGCCCGGGTTCGCGGAAATCCCTGCTCCTATCCGCCATCGCCGCAGGTCACCCCCTATCTTCCGGCACAGGAGTCACCTGGCAGGGGCGGCCTTCTTAGAGCTGCCACAAAGAGCGCGGTCAGGGTGAACACCACACCCGCCGCACCGCGGCTGACAGTGCTCCACGCCGAAGGACTTCTGTGATGACGCTCTCCACCGCTCCACCTCGCGGGCATCGCAAGCCGCCCGCGACACGTCGCCGACGGGGCTTCACCCTGGGCGATCCGCTGGGCGCCCTGGCAATCCTGTCCGTGGTGGCCGTCGTCGCCCTGTGGGTGATGAACCAGGGCGGCCCGCTCAGCCTCACCACCCCAGACCGGGCCATGGGCTCACTCGGCCTGCTCACCGGCCTGCTGGCCTCCGATCTGATGATCCTCCAGGTCGTTCTCCTGGCGCGGATCCCCTGGGTTGAGCGCTCCTGGGGTCACGACCTGCTCACCCGTCGCCATCGCTGGATCGGCTTCGCTTCGTTCTGGCTGATGATCGCTCACGTCGTCCTGTTCGCCGTCGAACGGGCGGTGCGCGAACCCGACGCGATGCTGGATGCACTGATCCGGGTGTTCATCACCGACTCGTGGATGCTGTTCGCCACCGTCGGCACCATCCTGCTGATCATGGTGGTGGTCACTTCGATCCGCGCTGCCCGCCGCAAGCTGCGCTACGAGTCCTGGCACCTGCTGCACCTGTACTCCTACGCCGGGATCGCCGCGACGTTCCCGCACACGTTCGCCGACGGCGCCGACTTCCACGAGACCTGGACCCGCATTTACTGGTGGTGCCTGTACGGCTTCGCGTTCGCCGTCACCCTGCTGTACCGCATCGCCCTGCCCGCCTGGCGCTCCCTCCGCCACCGCCTGCGTGTGGACTCCGTGATCACTGAGGCACCCGGGACGGTGTCGATCACGCTCAAGGGCCATCGTCTGGACAAGATGAAGACCGCCTCCGGCCAGTTCTTCATCTGGCGCTTCCTGGACGGCCCCGGCTGGTCCCGCGGCAACCCCTACACCCTTTCTGCTGCCCCGACGGCTGACCAGCTGCGCATCACCATCAAGGCCGCCGGCGACGGCAGCGCACGCGCTGCCCGGCTCACCCCCGGCACCCGCGCCCTGATCGAAGGTCCCTATGGCACCCTCACCGCCCGACAGCGCACCCAGCCCCGCATGATCCTCATCGCCGCCGGCATCGGTATTACCCCCATGCGTGCCCTGCTCGAAGACGCCGGCTACGCGCCCGGCGAGGCCACCCTCATCTACCGCTACACCGAGGATCAGCACGCCGTGTTCGCCGACGAGCTGCGGGCGATTGCCGCCGACCGCGGCGTCGAGCTGATCTTCCTGCCGGGACCGCGCCGCGCCGACACCTCCTGGCAGGCCGCAGGACCGGCCCACCTCGGTGACGACGCCCAAGTCCTCAAGAACCTCGTCCCCGATATCGCGCACTGCGACATCTACGTCTGCGGCCCGCCCGCCTGGATCACCGCCGTACGCAAAGCCGCCCGCGGCGCAGGCGCCCATCGCGACAACGTCCACACCGAAGAGTTCGCCTGGTAGCCACGCACTCCACCAGCGACCCATCCGACCAGTAGGAGACCGACATGCGACGCATCACCATATGGATCACCGCCACCCTCGCCGTGGCAGCCCTACTCTTCGCCTTCCAGCTCAACCAGTCCGGCACCACCGGCAAATCCGGAGACGACGGCAACCACACCGAACCTGGCGCCACAGCCCCTGCCAGCCCCGGCCAAGACCAGGCCAAGCCCGGCGACGACACCCCAGGCGACGGCGAACACGTCGGAAAGCCCGGCGAGAACAAGTAGAACAGCATCAAGTTCGAACGGATCTACACGCGCGGCATGAACCCCACGCCAGGACTCGGATACGACCGTGAGACACCTGACTGGTGCATAGGCACCGCGCGCCCCGCGTTGACGTTGACAGCGAAGTTGGTCCGTGCAGGTCAGAGCC
Source organism: Streptomyces sp. NPDC058231 (assembly GCF_042882275.1). Classification (NCBI taxonomy): domain Bacteria; kingdom Bacillati; phylum Actinomycetota; class Actinomycetes; order Kitasatosporales; family Streptomycetaceae; genus Streptomyces; species Streptomyces sp. NPDC058231. The sequence goes on along the minus strand of NZ_JBHVWN010000023.1, from coordinate 26,501 downwards.
TCCTGCCGGACTAACTTCGCTGTCAACGGACACCTGTGTCCGCGAGTCCGGTCAGGAAGCGTTGCCGCGCGGGAAGGAGACCTCCACGCGCCGGTTCTTCTTCCGGCCCTCTTCCGTGCCGTTGTCGGCGATCGGGTACTGCTCGCCGTAACCACGGATCTCGAAGGTGATCGTCGATCCGAGCGATTCGACCAGGACTCCATGCACCGCATCCGCGCGCTGCTTGGACAGGACGTCGCCGTGTGCGGACGACCCGAGGTTGTCGGTGAAGCCGAATACGCGCACCTTCGTGGCGTTCTGCTTCTTGATCTCGGCTGCGACCGCCGCGATACGGGACTTGGCCGCCGAGCTCAGCTTCGCGCTGTCCTTGCCGAAGAGGACCTCGGCCTGGAGGGCGAACTTGATGCTGGCGTTGCTGTCCTCGCGGCGCTCCTCGCCGCCCTGGTCCTCGACGACCTGGATGATGTCGAGGACTTTGGCCGGCGCGAGCGTGGCACCCTCGGCCATCTTGAGGTCGGGGTCGTTGGGGTCCACCTTGACGGGCGGCACCGACGACGCCTCGGTGCCGGGCGGCACGCTGGGACCGTCGTCGGCGACAGCCTGCGATGCCCCCAGGACCGTGACGCTTGCCATCAGCAAAGTGGCCGCGATGACGTGGCCCGCGAGGCGCGGTGGCCTGCGGCGGATTCGGGTGTGGGTCATGTCTGCCATCACCCGGAGATCTTCAGCGAGGTGGTGGCGAAGGTCGGCAGCATGAAGTCGACCTCGGTCGTCGTGCTGGGCGGCGCGGGGAACTGCATGAACACAGCTGTCGACTTGCCGGGCTGAAGCGGCAGAATTCCTGTCGTGCACAGGCAGCGGTTCTCGGTATCCCTGAGAACGTAGTAGCGCTTTTTACCGACCTTGTCGATCAGCGCTGCCCCAGCAACCGAGTTGGGGTTCTGCGGGACAATTCCTGCCTCCGAACCGGCCCAGCCCCCGCTGGGCTGGTTCGTATCGCTCCCATTCTTGATCTCACCTTGCACGGTGACAAAGCCACCCGAGTCACGCTTCACCTGATTGATGATGAGCGTGACGCCGTTCTGTCCCCTCGCCTCGGCCAGCTTCACATTCGGGTCCACATTGTCCCCAGCGGCGGTGTCTTCCTGTTTTGCCCCCTTGTCTCCGTCGGAGGACTTGGAAGGCGTTGAGGACGACTCAGAACCCGGGTCCTTCGTCTCTCCACCGCCGTCGTCAGCACCGCACCCGGTGACGGCCAGGGCCAGTGCCGCTGCCAGCGAGACAGCTGCCACAACCCTTCGGGGTTTGGTGGTGCGCCGAATGCTCATGGGTTCTGATTCCTTTACTCGTCGTTCGCTGTCAGTCAGTCGTCGATCAGGTGCACGTCGAAGAGAATCTTGCTCACCTGGGACCAGGGAGGGGGGCTGCTCGGCCTGATTTCGAGCATCCCGCCGTTCTTGCACGTGAAGAAGTACACGTCCTGGACACTGTCGTCGTTGAGGTCCACGGACTTCCAGGAACAACGGAACTCGATCACGGCAGTTGCATGAGCTGTCGCAATCTTGCTCTTCGATCCGGGGATCACCGACGAGTCCACCGTTTTGCGGCCCTTCACCCCAACCTTGATCCGGTCTCGATCACCGCCGGGTATCGGCAGGCAGGAGGTGACGTCCGCCTGATTCGCCTCGGCCAGTTGGTAAGCCGCGGAGCACCCATTGACGGCGTGAGCCTTAAGGAACAGGTCCAACATGCTCTCGGGGAGCGAGGCCAGGAACGGGGCCTCGAAATCCTCACGAGCTTGCTGGGCGGCAGCCAGCGCGGCGGCATCCGCAGCACCCTGAGCACCATTACGCAAGGCCGAGGCCTTGCCGACAGCAAAGAACGCCACAGCGAGAAAGAGCAGGCCCGCCACCATCACTACGTAGATGGGGAAGGCCTGCCCTGAGTCGCGGCGTCGACGACCAATCATCAGCCCGAGGTGATGGAGTTCACCAGGCCGGTGATGCGCGTCGAGATCGCACCACCGATACCCGTGGCCACGATCGCGCCGATGATCGCCACGACCACCAGGATGATGCCCAGGTACTCGAACGCCGTCTGTCCGCGGTCCTTGGCCTCGTAACGCTTCTGGATCGCGCTGACCGCGGTGTTGGCCCAGCCGTTGACGCGGACGGCGGTCTTCAGGGTGATGTTCGACATGGTGTTCCCCTCCGGGTTCGGCCGACCGGTAGCCGGCCGACTCGCACGTTTCTCTGGTGCCACCCGTGGTACCGGCTTCCTCCTGGCCGGTGCCGCTGGCGACATGAGAAACATACGGCCGCGCACCCTGTCCGCCAGAGGGTCCCAGGGCCCATTCCCGGGCCCAAAGGGGGAGTTGGGCCCCGCGCTCCGTACCGCTGTCCGATGTCCGGATCCATGTCTCAGCCACGGCCACCACTCCCCCGCCCGCCGGGGCCGCCCGCCGGGGCCGTGCCGAGCCAGCGGGCGATCGCCTCGCTGCGGCTGGCGCTGTGCAACTTGGTGAAGATGCGGTTGATGTGGTTCTTGACCGTCTTCTCGCTGATGAAGCAGGTGGCGGCGATCTGCTGATTGCTCATGCCGGACGCGATCAGCTCCATGACCTCCACCTCCCGCGAACTCAGCCCGTACTGCTGCCTGTTGGGCGCCGTTCCCGGCATCCCGGTCAGTGAAGACTGTCCCACAGCCGATTGCAGTTGCGAAAGACCCTGTGAGGATCCGGCCGGTTGCGGTGCAGGTGGAACCATTCCGGCCCTCGGGACATGTGCAGGCGCACCGCCCTGCTGCGGCGGAGTCACCGGATGCCCGTCGGGTCCGGCGCCCTGGTACGCAACACCCGTGGTCAGCGCGGTACCCAGCCCCTCCGGCAGCTGCCCGCCCTGCGGTCCGGGGCCCTGCCGCATATGGGCCAGGAGCGCGTTGGCGGCGGTCGCGGTGAAGTGGGCCCGGCCGCTCTTGGTGTCCCGTACCGCCTGCACCAGTTGGTCCGCCGTGAACTCGCCGTGCACCAGATAGCCACCCGCGCCCAGGCGCAGGGCCTCGTGGACGATCTCGCTCTCGCGGCTGTAGGTCAGCATCATGACCGGGGCCACCCGCACCAGATGAGGCAGGGCGGAGATGCCGTCGACGCCCGGCATGCGGACGTCGAGCAGGACGACGTCCGGGCGGTGCAGTACGGCCATGTCGTAGGCCTGGCGGCCGTCCGCGGCCTGCGCCACCACTTCGATGTCCGCGCGGCCGGAGAGCAGGACGTCCAGTCCGGCCCGGACCACGGGATTGTCATCGGCGACGACGACCCGCAGGGGGCCGGGGGCGCCCATGGGCGGGGCCGCTGGGAAGGGAGGAGCGACCTCGGATGCCGCGGGCTGCTGGGGGACGGGGAACCCGGAGGAGCTGAGCTCCGAGTTGAGCGGGGTGGGGTGCGAGGACGTGTGCTGGGAGGTGTGGTTCCGGGCCGCCCAGTTCTGGCCCGACGCACGGGAGACGTCGTCCGGCATTCTGCGACCTCCTCTCAGGATCTGTGGGGGTGAGGGTGGGGTGGAGCGGGTCAGTTCACTGGCTGTGTTTCCGGACCGGTGACGAGCGCCGCCACCGGGAGTTCCAGGCGTACTTCGGTGCCCTTGGCCGCCTTGCCCCTGCCGATCCGGATACGGGCGCCGATGGACGCGGCGCGCTCGACCATGCCGACGAGACCGAAATGGCCGGCGCGCCTGAGATCGTCGAGCGTCGTGCCCGGGGGCAGGCCGCGCCCGTCGTCGTACACGCTGACGCGCAGGACGTCGCCCTTCACGCCGGCGAGCACGATGAGATAGCTGGGGTGGGCGTGGCGGTGGGCGTTCTCCATCGCCTCGGAAGCGACCGTGAGCAGCTGGCGGGCGACCACCTGCGGCACATGCGGGACGGGCGCTTCGTTGAGCATCCGGAAGGTGGCGGTGAGTGCGTGGCGCCGGGTGAAGTCGTCCGCGCGGGAGCGGAGTTCGCCGACGACGTCCACTCCGCCGTCGAGTCCGGACTCGCGGCGCAGGTCGGAGAGGAGTTCCCGTGACTCCGCCGCCGCGCGACGGGCGGAGCGGGCGACCAGTTCGGCCTGGTGCTTGACGGTGAGCGGGTCCATCCGGTCGGAGGAGGCGGCCAGCCCCTCGGCGGCCAGTGCCAGACCGTGCAGGGTCTTGGCCACCGAGTCGTGCATCTCCCGGGCGAGCCGGGTGCGCTCGCCCTCCACCGCCTCGTTCACCGCGAGCCGGGCCCTGGTCTCGGTCAGCGCCTGGCTGGCCGTGCCGAAGCGGAGCAGCAGATTGCGCAGGGTGACGCCGACCGCGCCGGCGATGACACAGAAGCCGGGGAGGAGGAACACCGTCGCGTCGGCGGCGTTCAGCTTCGCGTCCGTTCCGTACACCGCGAAGACGATCACTGTCTGGAGCGCCGCGAAGACCGCCGCGCCCCGCCAGCCGTAGACGAGTCCGGCCAGCAGCGGGGTGCAGACGGTGACGTACGCGAGGGTGGACTCGGGGGTGGCGGTGATCAGCAGCAGGGCGCCGAACAGCGCGTCGATGCCGAGCAGCCAGGGGTGGCGGAGCAGGACGGGGCCGAAGCGTTCCCAGTCGCGGAAGAGGACGTAGGAGCCCATGAAGGTGACGAGGATCGCCGAGCCGATCAGCCAGGTGGCCGGCCCCGCCGCGGTGTGGCCGATCGCGAACGGTGTGGCGACGGCGATCATCGCGAGCCGGAAGCCGAAGACCTGTCTGCACATCGCCTGGAGCGCGTTGAGCTGGATCGCGAACGCCGGGCGCGCGCCGGGATCGGCGATCGCCTGACGTACCTCCGCGTTCAGTCCGACCTGGATACTGCCGAGCTGGAACGACATGAGCCTGTCACCTCCCTCTGGTCGTCGTGCCTACCGTTCGCGTCGTTCACGTCATCCGCCCGAGAGGAAGCTGAAGTCGACGTTGGCTCCGTAGACGAAGCCGACCGTCAACAGCACGAGCGTTCCGGGGAGCAGGAAGGACGTGACCGCGAAGGTCGCCTTGGGGACGGCCCTGGCCGCCTTCCTGCGGGCGTTCTGGGCATCCGTACGCCGCATGTCGTTGGCGATCTGGATCAGCGTCTCGACGATCGGCGCGCCGAGCTCCTCGCCCTGCTGGAGCGTGGTGACGAACATCGCCACCTGCTCCGAGTCGTTGCGCCTGCGCAGCTGGTCGAACGCCTCGCGGCGGCTGACGCCCATGTCCATCTGGCGCAGCGTGATGCGGAGTTCGTCGGCCCACGGGCCCTCGTACTTCTCCGCGACGCGTCCCAGCGCCTGGCGGAAGCCGAGGCCCGCGGAGACGACGACGGCGAGGACGTCGAGGAAGTCGGGGAGGGTCCGGTCGATGTGGTCCCTGCGGACCCGGACCGCGGCCCAGATGCCGACCTCCACCCAGAAGACGCCGAAGGCGATCAGCAGCACGGCGAGGAAGAGCTGGCCGCGCATCAGCATGGTCAGGGCGCCGAACGCGCCGAGGGCGCCGTAGACGAACCGGCGGGCGGCGTAGCGGTCGATGGTCAGACCGCCGGGGTTGCCCGCCATGTCGATCTGGCGGCGCTTCTTGTTGACCGCCTTGGGGCCCATCATCCGCAGCACCATGGGGGCCCAGCGCATGCCCATCCGGTCGATGCCGGAACCCATCGCGTTGGTGCGGGTCGCGCCGACCTCCAGGGCGATCGCGAGGTCGCCGGGGAGTTTGGCGTCGGCCCGGTACATGCGGATACCGGCGATGGCTCCGAACACCGCGAGTCCGACGACGCCTGCGAGGAGCAGGTCCATGCGTGCCCCTCCCATCAGACGTCGATCCTGGACAGGCGGCGGATCACGATGAATCCGATCGCGTACAGGACGATGGCGACGATCACCGCGATCTGGCCGATGAGGGCGCCGGTCATGCGGTCGAGCGCGCCGGGCATCACCGCGTTCATCAGGAGCATGGCGCCCAGGCCGAAGACGGGGACGGCGTAGGCGGTGACCGTCACCTGGGACAGCTGGGTCTTGACCTCGCGCCGCGTCTCCTTGCGCTCCTCCAGCGTCTCGGTGAGGTTGCGCAACGAGCTGACGACCGTACCGCCGGCCCGGTTGGACAGGACGAGCGTGGTCACGAGGACGACGAGCTCGCGCGAGGGCAGCCGGTCGGTGAGCTCGCTCAGCGCGTCGTCGAGGGACTCACCGACGGCGAGGCGGCGGGCGACCCGGGCCAGTTCCTCGCCGGCCGGGTCCTCCATCTCGTCCGCCGCCATGCCGATCGACGTGCGGAGCGCGAGGCCGGCCTGGGTGGCGTTGGCGAGGATGCGGGCGAGCTCGGGGAGCTGGTTGATGAAGCGCTCGGTGCGCTTGGTCCGCTGCCAGTTCAGGAAGGCGTTGGTGCCCCAGAGCCCGACGAGTGCGGCGACCGGGCCGAAGAAGCTGGCCAGGATCGACGAGGCGATCATCCACAGCGCGGCCATCGCGGCCAGTGCGTAGACGAAGAACTCGCCCGGGGTGATGTCGAGGCCGGTCGCGGCCAGCTTCAGTTCGAGCCTCCGTCCCAGACGGGTCCTGCGCAGCCTGCGGTCGACGCCACGGAAGCGGCGCAGACGCCCGGCCTCGGGGATCTGGCCGGTGTGCGACAGCCGGTCCACCAGGGCGTCCCGGTCTGCCTTCCCACCCGTGTAGGCGTGCAGACCCATGACGCCGGTCACGCCGCAGAGCAGCGTGACACCGATTGTGAGAAGAGGAAGATTTGTCATGGCACAGGTACCTAATTGGCCTCTCGGGTGGCGAGCTGTTCGGCGGACGCGGCGACTCCGAAGGCCTGCGGGATGGGCTGGCTGGCCATGTAGAGACGGTCCGCGATCTTGCGCGGTATCGGGAGGTACTGGAACTCGCCGTAGATCCGTCCGTCGGCGGCCATCGGCCGGCCGTTGAACCGGGCGACGGTCACGATGCGGTAGGGATCGCGGCCGTGCGAGTCGAGGACGGCGATCTCGGTGACCTTGCGGGATCCGTCGGCGTGCCGGGTGAGCTGGACGATGACGTCGACGGCGCTGTTGATCTGGTCGTGCAGCGCCTCGAACGGGATCTTGATCTCGGACATCGAGGCGAGGGTCTGCAGACGCATGAGCGCGTCCTCGGCGCTGTTGGCGTGGACGGTGGCGAGCGAGCCGTCGTGACCGGTGGACATCGCCTGGAGCATGTCGAGCGACTCGCCGCCACGGACCTCACCGACGACGATCCGGTCGGGGCGCATACGCAGGGAGTTGCGGACCAGGTCGCGGATGGTGATCTGGCCCTTCCCCTCGACGTTCGCGGGGCGGGACTCCAGCCGGATCACATGGCTCTGCTGGAGCTGGAGTTCCGCGGAGTCCTCGATCGTGACGATGCGCTCGTTGTCCGGGATGAGTCCGGAGAGCGCGTTGAGCAGCGTCGTCTTCCCCGTGCCGGTGGCGCCGGAGACGATGACGTTGAGTTTCGCCTGGACCAGCCCGGAGAGCAGGATCAGCATCTGCTCGTCGAGCGAGCCGATGTTGATCATTTCCTGGAGTGTGAACGCCCTCGGGAACCGTCGGATGGTGAGTGTCGCGCCGGTCAGCGAGAGCGGCGGGATGATCACGTTGACACGCTCACCGCTGGGCAGACGTGCGTCGACCATCGGGTTCGACTCGTCGACCCGGCGGTTGACGGTGGAGACGATGCGCTCGATGGTCTGCATCAGCTGTTCGTGCGAACCGAACCGCATCGGCAGCTGCTCGACCTTGCCGCTGCGCTCCACGAAGATCTGGTCCGGCCCGTTGACCATGATCTCGGTGATGGACGCGTCTTCGAGGAGCGGTTCCAGGATGCCGAGTCCGAGAGCCTCGTCGACGACCCGGCGGATCAGCTGGGTGCGTTCGACGGTCGAGAGGACCGGGCCCTCCCGGCTGATGATGTGGCTGAGCACGCGCTCCAGCCGGGCCCGCCGGTCGGCGGCGGCCAGCGAGGACATCTCCGCGAGGTCGATCTCTTCGAGGAGCTTGGCGCGGTACGTGGCGACCATGTGGCCGTCCTCCCGTGCCCCGCTGTGCTTCTCGGGGGCGGTGATGCGTGCCCGCAGACTCATGTCCGTAACTCCTCGTTCTGACTCACGTGTTGAGCAGCCGGTGGTGCCGCGACGCGGGGCGCCGCATTGTCATTCGCGGCGCATCGTGGCGCTCCGGACGGCGTGTCCGAAGTTGTCGATGCCCGGGACGACGGAGGGCACCTCGATGCTGGCGGTGCAGGTCACCTCGGAGAAGGAGCCGGTCTCGGTGAGATCCGCACGGCCGGCTGTCCAGCCGCTCATCGCGTCCTTGCCCGCCCGCGCGCAGTCGCCGGGCGACGACTTGCTGGCCATCCGGGCGCCCGCCCGGGCGCCGGTACCGGCCTGGTTGGCGGCGTACGCGGCCAGGCCCAGCTGGATGGCGAGGAGAGCCACCAGAAGGAGCAGCGGAAGGAAGCCCAGGTACTCGATGGCCACCTGGCCGCGGTCGCGGCGGGCGGCGGACCCCGTCCGGGCGGGTGTGTCTGTGCACGTGTTCATCGCTCAGCCCTCCAGCGGCGAGGCGGCCGTGCCGGTCACCGGGAAATGCCAGTTGAGAATGCCGGGCACCAGGATCGGCACCTTCAGCTTGACCTCGGCCCGGTACAGGCCGGACGAGTCGTCGGCCGTGCACTCCGGCCTGGCCGACGTCCGCCAGGCGCGCGGCAGGTCCTCGAGCGCCGCGCTCCGGCAGGCCGTGTCCCGGCGGAACTCCGTGATGGCGCCCTTGTGGGCCCCCTCGTCCGCCGCGTTCCCCGCCAGGGAGAACGTGTAGCCGATCAGCGCGCACTGCCAGAGCGCGATCATCAGCAGGATGATCAGTGGGGTGACGCCCAGGAACTCGATCGCGGTCTGGCCGCGGTCGCGGTCGCGCCACCGCCCTTCACCCCGGCGGGCAGGCTCCCCGTAACACCCGTCCCGGATCTTCGGTATCTCCCGTACGACGGGGCCGTTCATCTCGGTGATCGTCATGGCTCAACGTGCCTCCTCGGTCGTCCCGCGACCTCCGGTGTCGCCGTCGCGCCACCGGCGCGGGCGTCCGATCGAGCCGCGGTCGTTCTTGAACTTGCCGCGCCTGTCCGTGCTTTCGGGGACCTTCACGATCCCGAGTTCCCCCGCCAGGCCCCAAAGTGCCTGCTTCACCGTGCTCTTCGGGTCGAGTTCATGCATCCGTCCGGAGTCGACGGCGCCCTGGAGCTCCTTGAAGTTGGCGGGGACCGCCGTGCTCGCCATCCGGGTGCCGGTGATCTTCTCGATCAGCGGCGGCTGGATCTCGGTGTTCCGGATGAAGCGGTTGACGAGGGTGACCGTCTCCTCCGCCTTGCGGATCTGCAGCCGGTCCCACATCCGTACGATGCGCTTCGCGCCGCGTACGGCGATCACGTCCGGGGTGGTGACCAGCAGCGCGGTGTCCGCCATCTCGATGGCCGCCGCGTTCGCGCCCTGCAGCTGGCTGCCGCAGTCGATGACCACGACCTCGTACCGCGAACGCAGGGCGCTGACGATCTGCCGGGCCGACCGGTCGCTGACCTCCTCGCCGCGCTCGCCGTCGCCGGGCGCCAGCAGCAGGGCGAGGCCGGTGCTGTGGCTGAACACGGCGTCGGACAGGACGCGGGGGGAGATGTCGGCGATGGCCGCCAGGTCGACGATGGAGCGCCGGAACTGCACATCGAGGTACGAGGCGATGTCGCCGGCCTGGAGGTCCATGTCGACGAGCGCGACGGTACGGCCGGACGCCTGGGCCGCCAGGGCGAGCTGGACCGCCGTGACGGTGACGCCCACCCCGCCCTTGGCGCCGCTGACGGTGACGACCGTGCCGCCGGGGCCGGTGAAGACATCGCCGCCGGAACCCAGGTGCCGGCGTACGCCGACCGACCACTGGGCGGCGGACTGGACCCGGTTGACCAGCTCCTCGTAGCTCAGCGGCAGGGTGACCAGCCCACGGGCGCCGGACTCCATGGCCGCGGCGAAGAGTCCGGGGCTGGCATCCGCGGTGATCAGCACGACCCCGATGGCGGGGAACCGCAGCGAGACCTCCCGGATCAGTTCCAGAGCCGGCACCGGGCCGATCCGCTCATGGACCACCACGACCTCGGGCAGCTCGTCGATCGACTCGCCGGCGAGCCGGGCGAGGGTGTCGATCAGCTGCGTCGAGTCGGCGACGGGGGCGCCGGGCTCCGCGTCGGGTAGCTGGCTGAGCAGGGTGGTGACGGACCTGGCCGCGTCGGGGTCACCGACGGCCGGGAGGATCCTCGTGGTCATTCGATCCTCACTTGTCCTTGTCGAGCGTGTAGGTGCGGTCGCCCGGACGGATGGTGCTGTCGCTGCCGGAGGCGAGGAGCGCGAGGCGTACGTGCTCCGCGAACGACTCGGCGTAGGCGATGCGCTGGGTGTCGAGCGTGTTCAGCGCGAACGTGATCGGGACGGCCTCGGTGCCCAGGTTCGACTTGGCGTCCCGGCCCGGCTCCAGGGCGGTCAGCTTGCCGACGTCCAGGACCTTGGCGTTGGAGACGATGACCTTCGACTGGGACGGCGCGCCGTCCTGCTCACCGGCGAAGGTGGCGTAGATGTTGACCGTCGCGCCGGGGGTGATCTTGCCCGCGACGCCGGTCGCGGCGTCGATCATGATGGCGATCTCCTGCTCGCCCGGCTGGAGTTCCGGGCGCCTCTGCATCATGTCGGACTGGAGCAGCGAGCCCTTGCGCAGCTGGGTGACGGCGATCTTGCCGTTGACCTCGGAGAGGTCGGTCACCGCGTTGGTGGACAGCCACCGCTTCGGCATCGTGATCTTTTTGAACTGCCCTGCGGACAGCGACGTATAAGGGGCCACGTCGGACTTCAGCTGATAGGCGGCGACCTCGGGGCCGACCTTCGAGTTGACGTCGCTGATCACCGAGAGCACCCCGGCGAACGCGCCGAAGGCGCACAGGACCGACAGGAGCAGGAGTATCACGCCGCGGCGCTGGCGGGAGTTCATGGGCCGGACAACCTCGTTCGTATCGGATGCGTGGGGCAGCGGACAGAAGGATGTGCGGTGCGGTGGCTCGGTGGATGCGGGGCCCGTGTCCGTATCTGCGCGTAGACCGTCCCCCGGGCCCCTTCACGCGGATCGGGTGCGGACGGCGGGGACCGGTGAGCGGGTTCCGGGGAGCGGGGAGAGCGGTCACGAGCGGTGGAGGAAGCCGGGGGCGTCAGGACCCCGGTGGCCCGGGTGCCCCCTGGCTGAGGACACCGTTGGAGTGCGTTCGGTTCTCCGGAGCGGGAAGTGGTGACGTACAGAATCCGCAACGGTCCCCGATGAGCTCCATTCCGCACCAGTGGCAGATCTCCCGCCTTACCGAGGACACGAGTTGGTACAGGACCGAGATGTCAGGAAGGTAGGCGGCGAATTCCACCAGTTTCCCGGTCCCCCACCAGAGGGAGGAATCGGAAGGAAGGGCGGTCTCATGAATGGCCTGGACCTTCCATGCGGGAGCCAAGGTCTGTTGCACCCATTCCGACTGCAACTGCCCTTTGGCGAGGAGCAGATCTGTCGCGAATTCGGGACCTTCCAGAGGTTTGACCGCCGATCCGACCTTGATGAGCTGCGGATTCGGGGCGGCCAGCACGGCGAACTGGGATCCCGGAACCCAGGACTTGGCGTGCGTCTTCAGGCTGACCGGAACCCGGTCGAGTTTGGTGACGGAGTTCAGCAAAGCACCCGCGTGGATGTAGTGGGGAAGCAGCCGGGCGGCGGACGCCACCACCCCCGGGCTGAAGTCACAGATCGACAACTGGCGCAGCTGCCGGACCAGTACGGCGATGCCCAGCGGTGGCAGATCCACCTTGAGCAGGGCGATCCGGTCGCTCTCCAGGACCGATCTGACGGAGTGCATCCGGCGCTCATGGGCGACCGGCAGGCCGGCCGAGTAGACGGCCACGACGTACCCGTGCTGCTCCAGCAGCACATGCATGTCACCGATCGCCTGATCCAGCGTCTGGTCTTCCGGAGCCTGCAACAGGGCGGCCGTCGGCGTCTGTTGGTCGGTCGGCGGCAGCACCAGATCAGCACTGGTCACTGTTATTGCGGTCGGCACGCTGGTTCCCCGTTCGGCTCCGGCCGCTGTCGTCATGACACCGGCCGCAATCGCTCCTGCTCCGCGCTTCTGCCTCAGCACTTTATCCACGACTTACCAGCCAGAGAACACCTTTCGGATGCCAGTACTCCGAGGTACGGGCGGCGCGCTTGTGACCTGTGGGCGACACCCTGGTGCTAAATCGGACGAAACCGAGACTGGTTAACTTCTGTACCACTGCGCACGGTTACCGAAACCTGTTCCCATTCCCGCCGTCGGCATTCCGTTCACGCACGTCAGAAAGGATCCCGGCGGTGCGGCGGCGGATTTCGAGGGCAGCGCTCCGTCACCGTCCGGCGGTCCCGCCCGACTCGCCCACCCGTTGCGGGCCGGGACCCGGAACATCGCCGGAAAGCGTCACCGGCACACCCCTCGGCTCCACTTCGTCCGGCGCGAATGGGGCCGTTGACCGCACTTTTCCCCCGCACGCGCGGCGCTCGCCGCACCCGCCGATCCCGGCTGTCGCTGCCAGAGGTCTTGACAACTTGATTGGTCTGGACCAGTTTATCGCCCAGCGGTGGCCACCGTTCTTCGTCGCACCCCCTTGCACCCCCGCACCATGCCCGTGTCGCACCCCCGGCATCCCACGCACCACTCCAGGCATCCCCGGCACCACCCCCTGGCATTCCCGATCTCCCCCACGGAGGCAGCAAGTGGAACGTTCCCCCGGCGCCCGGCGCAGAACAGGCCGCACCCGCCCGCTCCTCGGCACCGCCATGGCCGTCGTCGCGGCCGGCGCACTCACCCTCACCGGTCTCGTCGGCACGGCCCAGGCGGCCGACGTCAACGTCGCGAAGAACGCCGGCTTCGAGTCCGGGCTCGCCAACTGGACCTGTTCCGGCGGCAGCGGCGCCACCGTCTCCTCCCCCGTGCACGGCGGCGCCGCCGCCCTGAAGGCGACCCCTGCCGGCCAGGACAACGCCCAGTGCACCCAGACCGTGGCCGTGAAACCGAACTCCACGTACGCGCTCAGCGGCTGGGTGCAGGGCGGATACGCGTACATCGGCGTGACCGGCACCGGGACGACCGACGTGTCCACCTGGACCCCCGACTCCAGCAGCTGGACCAAGCTGTCCACCAGCTTCACCACCGGCCCGAGCACCACCTCGGTGACCCTCTACCTCCACGGCTGGTACGGGCAGGCCGCCTACTTCGCCGACGACATCTCCGTCACCGGCCCCGACGGCGGCGGCGGCACCGACCCCGCGCCGACGATCCCCGCCGCGCCCGCCGGTCTCGCCGTCGGCGCCACCACCTCCTCCTCCATCGCCCTGTCCTGGAACGCGGTGTCCGGCGCGACCGGCTATGCCGTCTACCGGGACGGCACCAAGATCACCACGTCCACCGGGACCTCGGCGACGATCACGGGGCTGTCCGCCGACACGGCGTACCAGTTCGCGGTGACCGCCACCAACGCGGCCGGTGAGTCCGCCAAGTCCGCGACGGTCAGCGGGCGTACGGCGGCCACGGGCGGCAACCCCAACCCGGGCACCTCGGTCCCCAAGCACGCGGTGACCGGCTACTGGCAGAACTTCAACAACGGCGCGACCGTGCAGAAGCTCAGCGACGTGCCTGCCAACTACGACATCATCGCGGTCTCCTTCGCCGACGCGACCGGCACGCCGGGCGGTGTCACCTTCAACCTCGACTCGGCCGGGCTCGGCGGCTACACCGTCGACCAGTTCAAGGCCGACATCAAGGCCAAGCAGGCGGCCGGCAAGTCCGTGATCATCTCGATCGGCGGCCAGAACGGCACCGTCTCGATCAACGACTCGACCTCCGCCACGAACTTCGCCAACTCCGTCTACTCGATGATGCAGACGTACGGCTTCAACGGCGTCGACATCGACCTGGAGAACGGCCTCAACTCCACGTACATGACGCAGGCGCTCAGGTCCCTCTCGTCGAAGGCGGGCTCCGGCCTCGTCATCACGATGGCCCCGCAGACCATCGACATGCAGTCGACCTCGGGTGAGTACTTCAAGACGGCGCTCAACATCAAGGACATCCTGACCGTCGTCAACATGCAGTACTACAACAGCGGTTCGATGCTCGGCTGCGACGGCAAGGTCTACTCCCAGGGTTCGGTGGACTTCCTCACCGCGCTCGCCTGCATCCAGCTGGAGGGCGGCCTCTCACCGGCCCAGGTCGGACTCGGCGTCCCCGCCTCCACGAGCGGCGCCGGCAGCGGCTACGTCTCACCCACCATCGTGAACAACGCCCTGGACTGCCTGGCCCGCGGCACGAACTGCGGTTCGTTCAAGCCCTCGAAGACCTACCCGGGTCTGCGCGGCGCGATGACCTGGTCGACCAACTGGGACGCCCAGTCGGGCAACGCCTGGTCGAACGCGGTGGGGCCGCACGTCCACGCTCTGCCGTAACCCGTACGCGCATCTGCTGACCAGCAGCGCCGCCGCTCCCCCGGCGGCGCTGCTGCGTGTGCGGGGAAAATCGGCCCCGCAGTGATGCACCCCCGGTCCGGCGCCTCCACCGGTATGGGCGCCGCACCCTCGATGCCGGCCGCGCCGGGCACGGCACCCCCCACGAGCGAACCGCGGCGCGGCCGGGGGCGGCCGATGCGGAGGGCGCGGGGCGGCGGGGTGACCGGATCGCCGGGGGGTGGCTCGGGGGATACCCC
>NZ_JBHVWN010000023.1:0-11657 GCF_042882275.1 Streptomyces sp. NPDC058231 | reverse complement strand
GTCCCAGGGGGTGGGCCCGGGAGTAGCCGGGGGGGTAACCCAGTGGCCCCCCCTCCGGGGGTGGCCCCCCCCCCCCCCCCCCCGGTCCCGCGTCAGCCCTTGCGGGGGCCGACGGCCTTGAGGCTCAGGGTCTGCTCAGCGGCGGTCCGGCCGCCGCCGACCCGGCTCCTGGTGGCGTCGGTCCACGCGCGGGCGGGCGTGGTCTCGGCGAGTCGGCCCTGGATGCCCGACATACCGAGCACCAGCCCGCTGTAGCGATTGACCAGGCGGAACGTACCCGTGGACCGGCCGTCGACGGTCGTGTCGGGGATGACGAACCACTGCTGCCCCACAGTGGGCTTGCCCTCGTGCGCCGGCGTCGCCGTCGGCTTGGCTGCCCAGGCGCGACCCGCGTCCTTGGTGGAATCGACACCGATCAACTGCCCGGTGGCAGCGTTGGCGATGCGGTACGAGCCATCGCCGTTCGAGGTGAAGACCCAGCGGCTGAGGGCGGACCGGTCCCCCGCGCGCCGGGAGGTGGTCGCCTTGCTGCCGGCAGCCTGGGAGAGGACGCGGCCGGCACCGCTGCTGATCGTGTAGGCGGTACCGGCCTTGACGGGGGCGGCCGGGTGGCTGGTGGTGATGGTGGTGTCGTAGTACTCGCCGTCCTTGCCGTCCGAGCACTGGAACGAGCAGTAGCTGCGGAAGTTCTTGCCGACGATGGTGGAGCCGGTGTTGTTCACCGAGTCCAGCATCCAGCGGTACCAGGAACCGGACAGGTAGTCGCCGGTGTCACCGATGAGCTTCCACTTCTGCGTGGCCAGATTGTCCGTGGCGTAGAACCGCTGAGGTTCACTGCTGTCCTGGGTGATGGCTTCGGGCTGGCCGATGTACAGCCCCAGGTGCGCGTTGTACGCAATGTTCATGGTCAACAGGTCCGACTTCGCGGGCAGTTCACCAGCCGACTGCTGTTCGGCGACATTTCCGGTGTTGGCCGGGTCGTAGTCGTGCTCGACCGGGGTGTAACCCGTGGGGTGGTCGGCGTCGGCCGGGACCATGTTGCTCTCCAGGCCGCCGATGCCGCTCTGGGACCAGGCGCCGTCGTACCACTTCTTCCAGGAGCCGCGCGCCATCTTCGCGGACATCGGTGCGCGCGCGACGTGCGCTCGACTGCCGTCCGTCCACCCGCCGGATATGCCGCCCTTCGGGATGGCCCGGGAGTTGTAGTAGACGTAGAAGTACCCGGAGGCGGTGTCCACGAAGAGCCGTGGGTCACCGTTGCCGTAGTGGTAAAGGTCGCCCGGGAAGGCCGCGTCGTCGCCGCGCTCGGTCGAGTACGGCGAGGTGAGTACGTGGTCCTTGATGTCCCACGTCCTGCCCTGATCCTTGGAGACGGCGTAATCGATCGCGTCGTAGTGCAGGCCGTCGCCGAAGGGCTGCGGAGTGAACTCGTTGTGGACCAGGCCGTACCAGTCGCCCGTGTCGGGGTCGACCCACACGCCCATCAGGTCGCAGTAGCTCTTCTGCGCGTAGTGCGAGGTGGCGGGGGCATAGGTGGCCTCTCGGCCGGTGGGGCTGTTGTTGCACCGCCACGTGGTGTCGCCGTTGCGGTCGTCGGCGTTGGCCGGGTTCACTGCGTCGCTCAGCTTCGCGTCACGCGTCGCCGAGTCGAAGTCCTTGCCCGTGTAGAACACCCACTCACGCGGGTCGTCCGCTCCGTACAGGGCGTGCGCGGACTGGTAGTGGAACGTGCCGTCCTTGTCGATGTAGGTGCTGGCGGGGCTGTCGTCCGGGTTGGTCCACGGGCCCTTGTCGCCGACGCTGACGCCGTATGCCGGGGAGCCTGCGGAGGCGGATGCCGGGGCGGACGCCAGCGTGCCGACCAGCACTGCGGCTGCCGCGACGAGCGCTCCGGCGATCCTCGTTCTGGAACGGGCTGACACAAGTTCTCCTCTCATGGTCGGGCCGCTCATGGGATGAGGGGGAGGAGCGGCCCGCGGATCGATACCTTCTGCGCCTTGTCGGACGCCCCGGTCGGCCCGTACGAATGACGGTCGCGGAACGCAGATGATGCGCAGCCTCGCGCGCCAATTAGTTTCACTAGAATCCGAACTATCCAAAGGCCTGTCAAGACCCTCAGCCGCCCCAAGATCTCCGGCAGTTGAACGACCTCCCTTTCGGACGGTCGGGTCACCATTCGAAGACCACCCGACCCGGTGCGGCAGGGCGGACTCGAGTTCCAGCGGGCCTCCGGCCGGTCCGGGGTCGATCGGGGTGGGCTCGGCCAGCGGTGCGAGCAACGTGGCGCGCACGTTCCCGGGATCCGCGGGCAGGTGGATGCGCGGGTGGGCGGCATCGGCGCTGCCGTTGACCACTGGAGCGTGTAGCCGATGGGTGCGAGGTGACAGCGTGAACGGCGCGGCGAAGGGCGTCAGGAACAGCCAGGCGGTCCTGGCCCGGCGCCGACCGTGCCGCGAGGGGCGGCCGGGCGGCGCGGCGGCCGCCCGGCGGCGCCGGATCCGCCGTCGCCGGACGAGCACCCCGCCGCCGCCATGACCACTGCGCCGGCGGCTGCCGCCGCCAGTACCCGGATCCGTCGCACCTTCATGTCCATCTCCCCTGTCGCAATTAGTTCGACTAGGATCTAAAATTAATGGTGACTCGTCAGCGAGTTGGAGTCCGTGCATTTCGAAAGCGGACTGGAGCACCCGCCCCGGAGGTCCCGGCAACCGGCTAACTTGGCGGGCGAACGTTGTACGAACAGGAGCAGCCCTGGTGAAGACAGATCTACGCGGAGCGGGGGTACGCGGCCTGGGCAGTGAGGGGCCGCCTCGGGCGAGCGACCGCGCGTCGCTGCGCCGGACGAACCTCGGTCTGGTGCTGCGTCTGCTGCGCGACGCCGGGCCGCGGCCCCGCACCCAGATCGCGGAGGAGACCGGCCTGCCCAAGGCCACCATCACCAACCTGGTCGGGGAGTTGGTGGAACGCGGCCTGGTGCGCGAGGGCGAGGCCGAGCGCCTCGGCTCGGTCGGCCGGCCCAGCCGCACCGTGGAGATCGACGGCCGCACCATCTGCGGTATCGGCGCGGAGATCAACGTCGACTACCTGAGCCTGATCGCGTTCGACCTGCGCGGCGAGACCGTCTTCGAGTGGCACACGCCGATCGACGCCCGCGGCAGTGAGCCGGATGCCGTGCTCGACCGCATGGCAGCGGCGATCGGCGAAGCGCAGGATGCCCTGCGTGCGCGGGGGGTGCATCCGGTGGCAGTGACCATCGCGGCCCCCGGCGTCATCGGGATGGACACCGGCGTGGTCTCGTACGCGTCCAACATCGGGTGGCGGGACATCGCCGTCACCGAGGGCCTGCGCACCCGGCTCGGTCCGGCGGCGCCGCCGATCCGGCTGGAGAACGACGCCAAGCTCGGTGCCGTCGCCGAGTACCTGGTCGCCGCCGCCTCGGACATCCACGACTTGATCTACGTCACCGGCGAGACGGGCATCGGCGGCGGCATCATCTCCGAGGGCCGACTCCTGCGCGGATCGGCCGGATTCGCCGGCGAGATCGGCCACATGCCCCTGGACCCGACCGGGCAGCCGTGCACCTGCGGCCGTCGGGGATGCTGGGAAACCATGGTCGGCCTGGCCGCCCTACTGCGGCTTGCCGCTCCGGCGGACGACCCGGTCCACGACCCCACCGTCGATCTGGACCAACGGCTGACGGAGCTGCGCCGCCGCGCCGACGCCGACGACCCCGCCACCCGCGCAGCGCTGGACACGATCGCGGACGGCCTCGCGCTGGGGCTCGCGCTGCTGGTGGACGTCCTCAACCCGCGGGCCATCGTTCTGGGCGGCTACTTCGCCCACTTCGGTGACCATCTCATCGACCGGGTGCGCGGTGAGTTGACCGCACGGGTCATGGCTCCGGAGGCCGGCCGCTGCGATGTCGTGCTGTCCACCCTGGGGTTCAGCGCGGCGGCACGCGGCGGCGCATACCTGGCGCTCGACAGCGTCTACCAGGACCCTGGCGCAATCTCCGCTGCCGCGGGATGAACTCGGAGGGCGGGTGCACAGCCGGTTGCGCTGCGCCTGGGGCCGGTATCTGGTTTTGATCAAGGGGTGGCCCGCGCGAGCTCCTTGATCCAGATCATCGAGCCTCGCAGGTGGACTCCCGCGAGGTACCTCTTGGGTGTCTTGTCGCAGCGGGTGGGTGCGCCACGAGGCGCCATGGAATCGAGGGCGGTGAGAGGCCTTGACCGCCGGGCTGTCGCAGCGGTCCGGCTGAAGCCGGGGGCAGTTCGTCTCATGAACGTCCGGAACCGCGACACGGTGAGGGTCCCCGCCGGCTACGACGCGACCCTGCGGATAACCGGGTGGCACCCGGCGCGGAAGAGCTGTCCGCAGGGCTGCTGCGCGCGTGGCCAGGGGGACCGCAACACCTACTGGATCCATGACGTGGGCGGCGGGAAGAACGTCCTCTGCACGACGAACAGCCGCTGACTCCCGCCGCCGGCACGATCGCGACGCGAGGTGCTAGATCACCAGGCTCAGCAGCGCCGCCACCACGAAGCCCGCCACCGACAGGACCGTCTCCAGCACCGTCCAGGACTTCAGGGTGTCGCGCTCGGAGATGCCGAAGTACTTCGACACCATCCAGAAGCCGCCGTCGTTGACGTGCGAGGCGAAGATCGAGCCCGCCGAGATGGCCATGATGATCAGCGCCAGATGCGCCTGCGACATGCCCTGGCCCTCGACCAGCGGCACGACGATTCCCGCGGTCGTGACGATCGCGACCGTCGCCGATCCCTGGGCGACGCGCAGCACGACGGAGATCAGCCAGGCCAGCAGGATGACCGGCAGGCCCACGTCGTTGAACGTGTCGGCGAGCGCGTCCGCGATGCCGCTGCCCTTGAGGACGGCACCGAAGATGCCGCCTGCGCCGACGACCAGCAGGATGTTGCCGACCGGCTTCAGCGACGAGGTGGAGACCGCTTCGAGGGACTTGCGGGACCAGCCGCGCCGGATGCCCAGCAGGTAGTACGCGAGGAGCAGCGCGATCGTCAGGGCGACGAACGGGTTGCCGAAGAACTCGATGACCGAGCGGACGGTGGACGGGTCCAGGGCGATCGAGGAGAACGTCGCCGCGAGGATCAGTACCAGCGGGGTGCCGATGATCGTGAGGACGACGCCGAGCGGGACCGGCTCCTCGCGCGGGGAGACGCCGGCGGCGCGCTGCTCGGCGATGACCGCGGCCTTCGCCTCCTCGGCGGCCTCGACCATGTCCTGCGGGACCGGGACGAAGATCCGCCGGCCGATCCAGGCCGCGTAGGCCCAGGCGGCGAGGACGGACGGGATGCCGACGACGGCGCCCATCAGGATGACCCAGCCGAGCGAGACGTGGAACAGACCGGCGGCGGCCACCGGCCCCGGGTGCGGCGGCAGGAACGCGTGCGTCATCGACAGGCCCGCCAGCAGCGGCATCGCGTACAGCAGGATCGACTTGCCGGACCGCTTGGCGGCGGCGTACACGATCGGGGCGAGGACGAAGATGCCGACGTCGAAGAAGACCGGGATGCCGAAGATGAGGCCGGTCAGGCCCATGGCGAGCGGGGCGCGCTTCTCGCCGAAGAGGTTCAGCAGGCGGGCGCTCAGCACCTCCGCGCCGCCGGAGACCTCGAGGATCGCACCGAGCATCGTGCCGAGGCCGATGATGATCGCGACATGGCCGAGGATGCCGCCCATGCCGGACTCGATGACGGAGACCGCGGCGGACTTCTGCACCGTGCCGAAGAGTTCGGTGACGGAGAGACCGGCGCCCAGGCCGACGGCTATGGATACGGCGAGCAGCGCGACGAACGGCTGCAGCCTGACCTTGATGATCAGGAAGAGCAGGAGGGCGATCCCGAGGGCGGCGACGGTCAGCAGACCGGCGGTGCCGTCGATCAGGAGGAGAAGTCCACCGGTGTGGGGTGGTGTCTCGACCGGCTGTGGGGTGGCGGCGAGCAACATGGGCAACTCCGTTGCGGACGGTTCAGGGGTAGGGCGGTGCGCGGCACGGCGCCCTTGTGGGGGCGGGCGCCGTGCCGTGCGGCGTGGTGGTGCGTCGAAACAAGTGGATCAGCGGGGAATCGTTCAGCTGAGGACGGCGAGCGCGTCGATCTCGATCAGCAGGCCCTTGGGGAGGCCGACGTAGACCGTCGTACGGGCGGCGGGGGCCTCCTTGAGGTTCTGCTCGCCGAAGTACGCGTTGTAGATCTCGTTCATCTCCGCGAAGTGGTCCACGTCCGTGAGGTAGACGCGCATCATCATCACGTCGTCCCAGCTCGCGCCGCCCTCCTCCAGGATCGCCTTGACGTTGGCGAAGGTCTGGAGGGTCTGCTCGCGCAGCGTCGGGCCGGCCGGGGTGGGGGCCTGGCCCTCGACGGCGGGCAGGAAGCCGACCTGGCCGGCGACCTGGAGGATGTTCCCCTTCTTCACGCCGTGCGAGAACTTGGCGGGCGGGGCGGTGTGGGTGCTGGGGGTGAGGGCGGTCTTCTCGGTCATGGGGGTTCAGGCCTTCTTGGGTTGGGTGGTGCCGGAGTACTCCCGGCTGATGGCGTCGGCGGTGCGGCGCACCAGCGGGAGCAGGGTGAGGAGTTCCTCGGCCGTGACGACCACGTTGGGTGCGGAGACCGACATGGCGGCGACGACGCGCCCGTCGGCGCCGCGGATCGGTGCGCCGACGCAGTTGATGGACTCCTCGTGGCCGCCGAGGTCGGTGGCCCAGCCCTGTTCACGTACGGCGGCGAGTTCCTTGAGGAAAGCTCCGGCGTTCGGGGTCGAACGGGACGTGTACGTGGGGTAGTCGAGCTTCTCGGCGATCGCGCGCCGTTCCGGCTCGGTCAGGTCGGCGAGCAGCAGCTTGGCGACGGCGGCGACGGTGATCGCGACGGGCTTGCCGACCCGGGAGTACATCCTGACCGGGTAGCGGCTCTCGACCTTGTCGATGTAGAGGACCTCGTGTTCCTCGTACACCGCGAGGTGGACGGTGTGACCGCACTGTTCGTTGAGCGCGACGAGGTGGGGGTGGGCGATCTCGCGTACGTCGAGGTTCTCGACCGCCTCCTGCGCGAGGGCGAAGAGGCGGGCTCCGAGGCGGTAGCGCTGGTCCTCCTGCCGGTAGACCAGCCCGTGCTCGTGGAGGGTACGGAGCAGGCGCAGCGCGGTGGACTTGTGGACGCCGAGGCGGTCGGCGACCTGCCCGAGGTCGGCGGGGCCCTGGGCGAGGAGCGGGAGGATGCTCAGTGCCCGGTCGACGGTCTGGCTCATGTCGGATGTACCTCCTGCGGGGCCGTGCTCCGGGTGATGTCGGCCCGGTCGGCTGCCGTCCAGCCGGGGCCGAGACGAAGTCTCCCCCAGGCGGTGTCGTCCAGAGCGGCGAGGTGGTCGGCGTGTGCGCGGGAGGGCGGGTCGGTGAGGTCGCCGGGGACGGTGAGGACGGCGGCGGCCATCAGGTGGCCGTGCCGGGCGCGGTCGCGGACCGGGAGGTCGCGGAGGGTGGCGGAGAGGAAGCCGGCGGCGAAGGCGTCACCGGCGCCGACCGCGGCCACGACGTCCACGCGGAGGGCGGGGACGGTGGTGACGGTGTCGGACACGGCAGGGCGGGTCCTGGAGAAGACCGTCGCACCCTCGGCCCCCCGCTTGACCACGAGCACCGACGGCTCCGGCAGCGCCGCACGGATCGCGTCCGCCCCGCGCAGCCCCCACGCCTCCTCCGCCTCGTCGTCCCCGACGAAGACGAGGTCGGCGCGGCGCGCGAGGTCGAGCAGCGTCTGCGGGCCCGCCGCGGCGCCGCGCCACAGGTGCGGGCGGTAGTTCACGTCGAACGAGATCAGCGGACGGCCGGGGCGGGGTTCGGTGAGGGCGTGGAGCAGGGACAGGCAGTCCGCGGAGAGCGCCGCGGTGATGCCGGACAGGTGCAGGATCCTCGCACCGAGCAGCTCCTCGTGGGGGAGGTCGGCCGGGGACATCGCGGAGGCCGCCGAGCCTGCCCGGTAGTAGGCGACCTCATGGGTGCCCGTCGCCCGGTCGGCCGCCGTGCGGAAGTAGATGCCGGTGGGGCGGTCGGGGTCCCGCCGGACCGCCGAGGTGTCGACGCCGTACGCGGAGACGGCGTCGACGAGATGGTCGCCGAACCCGTCCGCACCGACCCGGCTGACCCATTTCGCCCGGTGTCCCGCCGCCGCGAGCGCGCACGCGACGTTGGACTCGGCGCCCCCGATCGCCCGTCCGAAGGACGGCACGTCGGCGAGGCGGCCGGGCCGGGAAGGCACGAACGTCACCATGGATTCGCCGAGGCACACGACTTCGGCGGTGACAGCTCCGCGTCCCGTGGCTGCGGGTCCGGACACTCTGGGCTCCTCGCTGGTAAGCGCTCCGCACCGGTTCTCACCATTGACCCGGTGTCGGCTCGGATGTTAGACAGCGTTAAGCGATATGCGCAATGGGTGTTGCACATGCTGCAACGAACAGATTTTGAGGAGGATCCATGGCCGCCGCCGACGACAACGTCGCGACAGCTCCCCACACGCTCGGCGACCTCGCAGCCGAGCGGGTCGACCACCGCTTCAAGGCGCTGCCCCCCGACGCGGACGGCCTCACCGTCGCCGCCCTCGCCGCCGAGCGGCGCAATCTCTTCACCGGCGGCTTCACCACCCCCGTGCTCGCGCTCTCCGCGGAGTCGGTCGCGCACAACCTCGCCCTGCTGGAGACGTACGCGGAGCGTCACGGTCTCGCCTTCGCGCCGCACGGCAAGACCTCCATGGCCCCGCAGCTCTTCGCCCGCCAGCTGGAGCACGGCGCCTGGGGCATCACCGCCGCCGTCCCGCACCAGGTGCGGGTCTACCGGGCGTTCGGGATCCAGCGGATCTTCCTCGCCAACGAGCTCGTCGACCCGGCGGCGCTGCGCTGGCTCGCCGCCGAGCTGGACGCCGACGCCGGATTCGACTTCATCTGTTACGTCGACTCGGTGCGCGGCGTCGAGCTGATGGACGAGGCCCTGCGTGCGGCCGGCTCCACCCGCCCGGTGGACGTCGTCGTGGAACTGGGCGCCGGCGAGGGCGCCCGCACCGGCGCGCGTACCGAGGCGGACTGCGCGGCGGTCGCCGACGCCGTGGCCGCGGCCGGGACGCTGCGGCTGGTGGGCGTCGCGGGTTACGAGGGTGAGGTACCGGACGCCTCCGCGGAGCGGGTACAGGAGTGGCTGCGCCGGCTCGTCCGGCTGGCCGCCGACCTCGACAAGGCCGACCGGTTCGCCACGCTGGCCGCCGACGACCGGATCGTGATCAGCGCGGGCGGCAGCGCCTGGTTCGACGCGGTCGCCGACGTCTTCGCGGAGATCCCCGAACTCAGCCGCCCGGTACGCAAGTTGCTCCGCTCGGGGGCATACGTCTCGCACGACGACGGCCACTACCGGCACCTCACCCCGTTCAACCGGGTGCCGGAGGAAGGCGCCCTGCAGCCCGCGTTCCGGCTCTGGGCCCAGGTCGTCTCCCGGCCCTCCGCCGAGCAGGCGTTCGTCAACGCGGGCAAGCGGGACGCGGCGTACGACCTCGATCTCCCGCAGGCCCAGGTCGTGCGGTCCGGACGCGACGGTTCGGTGCGTCCGGCCACCGGCATCACCGTCACCGGCCTGTCCGACCAGCACGGCTGGCTGCGGACCGGACCCGAAGCGGAGCTGGAGGTCGGCGACTGGGTCGGCATGGGCCTGTCGCATCCGTGCACGTCGTTCGACAAGTGGCAGCTGATCCCCCTCGTCGAGGCGGACGGCACCGTCACGGACTACATCCGCACGTTCTTCTGATCCCCGCGGTCCGCTTCCCCGTCCCGCCGGAGAAAGGGGCGGGCGGGGGAGCCGTTCCGTCACCGAAAGGCTGCACAACATGGACCTCGTCATCCGCGACGCCCGCGTCATCGACGGCACCGGCGCCCCTTCCTACCGGGCCGATGTCGGTATCGAAGGCGGCCGGATCGCCGAGATCCGCAGGGCGGACCAGGGGCACGGCCCGCGCCCGACCGCCCGCCGCACCCTGGACGCCGACGGGCTCGCCCTCTCCCCCGGCTTCGTCGACATGCACGCCCACAGCGATCTGGCGCTGCTGCGCGACCCCGACCACAGCGCGAAGGCGGCGCAGGGCGTCACGCTCGAAGTGCTCGGCCAGGACGGGCTCTCGTACGCGCCGGTCGACGACCGCACACTCGCCGAGGTCCGCCGCTCCATCACCGGATGGAACGGCGACGGCAGTGACATCGACTTCGACTGGCGCTCGGTGGGCGAGTACCTGGACCGGCTCGACCGCAACTTCGGCGGCGAGGGCGTCGCCGTCAACGCGGCGTACCTCATCCCGCAGGGCACGGTCCGGATGCACGCGGTCGGATGGGACGACCGGCCCGCCACCGAGGCCGAGCTGACCCGGATGAAGGAACTCGTCGCACAGGGCATGGCGGAGGGCGCGGTCGGCATGTCCTCGGGCCTGACGTACACCCCCGGGATGTACGCCGACGACGCCGAACTCACCGAACTCTGCCGGGTGGTGGCCCGCCACGGTGGCTACTACTGCCCGCACCACCGTTCGTACGGCGCGGGCGCGCTCGCCGCGTACGAGGAGATGGTGCAGCTCACCCGCAAGGCCGGCTGCGCTCTTCACCTCGCCCACGCCACCATGAACTTCGGGGTGAACAAGGGCAGGGCGCCGGAGCTGCTGGCCCTCCTGGACGACGCTCTCGCCGCGGGCGCGGACATCTCCCTCGACACGTACCCCTACACCCCCGGCTGCACCACGCTCGTGGCGATGCTGCCGAGCTGGGCGAGCGAGGGCGGCCCCGAGGCGACCCTGGCCCGGCTCGCGGACGGTGCGACGGCGGAGAAGATCCGTCACCACATGGAAGTCATCGGCGCGGACGGCTGCCACGGGGTGCCGATCGAGTGGGACAGGATCGAGATCTCGGGGGTCAGCGTGCCGGACCTCTCCGACCATGTCGGCCGTACGGTGGCCGAGTCCGCGCGGCTGCGCGGCGAGGCCCCCTGGGTGACCGCCCGGCGGCTGCTCCTCGACGACCGGCTCGGCTCGACGATCCTGCAGCACGTCGGACACGAGGAGAACGTGCAGCAGATCATGCGGCACCGCGTCCACACCGGCGGCAGCGACGGCATCCTCCAGGGCGACAAGCCGCACCCGCGCGCCTACGGCACGTTCCCGCAGTATCTCGGCCGGTACGTCAGGGAGTTGGGCATCCTCCCGCTGGAGGAATGCGTCGCCCACCTCACCTCTCGCCCCGCGGCCCGGCTGCGCCTGCCCGACCGCGGGTACGTCCGCGAGGGCTACCGCGCGGACCTGGTCCTCTTCGATCCGGCGACGGTGGCGGCGGGGTCGACCTTCGAGACCCCGCGCACGTTGCCGGTGGGCATCCCGCACGTGCTGATCGACGGCCGCTTCGTCATCGAGGACGGCAGGCGGACGACGGTGCTCGCCGGACGCGCGGTGAGGTCGGCGCGATAGGTCCCGGCCGTTGCGGCGGACCCGGCCGCGCGGCGGGCGAGCGGCGCCACGGCGCGGCCCGGGGCCGGGGGGGCCCCGGCGCGCGGGCCGGCGGGGGCCGGGGGGGCGCGGGGGGTTATAAAACAAAAACGCAGCCCACCCGAA
>NZ_JBHVWN010000022.1:0-107508 GCF_042882275.1 Streptomyces sp. NPDC058231 | reverse complement strand
CAACGTCAGATCATCGGCGAAATGCCGGTCGCCGGTGGCGTCGGGCACGTACTTCACACAGACAACGATCCTCAAGCTCACGCCGGCTCTCCTACTGCATCGTCATTTCCGGGCTGCCTTGTTGCACGCAGCATAGGCGCCTGATGGGGCGGTTTGCGGTCGGGGCGACCGACGCTCCGACCGAAATATTACTCGTCAGTACACCCAGTACCGTACCCATAAGCAAGCGCTTTGCACTGTGACCTAGCCGACGCCCGAGCCCAGGTGCCCCTTGGGACTTCTCAGTCCCGCAGCCCGGTGAAACGCCCCTGGTGATAGAGGAGCGGACGACCCCCTCCGGCCGGGTCGCCGACCACGGCCTCCGCGATCACGATCCGGTGGTCCCCCGCCGGGACCCGCGCCACCACGCGGCAGACCAGCCATGCGAGCACACCGTCGAGCACCGGTACGCCTTCCGGCCCACTGCTCCAATAGGTGGACGGACCGAACCGGTCGGCGCCACTGCGCGCGAATGTGGCGGCAAGATCCTGCTGGTGCTCACCGAGTATGTGTACGCCGACGTGCTCCGCCTCCGCAAGGACCGGCCAGGAGGAGGACGCGGTCCCCACACCGAAGGAGATCAGCGGCGGCTCGGCGGCGACGGAGTTCAGAGAGGTGGCGGTGAAGCCGACCGGCCGGTCACCTGCGGCGGTGATCACGGCGACCCCGGCGGCGTGCCGCCGGAAGACGGAGCGCAGGAGATCGGGCGATGCCGCGCGGGCGGTGGAGAGCTCGGGCGAAGCCGTCATGGAGGTGTCCTTCTGCGGGGGAGGCGTACGGGGCCGTGGACGCTCAGGCACCCGGACAGCGCGCACTCGCGTTGCGGGCGAGATCCACATGGGCCCGGCCGTAGAGAAGGAGTTCTGGCGGCATAGCGTCAGACTGACGATGCGTGGTGGGTGCAGTCAAGAGGGTTCCGCAATGTGGGAGATGCATCACGGTCTGTCACATCGCGGACCCCAGCGCGGCCACGACGTCGACGGTTCGTGGCTGTCCGGTCGCGCGGCGGACGATCCGGCCGGTGGCGTCGAGCACCAGCACCGTCGGCGTGCGGCTGATGCCGAGCTCACGTACGAGAGTGAGATGCGCCTCGGCGTCGATCTCCACATGGGCGACGCCTTCGACCATTCCCGCCACTTCCACGAGGGTGCGCCGGGTGGCCCGGCAGGGCTGGCAGAAGGCGCTGGAGAACTGCACCAGGGTGGCCCGCTCCCCCAGTTCCGCGCCGAGTTGAGCCGCGTCCAGCCTGCTCGCACGTGTCCGCCCGTCCACCTTCGGCCTCCTGTCAGAGTTCTTCGCAAGACGTCAGCACCATCGGCCGTGAGGACATTCCCCCCGGTTCCACGTGACGAGAATCTCGCGCCCCGAGCCCCCCGAGACTGGCCACCGCGACCCACATGGGGCACGATCGGCGCAATGCCGAAAACCTACGGCTGCGTAACTTCCGCCGGGAGAACCCTCCCCAGGCGCTGAAGAAGGGTCTTCTCCAGATGGCAGAACTCGTCTATCGGCCGGTCATCGGCGCCGCTCGCACCATGTTCAAGGCGCTGGACCTGAAGATCGACACTCAGGGTTCGGAGCACATCCCGAAGACCGGCGGTGCGGTACTGGTCAGCAACCACATCAGCTACCTCGACTTCATCTTCTCCGGGCTCACGGCGCTGCCGCAGAAGCGGCTGGTCCGCTTCATGGCGAAGGAATCGGTCTTCCGGCACAAGGTCTCCGGGCCCCTCATGCGGGGCATGAAGCACATCCCGGTCGACCGGAAGCAGGGCGAGGACGCGTACGCCCACGCGCTCGCCTCGTTGCGTTCCGGTGAGATCATCGGCGTCTTCCCCGAGGCGACCATCTCGCAGTCGTTCACCCTGAAGAGCTTCAAGTCGGGCGCCGCGCGGCTGGCCCAGGAGGCCGGGGTGCCGCTCATCCCGATGGCCCTGTGGGGCACGCAGCGGATCTGGACCAAGGGACGGCCGCGCAACTTCGGACGCAGCCACATCCCGGTGACGATCCGGGTCGGTGAGCCGGTGGAGGCCCCCACCGGCCAGTACGCGGGTGCGATCACCCGGCGGCTGCGGGAGCGGGTACAGGAGCTGCTCGAGGCCGCGCAGCGCGCCTACCCGGTGCGGCCGAAGGACGCGGCTGACACCTGGTGGGTGCCCACCCATCTCGGCGGTACGGCTCCGACCGCTGCCGAGGTGCGCGAGACCAGCTGACCGGCGGGCCCTGCGGCGCCGGAACCCCGGTCGAGACGTCACTCCGGGGGCACGGGCCGTGGTCCGCGCCGCCGGAGCCCGGACGAGGGCGCCCGGCCGCCCCGCCTCGGGACGGTTCAGAGCGCGGTCGGGAGAGTGCGCCACAACTGCGGGCGGTCCTCGGCACCCCGCAGAGCGCTCAGCACTGCCGGATGCGGTGCCGCGTAAAGGATCGGATGGTCCACTCCTTCGGACTCGTGCCCGATGGGCCAGGCCAGCCGCTCCCCGTCCAGGGAGAACTGGGCATCGACTCCGGGTTTGTTGCCGCGCGGGTCCTGACGGTCCCAGCGTTCCCTGCCGGGCAGGCGCAGGGCGATCAGCCCGTGCAGGACACCGGGCTCCCCGTTCTCGCCCCGGAAGCTCTGGTAGCAGAAGGCCGTCGGGATGCCCGCCGCGCGCAGCAGAGCCGCGAGCGCGTGCGACTTGGCATGACAGATGCCGTTGCGGGTGGCGAGGACGTCGGAGGCGCGCCAGGCGACCCGCAGATCACCCGAGTCGGCGGAGTGCGGAATGGTGTCGCGCACGAGCTCATAGGCGGCGACCGCATACGTATGGGGGTCGGCGGTCTCGGCCCGGAGCCGGTCGACGGTCTCCCGTACCACCGGGTGTCCGTGATCGATGGCCTCGTCGGCAGCGAGATAGTCAGAAATGTCAGCTTTTTGCTGAATCAGCTCCATGCACAGCGAGCGTACGGAAGCGACCGGCCGGAAACCAATAATTTTCCGGCCGGTCGCATATTCATACGCCTGGTATTACCTGGCGAGCTCTTCCTTCAGCGCGAGGACGAACGCGTCGACGTCGTCCTCCGTGGTGTCGTACGAACACATCCAGCGCACGTCGCCGGCGGCCTCGTCCCAGAAGTAGAAGCGGAAGCGCTTCTGGAGCCGCTGGGTCACGTCGTGCGGCAGCCGGGCGAAAACGGCGTTGGCCTGAACCGGGTGGAGGATCTCCACGCCGTCCACCGCTCGGACGCCCTCGGCCAGTCGTTGCGCCATCGCGTTGGCGTGCCGGCCGTTGCGCAGCCAGAGGTCGCCGGCGAGCAGCGCCTCCAGCTGCACCGACACGAAGCGCATCTTCGACGCGAGCTGCATCGACAGCTTCCGCACGTGCTTCATGGCCCGCACGGCTTCGGGGTTCAGGACCACGACGGCCTCACCGAAGAGCGCCCCGTTCTTGGTGGCGCCGAACGAGACGACGTCGACGCCGGCGTCGCTGGTGAAGGTCCGCACGGGCACGTCCAGCGACGCAGCGGCGTTGGCGAGCCGGGCCCCGTCGAGGTGGACCTTCATGCCCCGCTCGTGGGAGTGGTCGCAGATGGCCCGGATCTCGTCGGGGGTGTAGACCGTGCCGAGCTCGGTGTTCTGAGTGATCGACACGACCTGGGGCATGGCCCGGTGCTCGTCGTCCCAGCCGTACGCCTGCCGGTCGATGAGCTCGGGGGTGAGCTTGCCGTCCGGGGTCGGCACGGTGAGCAGCTTCAGGGCGCCGACCCGCTCCGGCGCACCGCCCTCGTCCACGTTGATGTGTGCGGACTCGGCGCAGATGACCGCGCCCCAGCGGTCCGTCAGTGCCTGCAGGGAGACGACGTTCGCGCCTGTGCCGTTGAAGACCGGGAACGCCTCGGCGGCGGGGCCGAAATGCCCCCGGATGACCTGCTGGAGGTTCTCGGTGTAGTCGTCCTCACCGTAGGCGATCTGGTGACCGCCGTTGGCGAGGGCGATGGCCGCGAGTATCTCCGGGTGGACGCCCGCGTAGTTGTCGCTGGCGAAACCGCGTACCTGCGGATCGTGGTGACGCCCTGCGTCGGTCGTCATGGTTGCGGAGTCAGCCACAGACGCTTTCCGTTCACTTCGGGGGCGGGCCGGTCCCAGACGCCGGCGATGGCATCGGCCAGTTCCTTGACGTCGGTGAAGCCCGCGAACTTCGCATTGGGGCGCTCGGCGCGCATCGCGTCGTGCACCAGTGCCTTGACGACCAGGATCGCAGCCGCGGACTTCGGGCCGTCCTCGCCCCCCGCCTTGCGGAAGGCGTCGGCGAGCGCGAGGGTCCATGCCTCGGCGGCCGCCTTCGACGCCGCGTAGGCCGCGTTGCCCTCGGTGGGCTTGCTCGCTCCGGCCGCGCTGGTCAGCAGGTACCGGCCGCGGTCGCTGCGCTGCAGCCCTCCCTGGAAGGCGAGCGAGGTGTGCTGGACGGTACGGATCAGCAGCTTCTCCAGCAGATCCCAGTCGGCGAGGTCGGTCTCGGCGAAGGTGGCGCTGCCGCGCCAGCCGCCGACGAGGTGGACCAGACCGTCGATCCGGCCGAATTCCTTCTCGGTCTTGTCCGCCCACTCACGGGCGGCGGCGAGATCGAGGAGATCGACGGTGTCGCCGGTGACGGTGGCGCCGCCGTGGGCGTACCGCGCGGCGTCCACGGCCTCCGCGAGCCGGGTGGCGTCAGCGTCCGAGGCGACGACGATCGCACCTGCCTCGGCGAGCCTGAGCAGCGTCGCGCGCCCCGCCGGTCCGGCGGCTCCGGCGACTGCGACAACAGCACCTTCGAGGGCACCGTTCCCGTTGCCGTTTCCGTTCATGGCCACCGCCTCCTTGGGACGAGCGCTCATGCTGCTGCCTGCCCGGCGTCCGCCGCGGTGATCCCCTTGGTGGAGGCGATCACGTTCTTCAGCTTCTTGGAGAGCGCCTCATAGAACATGCTCAGGGGAAACTCGTCCGGCAGCACGTCGTCGACGAGCTTACGCGGCGGCTGCGTGAGGTCCAGAGCGTCCGGTCCCTTGGCCCAGCGGGAGCCGGGGTGCGGGGCGAGGTAGGTGGCGACGAGGTCGTACGCGGCGAACCAGTGGACCAGCTTGGGCCGGTCGATGCCGTCGCGGTAGAGCTTCTCGATCTCACCGCAGAGCTGGTTGGTGACCTGCGGAGCGCGGTCCCAGTCGATCTTCAGGGTGTTGTCGGTCCAACGGATCACGTCGTGCTTGTGCAGGTACGCGAAGAGCAGCTGGCCGCCGAGGCCGTCGTAGTTGCGGACGCGCTCGCCGGTGACCGGGAAGCGGAACATCCGGTCGAAGAGTACGGCGTACTGCACGTCGCGGCCCTGCGGGAAGCCGTCCGCCTCCAGCTTCACCGCCTCCTTGAAGGCGGTGAGGTCGCAGCGCAGCTCCTCCAGGCCGTACATCCAGAACGGCTGGCGCTGCTTGATCATGAACGGGTCGAACGGCAGGTCGCCGTGGCTGTGGGTGCGGTCGTGGACCATGTCCCAGAGCACGAAGGCCTGCTCGCAGCGCGCCTGGTCGCCGACCATCTCACGGATGTCCTCGGGCAGCTGGACGCCGAGAAGCTCGACGGACGCCTCGGTGACACGACGGAAGCGCGCGGCCTCACGGTCGCAGAAGATGCCGCCCCAGCTGAACCGCTCGGGGGCTTCGCGCACGGCGATCGTCTCCGGGAAGAGCACCGCGGAGTTGGTGTCGTATCCGGAGGTGAAGTCCTCGAACGTGATGCCGCAGAACAGCGGGTTGTCGTACCGCGTGGCTTCGAGCTCGGCGAGCCACTCCGGCCAGACCATCCTGAGCACGACGGCTTCCAGGTTGCGGTCCGGATTGCCGTTCTGCGTGTACATGGGGAAGACGACCAGGTGCTGCAGCCCGTCGATCCGGTCGCCGGCGGGCTGGAAGGCGAGCAGCGAGTCGAGGAAGTCCGGGACGCCGAAGCCGCCCTCCTCCCAGCGGCGCAGATCCGCGACTAGAGCGCGGTGGTAGGCGGCGTCGTGCGGGAGCAGCGGGGCGAGCTCCTCGACCGCGGCGGTCACCCGCTCCAGCGCCGCCGGCACGACGGCGGGCGAGGGGGCGCCCTCGGCCTCGAAATCGATCGAGCCGTCCTTCGACTGCCAGGGACGGATCTCCTCCACGGCATTCTTGAGCGCGGGCCAAGCAGGGTGCTCGACCACCCGCTGGGCAGTAGACATGGCGCCGAGGGCAGCCTCGTGCACAAGAATTTCCGTCATCACACTTCCTCCACGGGAGAACCTCGCGTCAAACAACCGTATCCGTGTGCGGTTCTTCCAGACAAGTGGGGCCCAGAAAATTATCCTGCCGCACCCCCATGGTCACCGCCATTTTTCCTGTCGTGAGCCGCCGCGGCGGCTTCTTCCGTCGATTCATAGGCTTGCGGGGCCCCTTCGCGGGCAGCCGTGGTCGCACAGGCGAGCGTTCACTTCGTGCACGACGCGCCCACGCATGGGGGACGCGGCCCGAGGGCCGCCGCCGCTGCCGGTAGGACGGTGCGGAACACACCTCCGCCCCACCGCCCCTGGAGACCGACGCGTGAGTATCCGTGCCGTCCTTGTCGCTGCCGTCATCACCGGATTCCTGCTCGGTGCCACCGCCGTCCAGGGACACGGCGCCACTCCCTCTCGCGTGACCGGCTCCGTCTCCGGGCCGGGCCACTAGGCTGCCGAGGGCCGAATGCCGCAGTGCCGCGTGGGCAGGAGCAGCACGCGGGAGACACCGTCGACGGAAGCGAGACTGCCTTGACTTTTCTCACCATCGGCCATCGCGGGGTAATGGGGGTCGAGCCGGAGAACACCCTGCGGTCGTTCGTCCACGCCGAACAGGCCGGCATGGACGCCATCGAGCTGGACCTTCATCTGAGCAAGGACGGCGCGCTGGCCGTCATGCACGACGCCGACGTGGACCGGACGACCGACGGCACCGGGCCGATCGCCGAGAAGACCCTCGCGGAACTGCGTGAGCTCGATGCCGGGCAGGGCGAGCGGGTGCCCGTCTTCGAGGAGGTGCTCGACGCCGTGCGCTCCCCCGTACAGGCGGAGATCAAGGATGTGGCCGCCGCCCGGGCCCTGGCCGAGGTGATGCGACGCCGCGATCTCACCGACCGGGTCGAGGTGTCGTCCTTCCACGACGAGGCGGTCGCCGAGATCGCCCAGCTCGTGCCGGGGGTGAGGACCGTGCTCATCGCCAGCCGCTGGAAGAGCGACATCGTGGACCGGGCGAAGGCGGTGGGCGCGGCGACTCTCGCGCTGAACATCCGCCGCCTCACCCTGGAGGTGGTCGAGCAGGCGCACGCCGAAAACCTGCGGGTCATCGGGTGGGTGGTGAACACCCAGGATCATCTGCGGCTGGTACGCGCCCTGCGGCTGGACGGCGCCACCACCGACTTCCCGGAGATCCGTCGCGCAGGCCGCTTCACCGCATAGCCGCGCAGGCCCTGGCCGGGGCGCCCGCCACGGTGTGATCCCTTGTCCGCACGGGCGGCCCGGCTGCCGCTGCCGCCCGCGCGGACCACACGCGCAGCCGGGCCCGCGGCCCGTCGTCCGTCACGCGCCGGGTTCACCGACCCGAGCGCGTTGTCCGCCGCGGACCACGTCCAGGGGGTGCCGGCCGACGAATTCGAGGACGGTCTGCGCGACGAGTGACGGATCCTCCAACGGCATCGCGTGGCTGACGCCCGGGAGGAGAATCTCTTCGGCGTGCGCGAGACGCCCGGCCAGGGCGCGGTTCCGCACGCGGTAGGGAGTGCCGAGACGCTCCCCCTCCGCTCCCGCAACCAGCAGCGTCGGCTGCCCGAGGCCGTCGAGACCGGCCGCGTCCGAGTCCCAGCCGCCCAGCGCGGCCATCTCGTGCTCGAAGAAGTACCGGCCGCCGCGGACCGCCTCCTCGAGGCCTGCCGCGCCCAGCGTCCGCACGAAGACGTCCCGGTAGCCGGGGCTGCAGACGTGCCCGGGGAAGAAGTCGAACGCCCGCTCCAGATCGCCTTCCTTGGCGGCGGCGACCGCGTTGCGCATCGCATCGCTCTTCGACTCGCCCGCGACATGCGGAAATGCCGGTTCCATGAGCACCATCGACCCCACCAGTCCGGGGTGTGCGGCCGCCAATTGCAGGGCCACGCTGCCACCGCTTGAGTGGCCGACCACATGGGCCCGCTCGATCCCCCGGGCCTGAAGGACGTCGGCGAGGTGCCGGGCGTGATCGACGAGGCTCAGCCCGCCGCTCAGGTCACGGCTGAGGCCGTAACCCGCACGGTGCGTGCGCACGACCCGGCAGCCCGGCAGCAACTGGGCAAGCGGGGCGAACCAGTCGGCACAGAAGGAGGCGTGGACCAGGAGGACCGGCTCCCCGCTTCCCTCGTCCCAGAACGCGATGTCCGCGTCCTCCGTCTGCAGATGTCGAACGGTTCCCATGAGCGACCACTTTCGTACCGAGAGCCCGAGGCGGGTTTCCACCCCCACAACGTGAGGCCCGCGGTCCCGTTACGGATCCGGGTCGATGTCCACACCGACGGCCGCTTCCAGCGGTGGGCGGCCAGGGGGGCCGTCCGGGGCACCCGCGCCGGGCGTGATCCGAACGAAAGACCCTAGTTCTTCAGATCCTTGATCAGCAGCTCGAAGGCGAGGTCGTCGCGCTGCGGAATCCCGAAGCGCTCGTCGCCGTACGGGAACGGGCTCAGTTCCCCGGTGCGGCGGTAACCGCGGCGCTCGTAGTAGGCGATCAGCTCCTCGCGCACCGAGATCACGGTCATGTGCATCTCGGTCGCTCCCCAGCTC
Organism: Streptomyces sp. NPDC058231; assembly: GCF_042882275.1. NCBI lineage: Bacteria > Bacillati > Actinomycetota > Actinomycetes > Kitasatosporales > Streptomycetaceae > Streptomyces > Streptomyces sp. NPDC058231. Next base: position 98,665 of record NZ_JBHVWN010000022.1, on the reverse strand, counting down.
TCCCTGACGGTGCGCTCGGCCTCGGCGATGATCGCCTTGCCGAGCCCGCCGCCCTGCAGTTCCGGGCGGACCGCGAACATCCCGAAGTAGGCGGCCTCACCACGGTGTTCGAGCTGGCAGCAGGCGATCAGTCCGCCGTCCCGCTCGACCACCAGCAGGCGGCTGCCGGGAGACTCGACGACTGCGCGGACACCTTCCGGGTCGGTCCGCTGCCCCTGCAGGATGTCCGCCTCGGTCGTCCAGCCCGCCCGGCTGGAGTCCCCCCGGTACGCCGATTCGATCAGCGTCACGAGCGCGGGCACATCGGCCTCCGTGGCGTCGCGGAAGGTCAGCTGTGTCGATTCGCGGGGCGGGGCGGTGTCCATGGTGAAGCTCTCCGTTCGCTGCTGAGGCCGTGCCGCAGCAGCGTAACCCGGCGGCTCACGCCCAAGGACTGTCCCGTGATCCACGGCATGCACACGGTGACGGCCACGGCGCCTCGCCGCACTGTCGGTCCGACCGCACCCAACCGGTTGCGAGGGTGCCCCTCCACCTTGCGGCGCACCGCATCCGTCGCCGTGCGCCGATCCCCCGCGGATCGCGGCACAGCCCTTAGGGTCTGGCGCATGGTGCATGTGCTGAGCAGCCGCGTCCTGCTGCGCCCGACGGACCCCGAGCGATCGCGGACGTTCTACGGGGAGTCCCTCGGACTGCCGGTGTACCGGGAGTTCGGCACGGGGCCCGAGCGGGGCACGGTCTACTTCCTGGGCGGCGGCTTCCTGGAGGTCTCCGGGCGCTCCGCCGCGTCGCCGTCGCCCGGTCTGCAGCTGTGGATGCAGGTCGCTGACGTCCGGGCGGCACACGAGGAGCTGTCGGCCCGCGGCGTCCACGTGGAGCGGCCGCCGGTGCGCGAGCCGTGGGGGCTCGTGGAGATGTGGATCTCCGATCCGGACGGGGTGCGGATCGCCGTCGTCGAGGTTCCGGAGGACCATCCGCTGCGCCACCGGCCCTGACGACGGAGGTCCGCGCCGCCGCCGTCGGAACCCGAGGCACCTCGCCCCTTCGGTGAGCTCCTCCCACGCGCTCCCCTTGTACATCAGTGCGCTGCGTACGATCTGCCGGACCTGGGCATCGACTAGTCGACACCGACGTCGTACGTCCTGGGGAGGTGCGCTGTGCACGGACCGGCGATGTCCGGCTGGCTGCTGATGGCGTTGTGCGGGGTGACGGGCGCCTACTGCCTGCTGCGGATGCGCAGCGGGACGGAGGAGGAGCGCAGGACAGCGCGCGCGGAGGCGGTGATGGGCTTCGGCATGGCCGCGATGGCGTTACCCGCCGCGGCGGTCCCCGCGCCCGCCTGGGGATGGGCGGTGTACGTGGCGCTGTTCGGCGGTGCCGCGTTGCGCGCCCTCTGGTTCGCCCGGCACAGGGGCCACCATCTGCACCATCTGGTCGGCTCGCTGGCGATGGTCTACATGGCCGTGGCGATGGCACCGGGCAACGGCGGGGCGGGGCACGGCGGAGCCAGTGGGCACGGCATGCATCAGATGGCCCACGTCGCCGGTGGTGTGCCGCTGCTGACCGGGCTGCTGCTGGTCTACTACACGGCCTACGTGCTGCGGTCCGGGGCCCGGCTGATACCCGTCGCCGTCACCGCGGGTGCGGGCGGTGAGCAGGCGGGGGGTGCCTGGGGGGCACGGCCGGAGCTGGCACTGGCCTGCCGGCTGACGATGGGGATCGCGATGCTCGCGATGCTGCTCACGCTGTGAGACGAGGGGCGGAGCCGACGGTGGCGTACGTCACTTGCCGCGCGCGGCCATACCCGTGGGTACCGCACCCCTCATAGGCTGACGTCATGTTGGTCTCCCTCGTGCTGCTGCTGCTCGGTGCACTGGCCGCCGTCGTGACCCCGCGGCTGATGGCGCGGGCCGAATGGCCGGAGCGCGAGCCCGTCGTGGCGCTGTGGGTGTGGCAGTGCGTGGTGGCCGGGGTGCTGCTGTCCTTCGGCCTCTCCATGACCTTCAGCGCGGCCGCCGCCTGGCAGGCGGTGCGTGGGCAGGTGTTCGCGCCCGCGCCGCACGCCGTGGTGGAGGCCTACGCGCTGGCCGCGTACGGGCCGTGGTCCGCCGTCATCGCCGTGCTGTTGGCGCTGGGCGGCGTCTGGACCGTGGCGATGCTGACCCGGGAGATCCGCCGGGCGCGGCTGCGGCGCAAGCAGCGCCGGGCCGAACTACTGGTCCGTTCCCCGTTGATGCCCGGCGAGGAGTCCGGCAGCCGGCTCGTGGTGCTGGAGGGTGAGCGCCCTGATGCCTGGTGGCTTCCAGGAGCTGCGCCCCAACTGGTCATCACCACAGCGGCACTTGGCCGACTGAAAGGCCGTCAGCTGGATGCGGTGCTCGCCCATGAGCAGGGGCACGCGCAGGCACGGCACGACTGGCTGCTGCACTGTTCCACGGCGCTGGCGACCGGATTCCCGCAGGTTCCGGTGTTCGCCGCGTTCCGTGACGAGATGCACCGACTCGTCGAGCTGGCCGCGGACGATGTGGCGTCTCGGCGCTTCGGCCGGCTGACGATCGCTCTCGCACTGGTCGAACTGAACGAGGACCGGGGCGTCTTCGGACCTTCCCAGGCGCCTGACGCACAGCTGCCGCTGCGGGTGAACCGGCTCCTGTCCCCGGTGGAACGGCTGACCGCCGCACGGCGGCTGCGGTTGACCGCGGCCGCCGCACTGGTGCCGGTGGTGCCGCTGCTGGTGGCCTTCGTGCCGGGACTCAGCGCGCTGAGGTAGGCGGACCCGCGGTCCGTCGGCCAGGATCACCCCCATGATCTCCCCTTCCGCGCGCCCGCTCCCGCCGGACCGTGCGCCCAGCTGGTCGTCCGCTCTCGGGGCCGGCATCGCGTGCGCCGTACCGGCCCTGGCGCTGCTGGTCCTGGTTGCCGTGCGCTGGTCCCCGCTGATGGCTCTGGACCGTACGGTCGCCGGGACACTGCACCGGCGGGCGGTGACGGAGCCGGGGCTCGTGCACGTCAACCGGATCCTGACGGACTGGGTGTGGGACCCCTGGACGATGCGTCTTCTCGTCGCGGTGGCGGTGGTCCTGCTGTGGTGGCGCGGGGAACGGGTGCTCGCGGGGTGGGTGGCGGCGACGAGCCTGATCGCCGCGGTGCTGCAGCAGGGGCTCAAGGCGGCGATCGGACGGGCACGCCCGCGGTGGCCGGACCCGGTCGACTCCGCACAGTATTCGGCGTTCCCGTCGGGTCACGCCATGACCGCGATGGTGAGCTGCGGCCTGCTCCTGTGGCTGCTGCACCGGCACGGGGTGGGAAGGCGGGTGTGGGCGGGCGCACTCGCGGTGGCGTGGATCTCGGTGATCGGGGTGGGGGTCACCCGGCTCTATCTGGGGGTGCACTGGATGAGCGATGTCCTGGGCGGCTGGCTGACAGGAGCAGCGCTGGTCGCGTTCTCGATCGCCGGATTCGCCCGGTACGAGGGGCGCGGGCGGGCGGGCTTGCCGCGCGCTCCCTGAACCGGCAAGGATCGGGCCATGATGATCAAAGGTGTGCTCTTCGACTTCTCCGGGACCCTGTTCCGCGTCGAATCGGTGCGGTCCTGGCTCGCCGCGGTCCTCGCCGAGCAGGAGATGCGCGTGGACGCCGCCGCCTTCGAGCGATACGCGGAGGGTCTGACGGCCGCAGGGGCGCTGCCGGGCGGCCCGGCTCCGCAGCACGTCCCCGACCGGCTCGCCGAGGTGTGGGCCACACGCGACGAGAGCGCGGAACGGCACCGGGAGGCGTACGTCGGTCTGGCCCGTCAGGTGGCCCTGCCGGATCCAGGGCTGTACGACGCGCTGTACGACCGGCACCGATCACCGGCGGCGTGGCGGCCGTATCCCGATGCGGAGGAGGTTCTGGGGTCGCTGCGCGCGAGCGGGATCCGGGTCTGCGTGGTCAGCAACATCGGCTGGGACCTGCGACCGGTCTTCCGGGCCCATGGACTGGACGCCCGGGTCGATGCCTATGTCCTGTCGTACGAGCACGGCGTGCAGAAGCCGGATCCACAGCTTTTTCACACCGCCTGCACACTCATCCAGCAGGATCCGACGGATGTGGTGATGGTCGGAGACGACCGGCACGCGGACGGTGGAGCGGCGGCGCTGGGCTGCGACGTGCGCTTCGTGGAACATCTGCCGGTGGAGGAGAGGCCGGACGCGCTGCGGGCCCTCGGACTGGTTCCATGATCGGGAGGGCGAACATGTGAGAGATGTCCCTGACGCCCAATGGGTCTGATTGTCACACCGTGGCCTTAGCCTGGAGGCATGTCCCGTCCTCCATACTCATCTGATTCCGTGCGCTCCGCCGCAGTGGTGAATGAAGAGATTCGCGACCTGTGGCAGCATTCGGGCGGGTGCCTGTCCCCGGACGACGAGGACCAGTACCAGCGCCTGCTGGTGGAGTGGGCAGCGGTGACGGGCGGCAGCGCGAGGTCCGCCGCCTGACAGTCCGGCCGGGTCCGGAAGGACTCCCCTGGGCCTGAGCCCCTGAATCAGCCGGTCACGCGGCCGGACCGTGACCCGGATTCACCCTCGCCGTCCACGGTGACCGGCGGTGATGCCACCTCCGACGAGCGTCGGACCGCCCGGACGTGGAGAAGATCCTCGGCCATGCGCCCCGGGATCCCGTCGGCCGGGTCGGTCATTCACTGTGCGCCGTGGCACGATGCCCAGCACCCTGGAGTCATGACTTCTGCCCCGATCGTGATTTTCCGGCCGTCGCCCTCCGGCGGGCGACGTGTCACCGTCCAGCGTGACGGGCGGGCCCGGATCCTGGGTCTCGCCCACTCCGATCACGATGTGATCGTCTTCCTGGAGGGTGCGGGGCTCGACGACCCCGAGCGGCTCCTCGACATCCCCGAATGGGTCGAGTGGCGTGGCGGCCGGGCCCACCGGTACGAAGCCGCGTAGGGAACGGATGCCCCGGCGTGGCCGCGCTCGCGGACGTGTCCGGCGGCCCGGGGGTGTTCGCGGCGCGGCCGCGTGGGCGTGTTCCGCCCGGCGAGGATCCGCCCGGAGGAACACGCCGTGGTGCGGCCGGATCAGTGGTCGAAGTAGTCCGGCTGGGTCTGCACGTTGAGCTCCGGTATCCGTACCCGCTTCGCCGGGTCGGTCCGCCGGTCGTCGAGCCGCAGGACGTCGAAGCCCTTGGCGATGTCGTTGGAGTAGATGTAGCCGTTGTAGTAGTACGCCGACCAGGGGCCGGCTGTGGTGACGGCATCGAGGTTGACGGGGCCGCGCTCGAAGTACGCGATCTCCTTCGGCGCCGAGGAGTCGGTGAAGTCCCATACCGAGACCCCGCCTTGGTACCAGGCCTGAACCATCAGGTCACGGCCCTTGACCGGGATGATCGAACCGTTGTGGGCGACACAGACCTCGGTGGCGGCCTGCGGGCGGTCGATCTTGAAGTAGCTGCGGAAGACCAGCTTGCGGTGGTCGCCCCTGCCGACGATGTCGTAGATGCCGTCGGCACCCCGCTTGGGCCCGATCTCCTCGTTGCAGGTGGCGGCGCCGCCGCCGCCGAGCTCATCGGTGAAGACGACCTTGTCCGCCTTCTGGTTGAACGTCGCCGAGTGCCAGAACGCGAAGTTCACGTTGTCCTGCACCCGGTCGATGATCCGGGGGTTCTCCGGGTCCTCGATGGAGAACAGCAGGCCGTCGCCCATGCAGGCACCGGCGGCCAGGTTCTTCGACGGCAGCACGGTGATGTCGTGGCATCCGGTCGTCTTCGAGACACCCGGGTTGGTGGGCGCGCCCGGGTTGCCGCCGTCCGGGAAGAGCACCGGGAAGTTCACGACCGCGGCCTCCTCGGGCGCCTTGCGCGGCACCTTGATGACGGAAATGCCGTCGTGCGGCGGCCTGCAGTCGGGGAAGGTGTCGCTCGGTGAGTACGAGGAGACGTACACGTACACACTGCTGCGCCGGGGAACCAGCGTGTGGGTGTGCGAACCGCACGCGGTCTCGACGGCGGCGACGTACTTCGGGTTGCGCTTGTCGCTGATGTCGAAGATCTTCATGCCCTCCCAGGAGGACTTCTCCGTGGCGGGCTGAGTGGTGCTGGTGCACGAGTTGTCGCTGCGCGACGAGTCGGTGGACAGGAACAGCAGGTTCCCGGAGACCGAGATGTCGTTCTGCGATCCCGGGCAGAGGACCTGGGCGACGGTCCTCGGGACCTTCGGGTTGCTGATGTCGTAGATCCGGAAGCCGTCGTAGTTTCCGGCAAAGGCGTACCTGCCCTGGAACGCCAGGTCCGTGTTGAGACCCTGCAGCGCGTCCTTAGGGACGTTGGTGAGATGGGTGATGTTGTCGCTGTGGACGATCTCGTCCACGCCCGGCACCTCGCCGGCCTCGATGGCGGCCGCGGCAGCGGCCTGCCGGCCGGCGGAGACGCCGGAACGGACGGCGGGTAAGTCACCGGGATCGGGCGTCGCGGCCGCGGGTCCGGCCGCCAGCACCGTGGCAAGGAGTCCGGCGGCGGCGGCCGCCACACCCAGGCGTCCGAGACCTGCCGGGACGGTGTGCAACGAGGTCACTGATTCCTCCCAAGTATCCGTACGTGGTTGAAGAGTTGACGGACCCCGGCAGTATCTTCCTTCCCATGGGTATCCCAACAGATGGCAACAGAGACGTAATGAAAGTTTCTGCCGGGCACTGTTCGGATGCGAGCAGAAACCGCCCGCAACCACCTCATGTGGCAATGGAGGCAGCTTTGTTGATCCGCCGTCGGACTGCGCGCCTGCGCGTATCGATCCTCGTCGCGGCCCTTTCGGCGGCCGTGCTCACGCTCGTCGCATGCGATGTGGACAGTGACGCCCCTCAGGCGAACAAGCATGCGGACGGAGGCCGTTCGGTGCTCGCGCCAGGGAAGCCCGGCGAGCCCGCACAGACACTTTCCGCAGCGGAGGCCGCAGAGGCCGCCGGGGACGACACCCCCAACTCTGCCGACTTCCGCTACGTACAACGCATGATCCAGCACCACACCCAGGCAGTGGAGTTGACTGCTCTGGTGCCGTCCCGTTCCGCCTCCAGCCGGGTCAAACGCCTCGCCGAACGCATCGCCGCGGCGCAGGGTCCGGAGATCGGCGCCATGGAGGGATGGCTCGAGCACCACGACGGCGAGAAGCGGGAGACCGGTCATGACCACTCCGGCATGCCCGGGATGGCGACACCGTCGCAGCTGAAGCACTTGCGGGCGGCGCACGGCACCGCCTTCGACGAACTCTTCCTGAAGCTGATGATCACCCACCACCGGGGAGCTATCACGATGGCGACGGAGGCCCTTTCGGAGGGGAACAACGTGCAGGTCGAGGAGATGGCCGACGATGTCGTCGCCCAGCAGACGGCCGAGATCGACCGGATGCGTTCGTTGTCCTCCTGATGAAGGATGCGGGGCCCGTGACAGCCGTTCGGGGAGTTCCGGAGGCGGCGAGGACGCGCCTCTCCCCCGCCCCGCCCCGCCGGTGCGATGCTGGAGGCATCCTCCGGGAAGGGGTGCGCCGTGCTCCGTGTCGCCGTCGTCGGCTCCGGTCCCAGCGGGGTCTACACCGCCCAGGCTCTGGTCGAGCAGGACCGGGTGCCCGGCATCCGGGTGGACGTGCTGGACCGGCTCCCCTGTCCGTACGGACTCGTACGCTACGGGGTGGCCCCCGACCACGAGAAGATCAAGTCGCTGCAGAACAGTCTGCGTACCGTTCTGCAGCACGAGCGGATCACCTTCCTCGGCAATGTCGAGGTGGGCGGGGACGGGATCCCGCCCGAGCGGCTCGGCGAGCTCTACCACGCGGTGGTGTACTGCGTCGGAGCTGCTACGGACCGCAGCCTCGCCGTTCCGGGTGAGGAGCTGCCCGGCAGCCACTCGGCCACCGAGTTCGTCTCCTGGTACAGCGCGCACCCCGACGCCGTGGCCGGAGGTTTCGCCCTGCGGGCCCGTTCGGTCGTGGTGATCGGGGTCGGCAATGTGGCGGTCGACGTGGCACGGATCCTCGCGCGGAGCGCCGAGGAGCTGAGGCCCACCGACGTGCCCCACCCGGCGCTCGGCGCGCTGGCCGGCAGCCGGGTGCGGGAGGTGCACATGGCCGGCAGGCGCGGGCCGTCCCAGGCCAGGTTCACCACCAAGGAACTGCGCGAGCTCGGCGGGCTGCCCGGGGCCCGGGTCGTCGTGGACGGTGCCGAACTCGCCCTCGATCCGGCGTACGCCACCGGCGCGGCACCGGCGGGATCGGCGGCGCCCCTGTCAGCGGCGGCGCGACGCAACATCGAGGTGCTGCGCGGCTGGGCCGAGGCGGGCGCCCACGACACCGGGTCCGACCAGGAGCGCGCCATCCACCTGCGGTTCTTCCTGCGCCCGGTCGAGCTGCTGGAACGGGACGGCCGGGTGGCTGGGGTGCGCTTCGCCCGTACCGCACCGGACGGCAGCGGCGGCGTACGGGACACGGGTGCGTACGAGGAGATCGACGCCCAGCTCGTCCTGCGGGCCGTCGGCTACCGCGGGCTGCCGCTGCCCGGTCTGCCGTTCGATCCGGCGCTCGGCACGGTGCCGCATCTGGCGGGCCGGGTGCTGCGTGACGGGGCGCCCTCGCCCGGGGAGTACGTCGCGGGGTGGATCAAGCGGGGGCCGACCGGGGTGATCGGCTCGAACCGGTCGTGCGCGAAGGAGACAGTCGGGTCGCTGCTGGACGACGCCCCGCTGCTCATGGAGCGGACATCGGCGCCCGATCCGGTGGCCGCGCTGCGGGCGTGCGGTATCCGGCCGGTCGAATGGGACGGCTGGCTGTCGATCGAGCGGGCGGAAGCAGATCTCGGGCGGTCGCTCGGCCGCGGGCCGGTGAAGATCCCGGACTGGGCAGGGCTGCTGGATGCCGCCCACGCCGAACGGGGCTGAAGCCGAAGCGCCGCCGTGGGCGGCCGGGGCGTCAGGCCCCTCCGAACCGGTCCGCCTGCCGGTTCGCCGCGTCGAGAACGGCGTCGAGCAGCCCGGGGAAGAGCGTGTCCAGATCGTCTCGGCGGAGCCCGTTCATCTTGGCGGTCCCCCGATAGCTCTGCCGGACCACTCCGCTCTCGCGCAGCACCCGGAAGTGGTGCGTGGAGGTGGACTTGGACACCGGCAGTTCGATGCGGGAACAGGTGAGTTCGCCGTCGGCGGCAGCCAGCTCGCGGACCACCCTCAGCCGCATCGGGTCGGAGAGCGCGTGGAGGACCCCCTCGATCCGGATCTCCTCGCGGGCCGGGTGGGCGAGCACCCGGGAGCCGGTGACCGTGGCGGCGGTGGCGCTGGGGGCTGTCACGTCGGCTCCACTTCATCGCTTCGTCGGGGCACCCCATCGTACGAGGTTCATCGTATTCGGACCGGTCGGTCCTGGCTGGGCACCGCCCGGAGCACGGCGGGACACGGGAGGCCCCCGCACGCCGGCCAGGCCCCCGGTCACCCGCTGAGCAGGTCCGGATTCTCGGCGAGCGAAGCGAGATGGCCGGCCGGATCGGCGATGAGCCTGCGAGCCGTCAGATCGAGCATGCCCGCCACGCCCGTGACCTCCGCCGCGACCTTGCCGTCCTCCTTGAGGATCCGCTGGACGACCTCGAAGGTCTTGCCGGCGCCGTATACGAACTGACAGGTCACCCGTACCCGCTCGCCACCACGCAGCTCCCGCCGGAACTTCACCGTGGTCTCGAGCGCGACCGGGCCCACGCCGCTGGCCAGCAGCTTCTCCTGCGGCAGACCGGCGGCACGCAGCAGCTCCCACCGTGCGTGCTCGGCGTACTGCAGGTAGACGGCCTGGTTCAGATGTCCCTGCGTATCGAGCTCATAGCCGCGCACCGTCACGTCAACAAAGAAGGTCATGGACATCGCAACATCGCCGCCAATCCCTTCATCCCCCCCGTGGCCCCCCCGCCGCGCAGCGCCCGGCGTCGGCGGGCCGGTCCTGCACCCCGCCCCGGGATCCGCGCGTGCCGATCTCCGCAAAAGGCGCCACCGCGGATCCTGAGCGTCGCGCCCCGGCGGCCTGGCCGTCGAGGTGCTCGGCGGAGGCGCTCCGGTGTTCTGCCCGGCCGGTCGTCACAGCTTCGCCATCGTGCATCGCCCCGGACCCGGCCACCCGGATCAGCTACGGGGACCACGAACGCCCTTACCGGTCGGTCCCGTTGTTGTCCAGGGGCAGTTTCATGAACAACACCACTCATCGTCCTCCCCGTGGGACCGATCGAGCCGCGCCGGAAACCGGCGGGCGAACAATTCACTGCCGCGAACGAGCTTTCATCGCCGGTCCCGCCCGACGACCGGATCACGGTCGCCCTCGCGCTCAGAACTTCCCGGTGGCCGGAACTCGTTGGTAAGAAATTTTCGGCAAGAGGTAGTGCGACGCAACTCAATGACGCGCTACCTTTCGGCTGCCCAGCCGCGGCGGCGTCGCACGACAGTGCGCGCCGACCCGTGGTCCGGGTGAAAGGTGCACAGTCCTGTCCATCCCAGATGCCGACCTGGAGTGCCATGACACTGCCCAGACCGCCGAGAGTCCGTCTGCGCGCCACCACCATGCTCACCGCGCTGGCCGCACTGACCGCCACCGCGCTGGCCGGAGCCGCGGCGCCGGCCGGAGCAGCCGACGGCGCCAAGGACGTCTCCTACCGGGGCTATCACGTACGCGTGCCCAGCAGTTGGCCTGTCATCGACCTGGCCGCCGCCCCCGACACCTGTGTCCGCTTCGACCATCACGCGGTCTACCTCGGCCACGCCACACCGGCCGGACAGGCCACCTGTCCGGCCGGTCTGGTCGGGCGCACCGAAGCTCTGGTGATCGAGCCGCTGGACGCGACGGGCCGGAAGTCGATGGACGGCTCCACCCGGATCGCGCCGAAGGGCACCGCCAGAGCCGCGGTTCCGCGCACCGCCGACGCGTCGTCAGGGCGGATACGCCAGGCGGTACCCGCGGCCGGAGTGCTGGTCACCGCCTCGGTCGGCACGGACGACTCCGCCGCCCAGACGATCCTGGACAGCGCCGCCCTGGACACCGGCGCGAAGGCCGTGACCCTGTCAGGCACCGCCGCGACCGAGGCGGCCGCGTCCGCGTCCGCGTCCGCCGTGGCTCCGCAGCCCGGCACCTACACGGGTCTCGGTTTCGACCCGTGCGCCGCACCGTCCAACGCCCAGATGTCCGCCTGGTCCGCCTCGCCGTTCCGGGCCGTCGGGGTGTACATCAGCGGCATCAGCGCCGCGTGCGACCAGCCGAACCTGACCGCGCCGTGGATCCAGACCCAGACCCAGGCCGGCTGGCACATCATCCCGATCCACGTCGGCCTCCAGGCGCCGTGCAACTCCTTCAGCCACAAGGTGTCGTACACGCTGTCCACCGCCGCGAGCCAGGGTCACTCCGAGGCCCAGGAGTCCATCGCCGCCGCCCAGGCGCTCGGACTTCCCCAGGGCAGCGTGCTCTACAACGACATGGAGGCGTACGACCAGACCAGCGCCACGTGCAGTGACGCGGTGATGACCTTCCTGAGCGCCTGGACCGACGAACTGCACGCCAACGGCTACCTGTCGGGGGTCTACTCCTCCGCCGGTTCGGGCATGGTCGACCTGGCCGGTGAGTACACCGCGGGCACCTACACGATGCCCGACCACATCTGGTTCGCCCGCTGGAACAGCGCGGCCGACACCGACGCCACACCGTATGTGCCGAACGACTACTGGGCCGGCCACCAGCGCATCCACCAGCTCACCGGGGACACCGACGAGACCTGGGGCGGCGTGACCATGAACATCGACCGGGACTACCTGGACGTGGGCACGGGGCCGTTCGGCAACTCCACCTGCTCCGCGAGCCTGGACTTCTCGCTGTACGGCTCGATCACGGCCGGTGCCTCCGGCGGCGCCGTCAGCGCGGCCCAGTGCCTGCTGCTGCGCCAGGGCCACTACAGCGGTGCGGTGGACGGCGTGTTCGGTGCGAGCACCACCACCGCGGTCCGGTCGTACCAGAGCGCCAAGGCGCTGCCGGTCACCGGCACCGTGGACTCCCACACCTGGACCGCACTGCTCTCCGCCGGAACCAAGCCGACCCTCCAGTCCGGCGCCTCCGGGGTGGATGTCATGCGTCTCCAGCGGGCGCTGATCGCGGCCCGCGGCCAGACGCTCAGCATCGACGGCGACTTCGGCCCGGCCACCACCACCGCCGTGAAGGCGTACCAGACCTCCCAGGGGCTCACCGCCGACGGCATCGTCGGCAGCCTGACCTGGACCGCCCTGCAAGCCGGCAAGTGACCCGCGACTGATGGCGAATCGAAGGAGAATCATGCCTGCGTACGGAATGCGGCTGCGGGCCGGCCGCGGTCTGGCGGTCGCGGTCGCGGCCGGACTGCTCGCGCTGAGCGCCGCCGCCCCCTCGATGGCGGCGACGGTACCCGCGCGGACCAACCTGCTGTCCTCCGACTGCCCCAGCACCATCAAGCAGGGCCAGGCCAGCGGGTGCGTGACGGAGCTTCAGACACTGCTGAACTCCGGCGGGGCCGGACTGACCGTGGACGGCGACTTCGGCCCGGCAACCACCGCCGCGGTGCAGGCCTACCAGACGTCCCACGGCCTCACCTCGGACGGTCTGGTCGGTCCGGCCACCAAGGCCGCGCTGTACTACGAGGACCCTGCGGTGGCGATCGACCTGCGCTCCCTGAGCTGCCCGGTCGACCTGGAGCAGAACGAGAGCGACGGCTGCGTCACCGAGCTGCAGAACAAGCTCAACGCCCATGGCGCAGGGCTGACGGTGGACCACGTCCTCGGTTCCACCACCACCGCCGCGGTGCGCACGTACCAGTCGTCGGTGGGCCTGTCGGCCACCGGTGAGGTGAACCCGGCGACCAAGGCGAAGCTCTACGGCGACCCTGCGCCGCAGCAGCCCACGGACCTCGGCTCCGGGCGCTACGCGGCGGTCGTGAACTTCGCGCAGCAGGCCACCGGTCAGAACATCCAGTACGTCTGGGGCGGCGGCCACGAGACGGACTTCGGCCCGTCGATCGGCATCTGCGACGACTACAGCGGATCGATCACACCGTGCCCGGCGGACAAGGAAGTGGGCCTGGACTGCTCGGGCTTCACCCGCTGGCTGTACTGGCGGGCGGGGGCCGGCGACATCGGTCAGACCACCCGTGACCAGGTCGTCAACCCGCGCCTCACGCAGGTCACCGCAGCCACCGCGATCCCCGGTGACCTGGTGTACTTCGGCGGCTCGGCGTCGACGGTGCACCACGTGGGGGTCTACATCGGCAACGGGATGATGATCAACGCCTCGCACACCGGCACCTATGTCCGGCAGGACACGGTCGCCTCGCACACGGACCTGCTCGGCTACTACCACCTCAGCAGCTGACCACGTCTCGGTGACGGTGGCCGGCTCCGTCCGCGGGGCCGACCACCCGGTCTTTGTAAATTTTTGACGTCGAAGCCGAGTGTGGCGAATTTTACTGACTACGGTGCCCTCAGGCGCTCCTCCTTCTCGACCTCCACCACCCATATACAAGGGAGTTGTCCCCGTTGAACGTGCGCATTCTTCGCAGGACCGCCGCGGCACTCGCCGCGCTGGCACTGCCACTCGTCGCGCTGCCCACTCCGGCGGCCGCGTCCGGCGGCACCACGCTCCGCGTGACCATGAACACCTCCGGAGTGGACACACTCAACCCGTTCCTCGCCTACTTCGACGGTGCCCTGGACATCTTCGGCCAGGTGTATCCCTCGCTGAACTCCCTCAAGCCGGACGGCAGCGCGGCTCCGTACCTCGCGGACTCCTGGACCACCTCCGCCGACAAGCTGAGCTGGACCTTCAAGCTGCACCAGGGTCTGAAGTGGTCCGACGGCCAGCCGATCACGGCCGAGGACGCGGCCTGGACGCTGAACCTGATCATGACGAACGAGACCGCGGCCACCGCCAACGGCTCGCTGGTCCGGAACTTCGCCAAGGTCGAGGCGACCGATGCGAACACCCTGGTGATCACCACCAAGGAACCGCAGTCGAACATGCTGTACGTCTCCACCCCCAGCAGCATCCCGATCGTGCCCAAGCACATCTGGGAGAAGCACACCGGCGATCTCAAGAGCTTCAAGAACAACAGCTTCCCGGTGGTGGGTTACGGCCCCTGGAAGCTGACCACGTACAAGACCGAGCAGTACGCCAAGCTCGACGCGAACAAGGACTTCTTCCTCGGCGCCCCCAAGTTCGACCACTTGCTCGAGCAGCAGTACAAGACGACCGATGCCGCGGTGGCCGCCCTGCGCAGCGGCCAGATCGACTACGTCACCTCGATGAACTCCACCCAGTTCAATGCCCTGCAGGACGAGAAGAACGTCAAGGCGTTCCAGACGCCCGGCCACCACTGGTCCGCCATCGAGATCAACGCCGGGGCCAGGACCCGTGACGAGAAGCCGATCGGCACGGCGAACCCCGTGCTCGCCGACCAGGCCGTGCGCACCGCCATCGCCTACGCGACGGACAAGAAGACCCTCGTCAAGAAGGTCCTCAACAATCTGGGCGCGCCGGGCGTGGGTTACCTGCCGCCCGCCTGGAGCCAGTGGGCGTGGACGCCGAAGCCTGCGGACACGGTCGACTTCGACCTGGCCAAGGCCAACGCGCTGCTCGACCAGGCGGGTTACAAGAAGGGCAAGGACGGCATACGCACGGCGCCGAAGTCCGGCAAGAAGCTGAATCTGCGCCTGGGTATCCACTCCGACAGCACCGGCGACGCGCAGATTTCCTCCTACGTCAAGGGCTGGCTCAAGGACATCGGCATCGAGATCACGATCCAGCCGTTCGCGATGACCAAGCTGAACGACAACCTCGCCAAGGGCGACTGGGACATGCTGATGGACAGCTGGGGCACCGGCCCCGACCCGAGTTACATGCTCGGCATTCAGACGTGCGACACCCGGCCGCAGAGCGACGGCACCAGCGGCTCCACCGACGCCTTCCACTGCGACAAGGAGTACGACAAGCTCTTCCAGGAGCAGATCAAGGCGTTCGACCCGGCCGAACGTACGCGCATCGTCGGCGAGATGCAGGACATCCTCTACCGGCACAACCAGGACATGATCCTGTACTACGACAACGGTCTCTACGCGTCCCGGACCGACACCGTGAAGGGGCTCGTCTCCGGCAAGGCGGACTCGACAGGTGTGATGCCCACCCAGCTGGCCTTCTGGAACTACGCCAAGGCCGCTCCGCCCACCAAGGACGCAGCGGCCGGCTCCTCCACGTCGACCGGGACCTGGGTGGCCGTCGGCGGTGGAGCGGCGCTGGTCGTCGTCCTCGCCGGTCTGCTGATCCGGCGTCGCAGGTCCACCGCGGGTGAGCGCGAGTAGTCCTGGCATCCGGCCGGCACACGCGCCGGCGCGGCGGGGAACTTCTCCCCGCCGCGCCGGCGTTTCTCGTCCCGGGTGTTCTCGGCCACCGCGTCGGCAGGACGCGGCCCCCGGACCGGCCGATCGGTCAGGCGAGCACCGGTCCGTCGAAGGTGAGCGTGCCCGCGTCGGCGTCGAGACGGGCCCGGACACCGACCGGGAAGGTCTGCATCGGAACACCGTGGCCGATGTCGGCGCCGGCCAGGACCGGGGCGCCGAGGTCGCCGAGCCGGTCGACGAGCAGGGCGTCGATCTCGGCCGGGTCGCCGCAGCCGGTGAAGGTGCCGCAGAGGATGCCCGCGACGCCGTCGAGGTAACCGGAGCGGCGCAGCTGGGTGAGGATGCGGTCCAGCCGGTACGGCTCCTCGTCGACGTCCTCCAGGAAGAGGATGCCGCCGCGGGCCGGACGCGAGGTGGGCGTGGACAGCGAGGAGCAGAGCAGGCTCGCGGTGCCGCCGAGGGTGATGCCTTCGGCTGCGCCGGGGACCAGGGTGCGGGCCGCAGGGAACGTCAGACCGGTGACCTCTGCCGGAGTGAACAGCATCCGGGTCATGGAATCGAAGGCGTACGCGCCGGGGGCGAAGTCGTCCGAGACCGGCATGGGTCCGAACAGCGAGACCCAGCCGAGGTGTGTGGCGACCGCCTCGATGAGCGCGGTGACGTCCGAGTAGCCGATGAGGGTACGCGGGGCGGGGGTACCCATGGCGGCGAAGTCGACGCCCTCCAGGGTGCGTTGGGCGCCGTAGCCGCCGCGCGCCATGAAGACGGCGCGGTAGCGCGGGTCGGTGAGGGCGGTGGTGAGGTCGGCGGCACGGAGGGCGTCGTCGCCGGCGAGATAGTCGAGCGGGATGCCGGCGGCGCGGGCCGAGGGCAGCACGTCGACGATCAGGCCGAGCGTCTCCAGGGCCGCAACGGCCTTCTCCAGTTCCGCGGCGCGCGGGGGGCCGGAGGCGGCGGTGACGGCCACCCGGTCGCCGGGGCCGAGGGCCGGCGGGCGGGTCAGTGCGGCGATCTGGTCGGTGGTCATGCGGACTCCTCGGGTGTGGTGAGGTAGGCGGCGAGCAGGGCGGCGCGGGCCAGCAGTGAGTTGATCGAGGCACGTTCGGACATGGAGTGGGCGCCCGCACCGTCCGGGCCGAGGCCGTCGACGGTGGGGATCCCGAGCGCACCGGTGAGATTGGTGTCCCCGGCGCCACCGGATGTGCCGGTGGCCAGGTCCAGGCCCAGCTCGGCGGCGAGCGACGCAAGGTGCGCGGCCAACGGGTTGGCCGGGTCGCGTTCCCATGCGGGGCGGTACGAGAGCCGGGTGACGGTGACCTCCGCACCCGCGCGGACGGGGGCGAGCGCGTCGAGGGCGCCGAGTACGGCGGCCTCGGCGACCGGGGTGGCGAAGCGCAGGCCGAGTTCGGCCCGGGCGGCACCCGCGACGACGTTGGCGCGGGTACCGCCGCTGATGGTGCCGATGTTGAACTCGGCCGCGGGCGGGGCCGGGACGGCACCGCGCACGGCGGCGATCTGGTCGATGAGCTCGTCGATCGCGGAGGTTCCGAGCGAGGCGTCCAGTCCGGCGTGCGCCTCCACGCCCCGGACGTCGATGCGGACGCGGGCCACGCCACGCCGTCCGGTCTTCAACGCACCGCCGGGAAGGGGCGGTTCGAATCCGAGGGCGGCGACTGCCCCCTCGGCCTGAGCGGCGATGACGCGGCGGCCGTCCGGGGAGCCGATCTCCTCGTCGTTGACGACGACCAGGCGCACCGGGCGGCGCGGCGCGAGACCGTGTTCGCGCAGCAGGGCGAAGGCCAGCTCGATGGCGACCAGGGAGCCCTTCATGTCGTACACACCGGGGCCGGTGACCGTGTCCTTGTCGTCGTGCAGCCGGAAGGGCCGCTCGGCGGTGGTTCCGACGGGCAGGACGGTGTCGCTGTGGCCGATGAGGAGGATGTGCCCGTCGGACGGCGCGCCGTCGCCGGGCCACTCGCAGATCAGATGGTCACCGTGCGGTCCGGCGTCCCGGCTGATGCGGGCACCGAGGGCTCGGTATGCCTGCTCCAGATCGGCGTTGACGATCTGGAGCAGTTCGGGTTCCCCGGACGGGCTCTCGGCCATGACCAGGGTCTCCAGGCGGGTGAGCGCCCTCCCCCGCAGATGCTCGGCATCGAATCGCACGCGTTCAGCCTTCCTTCAGTACGGTGTGCCGCAGCCGGTTGGCCCGGACCAGTGACTCGTCGACATGGACGCCGAGGCCGGGGCGGGCGTCGGGTACCGGGACCAGGCCGTCGGTGGCGCGGATCGGCGGGGTGACGATGTCCTGGCGGTAGTACTTGTCGGATCCGGAGACGTCCGAGGGCAGGGTGAAGCCGGGCAGCGAGGCGACGGCGAGGTTCGCGGCGCGTCCGATGCCGAACTCGTGCATGCCGCCGCACCAGACCGGGATGCCGGCCTCGTGACACAGGTCGTGCACCGCGACGGACGGTCCGATGCCGCCGAGCCGGGACACCTTGATGTTCACGATGTCGGCGGCGCCCAGCCGCAGGGCGGTGGCCAGCACGGCGGGCGAAGTGATGGACTCGTCGAGGCAGACAGGCGTGTCGAGGCGGGCGGCGAGGTCGGCGTGACCCAGCAGATCGTCCTCGGCGAAGGGCTGTTCGATCATCAGCAGACCCTGGTCGTCGAGGGCGGCCAGCGTCGCCAGGTGCTCGGCGGAGTCGGCCCGGTAGCCGGTGTTCGCGTCGACCTGGAGGGCGATGTCGGGGAAGGCCGCGCGCACCGCCCTTACCGGTTCGACGTCCCAGCCCGGGCGGCACTTGAGCTTGACCCGGCGGTAGCCGTCGTCGACATGGCGGGCGACCTGGGCGAGCAGCGCGTCCACGGTCGGTTCGATGCCGAGGCTGACGCCCGCGCTGATCCGGTCCGTGGTACCGCCGAGGACGGTGCCGAGCGTCTCCCCGCGGGCCTGCCCGTAGAGATCCCAGCAGGCCATGTCGATGCCGGCGCGGGCGAAGTGGTTTCCGGACAGCCTGCTGGTGAGGGCTGCCGCGTCGTCGGGGTGCTCCCAGGGGCGGCCCAGCACCATGGGGGCGAGGTGTTCGGACATGACGTACCAGCAGCTCTCGGTGGACTCGCTGCAGTAGTACGGGTCGCTGGGCGAGGCGCACTCGCCCCAGCCGACGGTGCCGTCGGACGCGGTGGCCCTGACCACGATGTGGTCCAGGTGGGACTTGCGGTGTGAGCTGGTCTCGAACTCGTGGATCAAGTCCAGGCGTACCAGCGAGAGCTCGATCTCGGCGATGGTGATCGGCATGTGGTGGTGTGCTCCTATTCGGGGCGCGGCGAGAACCGGTAGACGGCGAGGTCGTCGGTGACGCGGCGACAGGAGACCCCGACGTGGGTGGTCAGGGCCTCGGCGAAGGCTTCCCGGAGCGAGCCGCGCAGCGCGGCGGCGGCCCGCATCCCGGTCGCTGCGCGATACAGGTCCCAGCGGGCGGGCACGGCGATCATCAGGTCGTCGCCGTCGGCACAGGACTCGCCGGGGCTCCAGGCACGGACAGGGGGCTCGGGGGTGGCGGTGGCGGTGCGCGTCAGGTCCCAGTCGACCAGGAACCGGTCGGTGGGTTCGCCCGTGTCGTCGCCGAAGCCCTCGTCGCCGTACATGGACGGTTTGAGCACGGTGACGCGTCCGCCGAGAACGTCCAGGTTGAAATGCGCGTTGCGGGTCTTGACCGGGTCGTACGCCCAGCGGATGCGGGTGAGTCCCGCGGCCAGGGTCCGGTCGCGTTGGGCGTGTTTCAGGAGGCGGCCCACTCCCTGGCCCTGGCGGCTGCCTGCGACGACGGCGAGCTGCGAGTACTGGAACAGCTCGCCGTCCGTCTCGCGGGCCAGGAAGCTGTACGCGAATCCGATGGGCCGCGTCCGGTCGGCTCCCTCGTACGCCGCGACGAGGATGCCGCCGTTGGCCTGGAGCGCCGCCAGCAGGCGGGGGTTGAGGCCGCCGTCGCTCGGCCGCAGCCCCATCACCTCGGTGTACAGGCCGACGCAGGCCGCCATGGCGGCGGGCCCTTCGACATCGCGTACGCAGAGCGGACCGGCGGCGGAGCCCCCGGCGGCGTCGCCGGCTCCCGGGGGCCGTGCGGGTGCGTCGGCCCAACCGCTGCCGTCCGTACCGGCAGGCGTGCCCGGGCGGGTCTCAGCGGGCATCGGCGAGGTGGCAGGCCGCCTGGGCGGTCGTGCGGTCGGCGGTCAGCACGGGCAGCTCTCGCGTCTCGCAGCCCGCGGCGGCACGCTCGTCGGCGCCGAGTGCGGCCAGGCGCGGGCAGCGCGGGTGGAAGCGGCAGCCGCCCGGGATACGGGTCGGGTCCGGCGGCTCACCGGTCAGGACGGTCCGCGGCTGATCGCGGCCCGTCTCGGGCAGCACCGAGAGCAGTGCCTTGGTGTACGGGTGCTGGGGGCGCAGCAGTACCTCCTCGACCGTGCCGACCTCGACGATCCGGCCGAGGTACATCACGGCGACCCGGTCGGCGATGTTCCAGGCCAGGCCCAGGTCGTGGCTGACCACCAGGGCGGACAGGCCGAAGCTGTCGCGCAGTTCCAGGATCAGCTTGAGGATCTCGCCGCGGACCGAGGCGTCGAGGGACGCGACCGGCTCGTCGGCGACGATCACCGACGGGTCGAGGGCAAGCGCACCCGCGATGACCACACGCTGCTGCTGGCCGCCGGACATCCCGTGCGGGAAGCGGTGGAGGAACCGCTCCGGCGGACGCAGTCCGGAGCGGTGGAGAGCGGTGTGCACCCGCGAGTTGAGCTCGTCGGTGATGCCGTGCAGCCGGGGTCCTTCCGCGACCGCGTCGTACACGTTCTGCCGGGGGTTGAGGGCACCGCCCGGGTCCTGGAGGACCAGCTGGGCGTGGCGGCGGTACGCCTTGAGGGCCTTCGCCGAGTACGTGAGCGGCTTGCCCTGGTAGCGGATCTCGCCGCTGGTGGGCTTGATGAGACCGACGAGCGCGCGGGCCAGCGTGGACTTGCCGCAGCCGGACTCGCCGATCAGGGCGACGATCTCGCCCTGGCCGACGGTCAGGTTGGCGCCGTCCACGGCGCGGGCGGGGCCACGGCCTGCCCGCGCCGGGTAGGTGATGTGGAGGTCACGGACCTCCAGGGTCGGAGCGGTACTCACGACCGGCTCCCTTCGGTTGCGGGGGTGTGCGCGTCCAGGACGCGCAGGCACGCGGCGGTTCGCCGGTCGCCTGCGGGCCAGAGCTCGATGGTCCGGGTGCGGCAGTCGTCGACGGCGTGCACGCAGCGCGGGGCGAAGGCGCAGCCGGCGCCGAGCGCCGAGACGTCCGGCGGGTCGCCCGGCAGTCCGGAGGGCGCGAACCTGGAGGCCGGGTCGCCGATGGTGGGGAACGCCCTGGACAGGGCGCCGGTGTAGGGGTGTTCGGGCGCTTCGATGACCTGCTGGGAGGGGCCCGTCTCGACGATCTCGCCGGCGTACATCACGGCGAGACGGCCGCACATCTCGGAGAGCACCGAGAGGTCGTGGCTGATCATGATCACGCCGACGCCGAAGTCCCTCACCAGATCGGTGAACAGCTCCATGATCTGTGCCTGGACCATCACGTCGAGGGCCGTGGTGGGCTCGTCGGCGATGATCAGGTCGGGACGGCAGGCGAGCGCCATGGCGATCATGATGCGCTGCCGCTGGCCACCCGAGAACTCGTGCGGGTAACTGCCCATGCGCTGCCGGGATATGCCGACGCTGTCGAGCAGCTCCGCGGCGCGCTGACGAGCGGTGCGCTGGGACACCTTCTCGTGCAGCAGGATCGGCTCACAGATCTGCTCGCCGATGGGGCGTACCGGGTTGAGGGCGCTCATGGCGCCCTGGAAGACCACGGAGGCGCCGTTCCAGCGCACCGCGCGGAGCGTGGACCACTTGGCGGTGAGCAGATCCTCACCGTCGAGCAGGACCTGGCCGGTGACCTTCGCGTTCTTGGGCAGCAGCCGCAGCAGGCTGAGCACCATGGTGGTCTTGCCGGAGCCGGATTCGCCGGCCACACCGAGGGTCTCGCCCCGGTCGAGGGTGAAGCTCACGCCCCGTACGGCGGGGATGTCGCGCTGGCCGTCGCGGTAGGTGACGGAGAGGTCGCGTACGTCGAGCAGGGTCATGATCAGCCCACCATCCGCGGGTTGAGGACGTGCTCCACGGCACGCCCGGTGAGGGTGAAGCCGAGGACGACGACGAGAATGGCGATGCCGGGGGTGCCCACGTACCACCACGCGCCGGACGTCATCGCGCCCTGGTAGAAGGCGGCGTTGAGCATGGAGCCCCAGGAGACGCCGGTCGGGTCACCGAGCCCGAGGAAGGTCAGGGTGGCTTCGGAGAGGATCGCCGAGGCGACGGTGAGCGTCGCGGAGACCAGGACCAGCGGGGCGACGTTCGGCAGCACGTGACGGAGCATCACCTGACGGTTGCCGGCGCCGAGCACCTTGGCGCGCTCGATGAACGGACGGGCCTCCACGGCGAGGGTCTGGGCACGCACCAGCCGGGCGGTGGACGTCCACGAGGTCACCGCGATGGCGATGGTGATGGACGCCGTTCCCTGGCCGAGGACCGCGGCCAGCGAGATGGCGAGCGGCAGGCTGGGCAGCGCGATGAACCAGTCGGTGAGGTGCATCAGGGCCTTGCCGAGCTTGCCCGGGTAGTGGCCGGCGAGCAGTCCGATCGCGGAGCCGAGCACCATGGTGAGCACGGTCGCGATGACGCCGATGGACAGCGAGGAGCGGGCGCCCCAGATCAGCAGGTCCACCACGGAGCGGCCGGCCTGATCGGTACCCAGCAGGTAGTCGGCGCTGGGCGGGGAGAGCAGCGGGCCGTCGACCTTGGTGACGTCGAGCTGCTCGGGACCGATGAACAGCGGGGCGGCCAGTGCGAGGACCGTGCTGAGGAGCAGGATGCCCAGCCCGACGAGTCCCGCCGGACGCTTGGCGTAGGCCCGCACGAAGCGGGTGAGGGCGGCCAGCCGCGGCGGGGAACCGGCAGGCGCGGTCGTGATGGTGGTGTCAGTAGTCGTCATCGCACACGCACCCGGGGGTCGAGGAAGCGGTAGAGCACGTCGGCGAGCAGGTTCATCAGGATCACGCTGGCGCTGAAGATGATGAAGGTGCCCTGCAGGACGGGGATGTCGGGCACCTTGAGGGCCTCGATGGTGAGCGAGCCGAGTCCCGGCCAGCTGAAGACGGTCTCGACGGTGATCGCGCCGCCGACCATGGTGCCCAGGTGAAGGAAGATCACGGTGACCGAGGGCAGGAGCGCGTTGGGCACGGCGTGCTTGCGCCGCACGGCGTCGTCGACCAGTCCCTTGGCCCGGGCGGTCAGCAGGTACGGACTGCCCAGCTCGTCGATGATCGACGAGCGCATGATCGACACGTACTGGGCGAAGACGACCAGCACCATGGTGAGACACGGCAGCACCATGTGGCGGGCCACGTCGAGCACGTGGTCGAAGCCCGTGGCGCCGAGCGCCGCGTCGGACATGCCGCCGGACGGGAACAGGTTCAGGCCGACGCTGAGCCAGATCAGCAGGATCATGCCCAGCCAGTAGGTGGGGACCGACCAGAACGTGAGTGCGGCGGAGGAGGTGATCCGGTCGAAGAGGCTGCCGTGCCGCCACCCGCTGCGGACGCCCAGCCACAGGCCGAGCGCCACGGATATCACGGTGGCCGTACCCATCAGGAGCAGGGTCGGACCGACGCGTTCCGCGATGAGCGAGGAGACGGACTGCTGGTACTGCCAGGAACGGCCCAGCTCCAGGTGGAGCGTGTCGTTCACGAAGGAGATGAACCGCTCCCACACCGGCTTGTCGAGGCCCAGCGACTGACGGAGATGAGCCATCTGTGCGTCGCTGGTGGGGCGGCCGCGGGTCATGGTCTGGACCGGGTCCGCGGGCATCAGCTGGAAGATCACGAAGCCGATGCCCAGGACGATGACGAAGCTCACGGCTGCCGCGGCGAGCTTGCTTCCCAGGAAGCGGAGAAAGGCGGCGCGCCCCGTGCCCGGGCGGGAGGCATCGCTGGACGCGTCGCTCCCGGGCACGGGGCCGACGGCGCTCACGCTGTCGGACGTAGTGGTCATGATTTCTCGATCTGCTCGGTCTGGTGGACCGCGCACCCGGTGCTGTCACCGGGTGCGCGGCAGGAATGCGGCGGTTATTCGCGCTCGCCGGCCGACGAGCGGCGCTTGATGCCGAACGCGATTCCGGCGATGACCACCACGGCGACACCGGCACCGATCCAGATGACGGTGGAACCGGAGGAGTCCGTCTTCTCGGCGGCGACCGGGGTGGCGTTGCGGAACTGGCCGAAGGTGTACTGCATCGGGTAGATGCCGGCGGTGTCGGGCTTGCCGACCGCGAGGTTCTTCACGGTGCGGGCGTTCGTCGCCGTCATGCCCGTGCCGTAGTAGAGGATCACGTTGTTGTCGGCCTCGTACAGGATGTCCTGCATCTTGCCGACGGTCGCCGCGCGCTGCGCCGGGTCGAACTCGGTGACCTGCTGCTTGAAGAGCTTGTCGAACTCCTTGTCGCAGTGGAAGGAGTCCGTGGAACCGCCGGTGCCGTCGTCCAGCGGCAGGGCGTCGCAGCTCTGGATGGACAGCAGGTACGTCGGGTCGGGGCCGGTGCCCCAGCCGTCCATCAGCAGGTCCCAGTCGCCCTTGGCGAGATCGTCGTTGAGCTTGGTGGAACTCATCGGCTGAACCGTCAGCGCGACGCCGATCTCCTTCATCCACCCGGTGAGGTAGGTGGCGATCTGGGTGTCGGCGGCGGCGTCGGCGTGCGTGCCCAGGCGCAGCTTCAGCGGCTTCTTCGTCTTGGGCGAGACGCGGATCCCGTCCTTGCCCTTGGTGTAACCGGCGTCGTCGAGCAGGGTGTTGGCCTTGGCGACGTCGTACGACTGCTCATGGCCGGCGGCGGGCTTCCAGCTCCACTGCTTCCAGGTGGGCGGGATGTAGCCGGCGCCGACCTGGCCGAAACCGTCGAGGACCTTGTCGACCAGGGTCTGCTTGTCGGTGCCCAGCGCGATGGCGCGGCGCAGGACGTCGTCGCCGAGCGCCGGGTTGCTGTTGCCGATCTTCTTGCCGGTACGGGTCTCGGCACCGGAGTTGAGCGCGAGACTCATCCAGCGGCGGCCGGCGTTCTGGAACGTGTCGAGGTGCTTGTCGCCCTGCAGCGCCTTGTACTGGGTGGAGTTGACGTCGGAGACGTAGTCGAGCTGACCACTGCGCAGGGCGGCCACGGCGCCGTCGACGGCCTTGTAACGCTGCTGCACCAGGTGGTCGAACTTGGGCGTGCCGAGGACGAAGTCCTTGGTGGCGTCGTACTTGACGTACTGCTCGGGCTTGTAGCCGGTGAGCGTCCAGGGACCGTAACCGACGATGTCACCGGAGTCGTTCTTGAAGTCCTTCAGCCCGTCGACGTGCTTCTCCCAGATGTGCCGGGGAACGATCGGCACGCCGCTGTACGGGATGGACACGAACGGCACGTTCGACTGCGGCTTCTTGGTCTTGATGACCAGCGTCGTCGCGTCGGGCGCGGTGACCGAGGCGAAGTTCTCGACGAGCGAGCCGTTGGCGGTGCCGGCGACCTCGTCGGTGCGGATCAGGTTCAGGGTCCAGGCGGCGTCGTCGGCGGTGATCGGCTTGCCGTCACTCCACTTCAGACCGTCACGGATGGTGAAGGTCCAGGTGAGCTTGTCGGCGGACGGCTCCCACTTGGTGGCGAGGTACGGAGCGGCGGAGCCGTCCGTGTTCAGGGAGTTCAGCGAGGGGTAGACGGCGCTGAAGACGTCCAGCGAACCCGCGAAGTACGCCAGGAACGGGTTCAGCGAGTCGATGCCGTTGCCGGTCATCGCCGCGCGGAGGGTGGTGCCCTTGCTGTCGGCGTCGGCCGCCGGGGCCAGGGCCACGGAACCGAGGGCCAGCGCTCCGGCGAGGGAGGCGGCGGCCAGTGCGGTGCCACGTCGGCGTATCGCGCCGCGGACCATGGTGTGTCTCATGTCGTGCTGCTCCAGGGGGTGGGTACGGAACGGACCGCGTGGGGTCCACTCCGTACCGGTGAACGTGCTGGGTGGTGCCTTGCTGTGGCGAGCCGGGGCTGCGACGCCGTGGCTCGCCTTCATGCGGCCGGGTTCGGCCGTCGGGTCAGCCCGACGCGGGGCTGAAGGGGTCCGCCCGCAGGAAGGTGTCCAGGACCCGGACGCCGAACGCGAGGCTGTCGGTGAGGACGTGCTCGTCGACGCCGTGTACGTAGTCCCAGGAGTTGAAACCGGGCGGGGTGGTGCCGGGGGCGAAGCCGTAGCCGGCGATCCCCAGCCGGGCGAACGCCTTGGCGTCCGTGCCGCCGGACATGCAGAACGGCAGGACCAGGGCATCCGGGTCGTGGGCGCGCAGGGCGTCCGCCATGGCCGCGAAATCGGGCGAGGTGTGGTCCGCGGCGACCGGCTGGGTCCAGCTGGCGAACTCGCGGGTCACCTTGGTACCGAGCACCGCGTCCACGGCGGCGAAGAAGGCGTCCTCGGCGCCGGGCAGTACGCGTCCGTCGATGCCGGCGGTGGCTTCGCTGGGAATCACGTTGTGCTTGTAACCGGCGTTCAGACGCGTGGGGTTGAGGGAGTTCGACATGGTCGACTCCACCAGCCGGGCAGCCGCACCGAGCTGGGCGACGCTCGCCGGGTCGGCCGGGTCGACGGTGACGCCGAGTTCCTCCCGGAGTCCGTCGAGCAGTACCCGGACCGACGGGATCAGGTGCACCGGCCATTGGAGCGCCGCGAGTTCGGCGACGGTGCGCACCAGGGTGGCGACAGCGTTGTCGGGGTTCCGGCGGGACCCGTGTCCGGCGGCGCCGCGCGCGGTGAGCGTCATCCAGGCACTGCCGCGCTCGCCGGTGGCCACCGGATAGAGACGGCGGCCGTTGGGCAGGTGGACGCTGTAGCCGCCCGACTCGCTGATCGCGGCGGTGACCCCCTCGAACAGCCCGGGGTGCTGATCGACCAGGAACCCGGCCCCGTAGGCACCGGTGTCCTCCTCGTCGGCGACGAACGCCATCACGATGTCGCGCGGCGGGCGGGTACCGGTCCGGGCGAAGCCGGTGGCACAGGCCAGCATCATCGCGTCCATGTCCTTCATGTCGAGGGCACCCCGGCCGCGTACCGCGCCGTCGGTGATCTCGCCGCTGAACGGATCGAAGGACCAGTCGGCGGGCTCGGCAGGTACCACGTCGAGGTGGCCGTGGACCAGCAGCGCCGGTGCCAGCGGGTCGGCGCCGGGGATCCGGACCACGGTCGAGGCGCGGCGAGGCTGCGACTCCAGGACCTGCGGTGCGTATCCGGCGTCGGTGAGGACTCCGGCCACCCACTCGGCGGCTTCCCGCTCGCCGCGCGAATCGCCGCCGCCGTAGTTGCTGGTGTCGAAGCGGATCAGCCGCGAGCAGTGGTCGATCGTGTCGCTGGTCAGCGCCTCTTGGTGGGAGAGCTGTCCGGCGGAAGGGGCAGTGGGCTCCTGGATCACGGAGCGGTCCTTTCAGGCGGGTCTGCGGGGGCGGCACCCTCGCCGTCGCTCAGCGCCCAGGTGAGTGCGTGCCGGCGCTGGGCGCGGCGGGCCGCGCCCTTCGCGCCGGCCGCGGCGAGTGAGGCGAGCAGATGGCCGGTTGCCGTGACCGCGGTCGGGGAGTGGGTGCGTGACTCGCTGCGGGTGTTCACCGCGAGGACGTGGGTGGCGTAGGCGCACACCGGGCTGTCGTAGCCGTCGGTGATCGCCACGACGGTGGCCCCCAGGGCGTGGAACTCACGGGCCACGCGCACGGTGTGGCGGCTGTAGCTGCGGAAGCTGAAGGTGATCAGTACGTCCTGGTCGCCGGCGTCGGCGAGGGCGGTGACGGCCGCCGCCATTCCCGGCTGGACGAGGGTGACGTCCCGGAGCGCGGCGGAGAGATCGGCGGCGACCAGAGCCGCGTAGCCGATGGATTTCATGTCGCCGAACACCCAGCGGCGGCGGCCCGCGACCACGGCGCGCGCGGCGAGCTCCAGGGCGCCGTTGGCATGCAGGGCATCGAGGGTGCCGGCGAGGTTCTCCTGTTCGCGGGCGAGGATGCGAGGAAGCGCGGTGCGTTCACCGGGCCGGCCCTCGCGGTCGGCGATGCGCTGGTCGGGGACGGGCAGCCGGCGGCCCGTCTCGCGGGCGGCGCAGGCGCGCAGGTCCTCGGTGTCGGCGAAGCCCGCCATGGCGAGCAGCTGATCGAGGTCCTCGGCGCTCGCGTCGGCGGCTCGGATGAACTGGGCGGGGCGCCGGGACAGCGCCGCGGGAAAGTCAGCGGCCAGCCCGGCATACAGCCGAGCTGCCCCGGGACCGCACCGGGCAGCGGCGCGCTCCAACAGCCGGAGCACAGGGTCGGGCGTCAGGACAGACATCAAAACCTCCCTCCATGCCGGAACTCCACCGCCGCTACCAGGGATTTCTTCCCTGAGTATCGCTTGCTGGCGGATACATTGATCTAAGGTGGCGCGAGTATTACTGTCACCGCATGCCTGAGTCAAGGGATGCTTCAGCCCCCGCCCCGCCGGTCGTCGACCCACCGGTCGAGGCGTCCGCAGCCGATCGGGCAACCGCCCAGCTGGCCAAGGCCGTTGCCTCGGCGCGCCGGACGGCAGAACTGACGCTGGCCGCCACCGCGGCCGGGTCGGGTCTCTCACCCGCGTACATTTCGCAGATCGAATCCGGATCGGCGAATCCGACCGTCCGCAGCCTGGCGCAACTCGCCGGTGTGCTCGGCCTCGAACTGCATGAGCTGCTCGGCGCCGGACGTGCCGACATAACCGACAACAGCCCGTTTCCGGCACGTTTCACGACACTGCCCGGTCTGACCGCGATGCCGGACGGCCAAGGGACCTGGGACACGACGGCTCATGGTGTGACCACGCTCCGGTCCCGCCTGATCAGGGGCGAGCCGGGCGATCACGCCCGACCGGTCCGGCACGTCGGCGAGGAACTCGTGGTGGTGCTCGCCGGGCAGTGCCGGCTCCGTGTCTCGGACACCGCGCGGGTGCTGAATCCCGGCGACGCCTGCCACTTCGCCGCGTCCGAAGAGCACGAAATTTCGCAGACCAGCGACGACTTGCTCCTGCTCGTCGTCCTCACGAAGGAGTGACCCAGGTGGTTCCCCCCGCCGACAACGCGCCCGACACCCCGCTCACCCGCGCCGCAGGTCCCGACGAAGCCCCGGAAGTCTGGCCGCTCACGGCCAAGGACATCGATGGTGAACTGCAGATAGGTTCCGTGCCGATGGCGGACCTCGCCCAGGCGTGCGGCACCCCCCTCTACGTCGTGGACGAGGCGGACTTCCGTGAACGGGCCCGCCAGTGGCGCGAGTCCGGCGCCGACCGGGTGCACTACGCGTCCAAGGCGTTCCTCTGCCCCGAGATGGTCCGCTGGGTCGGCGAGGAGGAGCTGCACCTGGACGTGTGCAGCCTCGGCGAGCTCGAACTCGCCGTCGCCGCGGGCTTCGACCCCGCTCACATCGTGCTGCACGGCAACAACAAGCTCCCCTCGGAACTCCGCTCGGCCGTGGGCCACCGCGTCGGAGTCGTCGTCGTCGACTGCGACGAGGAGATCGAGCGGCTCGCCGGATTCGCGGCCGCCGCCGGCCACGTCCAGGACGTGTATCTGCGGATCGCGCCGGGCGTCGCCGCCGACACCCACGACTACATGGCGACCGGCAGCGACGACGTGAAGTTCGGCTTCCCGGTCAACGGCGGCTTCGCCGAACGGGCGGTGCTCACCGTCGCCGGCATTCCCTCGCTGCGCCTGGCCGGCATCCACTCCCACCTGGGCTCACAGATCCTGGACCCGTCCGGTATCCGGCAGGCGGCCTCGCGGGTCGCCGCGTTCGTCCGCCTGCTGGCCGAACGGCACGGTATCCGCATCGACGAACTCGACCTCGGCGGCGGCGCCGGGATCGCGTATGTACCCGGCTCCAGCAGGCTCGCGCCCGCCGACTTCGTGGCCGCGCTGCGCGCCGGTGTCGCCGAGGAGATCGATCCGGCCTCCGTCCGGCTCGCCGTGGAGCCGGGCCGTTCGCTGATCGGCACCGCCGGCGTCACGCTCTACGAGGTCGGAGTGGTCAAGCAGGGGCTCAAGCGCCGCTTCGTCTCCGTCGACGGCGGCATGAGCGACGCCCTGCGCCCCGCCCTCTACCAGGCCACGTACACCGCCTGGACGGCCAACCGGAGGCCGACCGGCCGGCCGGTGCACTCCCTCGTCGTCGGCAGGCACTGCGAGAGCGGCGACATCGTCGTCCCCGACATCGCACTCCCCGACGACCTGGCCGCCGGCGATCTTCTTGCGGTGCCCGCGACCGGCGCGTACCACCACGTCATGGCCAGCAACTACAACTTCCAGCCGCGCCCGGCCGTGGTCGCCGTCCGTGACGGACGCGCGCGCCTGATGGTGCGTCGCGAGACCCCCGCCGACCTGTTGCTCCGCGACGGCGCGGGCGCCGGCATAGACCTGTGAGGAGACTTCCGATGAGCGAACAGCGCGTCCTCCCCCACGGTGAGTGGCCCTCGCCGCTGACCGCCGAATCCGTCGCGACGGGCTCCGGGGGCAAGAGCTGGCCCTCCGGCGTCGGCGAGGAGACCTGGTGGTGCGCCAACGACCCGGCGACCGCCACCGTGAGGCTGCTGCGCACCGCCCCCGGGCATGCCCCTGAGCCGGTGCTGCCGGTCGGTGCCAGCGTGCGCAACCGTTCGCTCGGCTACGGCGGCCGCCCGTACGCGGTCCGGCCAGGCTCCGACGGAGCCCCGCACCTGCTGGTCTTCTCCGACCACCGCGACCAGCGGCTCTACTCGGCCGGAACGGCCCCGCTGGGAACGGGCGGTACGAGCGTTCCGGTCCCGCTGACCCCCGCCGACCAGCCCGGGTACGAGACCTGCTGGGCGGACCCGGTGTTCACGCCCGACGGCACCGAGGTCTGGCTCGTCCGGGAGGTCACCCGGGCGGCCCGGCGACCGGACGAGGACCCGGCGCCGCGCACCGGCCGCGACATCGTCGCCGTGCCGCTCGACGGCTCGGCCGCCACCGCACCGGACCGGCTGCGGGTGGTCGGCCGCTCCCACCACTTCCTGTCCACCCCCCGGATCTCCCCGGACGGGCAGCACCTGGCCTGGCTGGGCTGGGACCACCCGCGGATGCCGTGGGAGACCACCGACCTCATGGTCGCGCCGCTGAATGACGGCGTCGCCGGCGAGCCGGTACGGGCACTGGGCGGCGGTGCGGTCTCCGTGTCGCAGGCCGCCTGGGCGCCCGACGGCACGCTCTACGCGATGGCCGACCCGGACGGCTGGGCGAACCTCTTCCGTCTCACCCCTGCGCCGGACGGGACGTGGCACGCCGAGTGCGTGCTGCCCATGGAACAGGAGTGCGCGGGCGCCCTGTGGCGGGTCGGCGCGAGCTGGTTCGCGGCCACCGCGGCAGGAGTGGTGCTGCGGCACGGTGTCGGCGAACAGCGGCTCGCCCTGTGGGATCCCACGGACGGCACCCTGCGCGACCTGGCGCCCGGATGGACGGAGTTCGGCGCCGATCTGTGGGCCGACGACCGTGCGGCGGTGGTGCTCTCGGCTTCGCCCACACTGGGGCGCGCCGTACTGCGCGTACCTCTGGACGGCGGGGACCCGGTGCGCTGCGACGGTGAGCGCGACACCGCGTACGACGCCTGGCGGTCGGTACCGGAGCGACGGATCGCCAAGGGTGCGGACGGCCGCGAGGTGCAGTACGTCTACTACCCGCCCACCAACCCGGACTGCACCGGTCCGGCGGACGAGGCACCGCCGCTCCTGATCCACGTGCACGGCGGGCCCACCAGCTCCAACGGCGCTGCGCCCGACGGGGAGTTCTCCCTCTTCTGCAGCCGGGGCTTCGCCGTCGCCGCCGTCGACTACGGGGGCTCCACGGGCTACGGCCGCGCCTACCGCGACCGGCTGCGGCACACCTGGGGCGTCACCGACGTGGAGGACTCGGTCACGGTCGCCGGGGAGCTGGCGGCCGCCGGACTCGCCGATCCCGCGCGTACCGCGATCCGTGGCGGCTCGGCGGGCGGCTGGACCACCCTCGCGGCGCTCACCTCGACCGACGCCTTCTGCTGCGGGGCCGTGTATTACCCGATCAGTGACCCGGAGACCTGGATCTGCGGACAGACCCATGACTTCGAGTCCCGCTACATGGAGTATCTGGTCGGGAAGTTGCCCGAGGACCAGGAGCGGTTCGACCGGGTGTCGCCGATCCGCAAGGCCGGGCAGATCACCAGCCCGCTGGTGATGCTGCAGGGAGCGGACGACTTCATCTGCCGCCCCGACCAGGCCGAACACATCGTCGACGCGGTGGCCCGACGCGGGCTGTGGCACCGCTATCTGCTCTTCGAGGGCGAGGGGCACGGCTTCCGCCAGGCGTCCAGCGTGAGCGCCTCACTGCGCGCCGAGGCGGAACTGTACGGACATGCGATGGGCATCCGCGTCGACCTCTCGGACACCCTCTCGGCGGAGCGTCGCTGACGCAGGGCCGATCCGCCGTCCGGTCCGCAGGCGCGCGGGCGTTCACGGCCGGACGGCCCGTCGGACGGGCAGCGCTGTCCCGCCTCCTCGCACCGGCCGTGGGGGAGGCGAGGCAGCGCTGCCCGGCGTCTCCCACCGGCTGTGCGGGGACGACGAGGGGCTGCTCGGGCCGGCCCCGAACGGTCCGCCCAGGCGGCGCCCGACAGCGGCCCGGGACCGCGGAAGTATCCGTCACGGACCCGCGGTTCCGGGCCGTCGCCCGCTTCCGGTGAGCGGGATCAGCAGGTGAAACGGGCGGCGGTCGGGGCCTCGGCGAGTGGCTCCGGCAGCCGCAGCGGCCCGTGGCCCGGGGTGATCCGGCCCAGCAACCGGCCTCCCGACGCGCCGGTGCAGCTGGGCAGGGTGCCCGGCAGGCCGTGCGCGGTGAACCAGCCGAGCAGCGCGAAGGCAACCGCCTCCTTGGCGGCCGAGGGCAGTCCGAGCGCGTCGGAGCGCAGCAGCTCGACCCCCGGCAGCAGTGCCCCGATCCGCTCGGTCAGCACCGGGTTGTCCGCGCCGCCGCCGGACACCACCAGGGTCCGCAGGCCATGCTCCCGTACCGCGTCCGCAACCGTGCGGGCGGTCAGCTCGGCCAGGGTGGCCAGGAGGTCCTCGGTCGGGAGCGGCGGACCTCCGGCCAGGTACCCGTCCAGGTAGTCGGCGTGGAAGAGCTCCTTGCCGGTGCTCTTCGGCGGCTCGCGCCGGTAGTACGGTTCGGCGAGCAGAGCGGCGAGCAGTGCCGGGTCCACCCGTCCGGCGGCGGCGAGCCGGCCGTCCTCGTCGTACGGGCGGCCGGTCCCGGCCAGCGCGGCCGCGTCCATCAGCGCGTTTGCGGGTCCGGTGTCGAAGGCGACCGGCGCCCCCTGACCGACTGCTGTCAGATTGGCGATCCCACCGAGGTTCAGCGCCCCCGCCGGGCCCGGCAGTCCGCCGAGCAGCAGTGTGTCCAGGAGCGACACCAGGGGCGCGCCCTGGCCGCCCGCCGCCACGTCCGCGGTCCGGACGTCGGAGACGACCGGCACGCCCAGGCGCTCGGCGATCCAGGCGGGCTGACCCAGTTGCAGGGTGCCGCGCACGGTCCCGTCGTCCACCCAGTGATAGAGGGTCTGACCGTGCGAACACACCAGATCGACCGGACCGGCCGCGGTCACCACGGCGCTCGCGGTGTCGGCGAAGGACTGCCCGATCAAGGTGTCCAGGCGGCAGACCGCGGCCAGTGACACGGCCCGCGGGGGCAGCGCGTCCAGGATCTCGGCGCGCAGCCCGGCCGGGTAGGGATGGGCAGCCGAGTGGACCAGGGTGCCGTGCAGGGTGTCACCGTCGAGGCCGAATTCGACGACGGCGGCATCGATCGCGTCGTGCGAGGTGCCGGAGCTGAGTCCCAGGACTCTCACAGGGTTCCTTCCTGAACATGGGTGTGGGCGGGTCCGCCCCGTGGAGGGGGCGGACCCGCCCGGTGCCGGGGGCGCGGTCAGACCGCGGCCGGCTCGATCTCGACGCCGACCACGCGCCGCGCCTCGGGGTGGAAGCAGGCGTGGTGCTGACCGGCACCGCCCACCGCTTCGAGGACCGGCCGTTCGGTGGCGCAGCGGTCGGTGGCGAAGGGGCAGCGAGGCGCGAACAGACAGCCTTCGGTGGCCACCTTCTCGTCCAGCGGGGCCAGCGGGGCCAGCCGGTCGGGGCCGGGCTCCTCCAGGCCGCGCATGATCGGGACGGCCGACAGCAGGCACTGGGTGTACGGGTGCACGGGTGCCTGGATGATGTCGTCGGTGGGTCCCCGCTCGATCACCTGGCCCCGGTAGATGACGTGCAGTTCGCCGCCCTCTCCCACGTAACGGGCGGTGGCCACGTCGTGGGTGATGAAGACCAGCGAGATGCCGAGGCGTGCGCGCAGGTCGTGCAGCAGGCTGAGGATGCCCAGCCGCATCGACACGTCGATCATCGAGACGGCCTCGTCGGCGATCAGCACCTCCGGGTCCACGGTCAGCGCGCGGGCGATGACCACGCGCTGCCGCTGGCCGCCGGACAGCTGGTGCGGGTACTTGTGCAGCACCCCCTCCGGCTCCAGCCCGACAAGTTCCAGGAGCTCCGCGGCGCGCTCCCGCACCCCGGAGGCCGACGCCCCGGTCTCCTTGGCGCGCATCCGCAGCGGGTCCCCGAGGATCTGCTCGATGGTCCGGGTCGGGTTGAGCGCGGAGTACGGGTCCTGATGGATCATCTGGATACGCCGGAAGTACGGCGCTCGCTTGCGCGGCTTGAGTTTCGACAGCTCCACGCCGTCGATGACGAGTTCGCCGCCGTCGAAGGTCTCGATCCCCGTGAGGATCTTGCCGAGGGTGGTCTTGCCGCAGCCCGACTCACCGATGAAGGAGACCGCCCCGCCCTTGGGGAGGGTGAAGTCCACTCCGCGCAGGGCGTGCACGGTGCGCTCGCCGGTGAAGGCTCCGCGGGTGCGGTAGATGCGGGTGATGCCGCGCGCCTCGATCACGACGCGTCTCCCTTCCGGGGTACTGCTCCCGCGCCGGCCGAAGGGGCGGCGGCGGTCGCGGGGACGGGAGCGGTCGCCGGGGCGGGGCTCACCGCAGCGGCGTCCGCGTGGCAGGCGCGGCGGTGACCGACCGCGAAGTCGGTGAGCAGCGGCTCCTGTTCGGCGCAGATGTCCATGGCGAACACACAGCGCTCGCGGAACACGCATCCGGTCCGCGGGATGGTGGTGAGGTCCGGCGGCCTGCCCGGCAGGGCGCGGGCCGCCGCGATGTCGC
This sequence comes from Streptomyces sp. NPDC058231, assembly GCF_042882275.1. NCBI lineage: Bacteria > Bacillati > Actinomycetota > Actinomycetes > Kitasatosporales > Streptomycetaceae > Streptomyces > Streptomyces sp. NPDC058231. Next base: position 63,878 of record NZ_JBHVWN010000022.1, on the reverse strand, counting down.
CGGTGATCCGGGCGGTGGCGCCGATCAGGGCCCGGGTGTACGGATGGGTGGGGTTGCGCAGCAGGTCCAGGGTCGGCCCGTGCTCGACGACGCGGCCGCCGTACATCACCGCGAGGTTGTCGGCGATCTCGGAGACCACGCCCATGTCGTGGGTGACGATCAGGGTGCTGAGGTTGTTCTCGTCGTGGACCTGCCGGATGATCTCCAGCACCGCGGACTGGGACAGTACGTCCAGGGCGGTGGTCGGCTCGTCCAGGATGAGTACCTTGGCGTTGAGGACCAGCGCCAGCACGATGCCTATCCGCTGGCGCATGCCGCCGGAGAGCTCGTGCTGGTACGAGTCGAGGACCCGGTCCCCGTCCAGCCCCATCCGGATGGCGAGTTGCTTGGCGCGGGCGAGCAGGGCGGGCAGATCCTTGACGTTGTGCGAGCGGCCCAGGTCGAGGATCTGCTTGCCGATGGTCTTCAGCGGGTTCATCGAGTTCTGCGACGCCTGGAAGACGTAGCCGAGCGCCGAACCCCGTACCGCTCGCAGCTCCTTGCCGCTGAGCTGGGTGACATCGCCGATGTCGTCCACGTGGACGTTGCCGCTGCTGATCCGGCCGGGCTGCGGCACGGCGTTCATCAGGGCCAGGGCGAGGGTGGACTTGCCGGAGCCGGATTCGCCGACGAGCCCGGTGATCTCACCGCGCCGCAGGTCGATGGAGGCGTTGGCGACGGCGCGGTACTCCTGTCCGTCCACCCGGTAGTGGACGGACAGGTCGCGCACCCGGACCTCGGCGGGGGCGCGTTCGGCCGGGGGCGGCTGGATGGTGTCCGTCATGACCGCTCCCTCAGTCGCGGGTTGAAGAGCTCGTCGATCGCGTCGAGGAAGAGCACGACGCCCATGATCAACAGAAGGATGCACAACAGCGGGGACAGCAGATAGGTGAGGGCCTCGGGGCTCTGCATCGCACCGCCGGAGAACACCGCCTGGTTGATCATGACGCCCCAGTTGGTGCTGGTGAACGGCACGATGCCGAGGAAGAACAGGCCGACCTGCGCCTCCACGAAACCGACCACGGACAGCAGCAGGTGCATCGCCACGTACGGCGCGATGTTGGGCAGCAGCTCGCGGAAGATGATGTGCCGGCCGGGCAGACCGAGTCCGCGGGCGGCCTCGAGGAAGCCGCGTTCGCGCAACGTCAGCGCCTGGGAGCGGACCGCTCGGGCGATCCCGCCCCAGCCGACGACTCCGAGGACCAGGCCCATCTCGAACGGACTGCCGAACTCCCAGACGGTGGTGAGCACCACCAGCAGCGGAAGTCCGGGTACGGTCAGCACGAAGTCGGTGATCCGCATGAGCAACGAATCGGTGGCGCCCCGGTAGAAACCGGACAGCAGACCGACGACGGTGCCCAGGACCGCGGCGAACAGCGCCGCGATGCTGCAGGTGAGGAGCACGTAGCGGGAGCCGACCACGGTGGCCTGCAGGACGTCGGAGCCCGCGAAGTCCGTGCCGAGCCAGTGGGCGGCGCTCGGCGCCTGGTAGATGGCGTCCGGGTCCACGGTCAGTTCGGACGGGTAGAACATCGGCCCGACGGTCCCCATCAGGGTGAAGAACACCAGGATGGTCAGGCCGATGACCCGGCCGGGCTTGCGCAGCAGCACCCGGCGTACGGAGGTCCAGCGGCTGCGCCGGCCCGTGGTGGGCTTCGGCGTCTCGAGGAGGGCAGCGGTGGTCATGGTCAGCGCCTCACTCGGGGGTCGATCACGGAATAGAGGAGGTCGGCGATGATGTTGGCCAGCACCACCGCCACGGTGATCAGCAGGAAGGCACCGGTCATCAGGGGGTAGTCGCGCGAACCGATGCTCTTCAGCAACAGGTTGCCCAGGCCCGGGTAGTTGAAGGAGTTCTCGATCAGGATCGCGCCGCCGAACATGAAACCGAAGGAGAGCGCGAGGACGGTGAACAGCGGCAGGATCGCGTTGCGCGAGATGTAGCGCATCCGGGTCGTGCGGGCGATGCCGCGCAGCTCCGAGGCGAGGATGAAGTCGTCGCCGAGCACGGACACCACGCTGGAGCGCATGGTGAGCAGCCAGCCGCCGTAGCTGATGAGGGTGTACGTGGCCACCGGCAGCACGGCGTACTGGATGACCGAGGCGATGTACGGACCGTTGAACCCGGGGTCCAGCATCGGGTCGTTGGTCTCGCCGTACGGCAGCAGCTGGAGCTGGGTGTGGAAGATGAAGCCGAGCAGCAGCGCGAGTACGAACGAGGGCACGCCGGCCACGACGGAACCGGTGAGGCTGAGCGCACCGCCCCAGCGGCTGGAGCGCTGCACCGCCGCCACCACGCCCGCGGTGACGCCGATCAGGAAGCTGATCAGGAGTCCGCTGAGCACCGGCACGATGGTCCACGGCAGGGCGTTCATGATGACGTCGCTGACCGGCACACCGCTGTAGGAGATGGAGGTGCCGAGATGGCCGTGGAGCAGTTCGCCGATGTAGCCGGTGTACTGGTGGAACAGCGAGTCCTGCGAGGTGAAGCCGTAGACCGCGGCGACCTTGGCCTTGGCCAGCTCCGGGGACATGCCCTGCATGAGGTATGCCTCGTACTGCGCGTCGCCCGGCTTGCCGGGCAGCGCATGGACGAGGAAGAACGTGAACGTGGCCACGGCCCAGACCATCAGCACGCCGCCGACGATCTTCACCAGCAGGGTGCGGGCGAGTCCTTTCACGTCATCACCTCCTTCCGTGAACGGTTGATCTGCTGTCGGGGGAACCGGTCAGGGGCGGCGGCAGGCCGCCGCCCCTGACCGCGGGTCGGGCTTACTTGCTCTGGATGTAGCCCTGCATCATCCAGACGCCCGGCGAGTTGCTCAGGAGGTCGTCCTGGCCCTGCTTCGGGAAGTTCGTGAAGCGCTTCTCGACGTTGAACTTGACGTTGGTGTAGTCCCAGATCGGAACGACGGGGACTTCCTGGTTGGTGGCGATCGCCAGCTTCTGCACCAGCGGCTTCTGCTGATCGATCGTCAGGCTGTTGAGCTGCGCGGTGAGGTTGCCGGGGTTGATCGTCTCGCCGCCCACGTTGTAAGTGACCGGCCCGTGCATCCAGTTGCCGGAGCCCTTCTTGTCGCTGTGGGTGGCCTTGTCACCGACGGCGGTGAAGCCGTTGTCCGCGCCGTACAGCCGCTGGAAGGTGCTGTAGGGGTGCGGGCCCAGTGCCGTCAGCCACCAGCCGACGTCGTACTTGCCGGCCGCCATCTCCGTCTTGTAGGTGGCGAAGTCGGCGGTCAGGGCGGGCTTGGTCTTGATGCCGAAGGCGGTCAGCTGGTTGGCGACCACGGTGGAGGCGGAGATCCAGTCGCTGAACCCGTTCACGGTCTGCAGCGTGATCGTCCACGGCTTCCCGTTGGGCAGGATCCACTGCCCGTCCTTCTTCTTCAGGCCCGCGCTCTCCAGCAGCTCGGTGGCCTTGGCGTCGTCGTGGGCGTACGGGTCGAGCCCCTTCAGCTGATCGGGGGTGAGCCACTTCTCGGCGGCCGTCCGGATCATGCCGGTGGGGGCGGTGGCCGCGATACCGCCGACGGGCTGACCGACCTTGGTGGCCGCGACGCGGTCGAGGATGTGCGCGAGAGCCTGGCGCACCTCCTTCTTGTCGTACGGCGCCTTGCTCTGGTTGAACGCGATGGAGGCGTCCACGTAGCTGACCGAGTCGACGCGCTTGTAGCCGGCCCGCTCGATCTGGTTGAGCACGTTGGTCGGGATCGCGGTGAACGGCGCCGAGTCGAGCTCGCCGCTCTTCATGAATCCCCAGATCTGCTCGTTGCCGGAGTAGTGGCGGATGACCACCCGGCTCGGACCGATCTTCTTCACACCGTAGAAGTTCTTGTTGCGGTCCAGTACGGCCGAACCCGGGTTCACCCGGGCCACCACGAACGGACCGGCCGAGACGTCCTTGGCGGGGGCGAAGGACGAGACCTTCTTGCCGATCTCGGTCAGCTTGTCGACCGCGGCCTGGGCGTCCTTGGCCTTGGCCTCGTCCAGTTGCTGGCTGGCCGCGATGGTGTCCCAGATGTCGGCGGGCAGCAGCTTGCCGTACACCTTGTCGGCGACGATGGTCTGGTCGAGGACGCGCTTGGTGAAGCCCAGGTTGTGGGTGCCGGCGACCTGCTTGATCTCGACGCCGTGCTCACCGGATGCCTCGACCGAGGCCACGTTCAGGCCCTGGGTCAGGGTGCCCGCGCCGACGGTGGCGTTGCCCTGGGTGAGCGCGATGGCCAGCGAGGTCTTCACGTCCTGCACCGTCACCGGGGTGCCGTCCGACCACTTGGCGCCGTCCTGGAGCTGGATGATCAGCGAAGTGTCGGTGGCCTTCCAGCTCTTGGCCAGGCCGGGCAGGTAGTCGTTCGGGTCGAGGGCGTTCTTCTTGTCGAACCCGAGGTGCATCGTGTTGTAGCCGAGGAACGTGTTGCCCGCGGCGTTGAAGGGGTTCATCGGCGCGCCGGCCGTGATCGGGTTGTTGGCGTCGACCGTCGTGAAGACGCCACCGCCCTTGGCATCGTTCTTGGCACCGGAATCCGGTGCGCACGCGGCGAGGGAGCCGAGCGTCGCCAGTGCGGCAGACGCTGCGACAAAGTGCTTGAACCGTGCCATAGCGCGTGGTCTCCGATCGGCAGGCAGGAGTGGAGTGGTGGAGAAGGTCTGGGGGGTGAGCAGACCGTAGGAGCGGCGTGAGGGGTGTGTCAATGAATTGCGTTGGCCGAATCCAGTTCGTAATTTTTCGCCAGACCCCGACGACCGGCCGCGCCTGCGCCTCGTGAGGGCACGCGAGTCGGCACGGCGACCACGGGTAGGCAACAAATTACGCTCAACAGCCTATGCATGTGGCAAAGTTACGGGCGCTGGTTCGCCCTTGCCCCCCGATGCCCTCCGACCGAGAGGAAACCGTGATGCACCCGCAGCTTCCGGTACGAATCGACGCCCCCACCGAACGCCGGAACCCTCGCACCCGCGATATCGACGACGTACCCACTCTGGAGGTACTGCGGCTGCTCAACGCCGAGGACCGGATCCCGGCCGAGGCCGTTGCCGCGGTACTGCCCGACCTGGCCCGGCTGGTGGACGAGACGGCGCGCCGGATCCGGGCGGGCGGCCGACTGCACTACTTCGGCGCGGGCACATCGGGCCGCCTCGCGGTGATGGACGCCGCCGAGCTGATCCCCACCTTCAGCCTCCCGCCCGGGATCGTGGTCGCGCATCACGCGGGCGGCCCCCGGGCGCTGATCGAACCGGTGGAGGGGGTCGAGGACCAGGAGTCCGCGGGCTCGGCCGCCGCGGCCGAGGTGGGCGCGGGGGACGTCGCGGTCGGCATCGCCGCCAGCGGACGCACCCCCTACGTCGGCGGCGCCCTGCGCACTGCACGGGCGGCTGGTGCCTTCACCGCGCTCGTGAGCGCCAACCCCCGGGCCGGGCTGGCGGATCAGGCCGATGTCCACCTGGGCGTGGACACGGGTCCGGAGGCGATCGCCGGCTCCACCCGGCTGAAGGCCGCCACCGCCCACAAACTGATCCTCAACAGCCTCTCCACCGCGGTGATGGTGGCGCAGGGCCGTACGTACTCGAACCTGATGGTCGATGTGGCCGCGACCAACGAGAAGCTGCGCGGCCGGGTCCTCAACATCCTGGTGGAGGCCACCGGGCTGGACGAGGACCGTTGCGGAGCCGCCCTCGCCGACGCGGCGGGCGAGTTGAAGACCGCACTGGTCAGCCTGCTCGCCGACTGCTCCCCGGAGCGGTCGCGCGCGGCGCTGGAGGCCGGCGACGGGAGCGTCCGCGCGGCGCTGCGCACTTTCGCCTGAGACGGGACGAGGAAGCCCCGCGACCCGGTCCTCCGGGTCGCGGGGCTTCCTCGTCGCGGCTGAGCGGTCACTGCGGGCCGCGCCGCCGGTGCACCGCCGTGTACGTGCGTTCCAGGGCACGTGTCGTGCGGCTGTGGTTGCGCTGGGCCACGCCGACGAACAGGCAGTCCACCAGGGTCAGCGCGGCGATCCGGCTGGACATCGCGCCGGATCTGAAGGTGGTCTCACGCACCGCGGTGGTCAGCACGTGGTCGGCGACGCCGGCGATCGGCGAACGCGGGAAATTGGTGATGGCCACGGTGGTGGCACCGTTGTCCCAGGCCTCCCCCAGCGCGGCCACCGTGTCGGTGGTGGCGCCGGTGTGCGAAATGCCGATCGCCAGGTCGCCCCGTCCGAGCAGGGCCGCGGAAGTGAGCGCGCCGTCGGGGTCGGGCCAGGCGGTCACCCGACGCCCGATCCGGTGCAGCTTCTGCTGGAAGTCGAGCGCGATCAGCGCGCTCGCGCCGACCCCGTACAGATCCACCGCGCTCGCCCCGACCACCTCGTCGATGACCCGCTGGAGGGTGTCGAGGTCGAGTTGGGCGATGGTGTCCTCGACCGCGCGGGCGTCCGCGAAGCCCAGTTTGCCGACCACGTCGGCCAGCGAGTCGCCGGGACCGATCTCGCTCCCGGCGCTGGACCAGGCGGGTCCGCCGTTCTCCTCGCTGCCGGCCGCCGAGGCCAGTTTGATCCGCAGATCGGGGTAGCCCTTGAGGCCCACCGCCCGGCAGAACCGGACGACGGTGGTCTCGGAAGTGCTGCATTCCGCGGCGAGTTCGCTGATGGTCATCCCGGCCACCCCGACCGGATCGGCGACCGCGGCTTCGGCCACCCGCCGTTCCGACGGTGGCAGGGAGGGCAACAGGGCACGGATCTGCACCAGCACCGTCTGTGACGGCGTGGCGCGCTCTGCGGAGCGCTGGGGGACGTCGCCGCCTCCGCGCTGTCGGTCACGTGGGGCAGCCATGTGGGAATCCTACGGGTTCGTCGGGATACGTGTCGTTGAATACCGGGGAGAGGCACGGTACGGGGCGTAGATGAACCATCGGGTGATCAGGCGTGCGCGGTCTCGGCGCGCAGGGCCACGGCCGCGTGCACGACGCGTCGCAACTCCTTGGCCCGGGCGCCGCGTCCGTAGTGCACGGCGTTGGTCAGCAGCACCACCCAGATCCCGCTGACCGGGTCGAGCGCCAGGCTCGTTCCGGTGAAGCCGGTGTGCCCGGCACCGGTCGTGGGCCAGGACGGGGACATGTGGTCCCAGACGTCGCCGGGGAGGGTCCAGCCCAGTCCTCGCGCGCCGTCCAGTCCCGCGGTCTGCAGGGTCAGCGCCTCGGAGCGCGACCGGGGCGACAGCGGCGAGTCCTCGGACAGCCAGCAGGCGCGCAGGTAGTGCGCGAGGTCGGGCGCGGTGCCGAACAGTCCGGCATGCCCGGCCACGCCGCCCAGGCTCTCGGCGTTCTCGTCGTGCACCACGCCCTGTTTGGGTTCACCGCCGGGCGGCGCCTCGGTCGCGGCGATGACCGCGCGCCGGTCGGCGGGCGGCAGATACCGGGTGTCGCCAAGACCCAGCGGGTCGAGCACGAGCTCCTGGACGGCGGCGTCGAGCGGCTGTCCTGACACTGCGGCCACGATCTCGCCGAGCAGGATGAATCCCAGGTCCGAGTAGCGCACGACGGTGCCCGGCAGCTGTTCGAGCGGCTCCGCGAGCACGGCGGCGAGCCGGTCGGCCGGGCCGCCGGGGAGCTGCCAGAAGTCCCGGTGCGGCGGCAGCCCGGAGGAGTGCGACAGCAGGTGGCGGACCGTCACCTCGTTCTTGCCGGCCCCGGCGAAACCCGGAAGATGGCGGCGGACCGGGTCGTCGAGCCGCAGCGCCCCGGTGTCGGCGAGCCGCAGCACGGCGGGGGTGGTGGCCACCACCTTGGTGAGTGAGGCCAGGTCGAAGACCGTGTCCGCGGTGACCGGGCGTCCCGCCGGTCCCTCGGCGGTGGTGCCGAAAGCGGCTGTACTGACGGGGCCGTGCGCCCCGCGCCCGGTGATCAGCACGGCGCCGGGGACGACGCCCTCCGCCACCGCGGTCCGGACGAGGTCTGCGGGATCGGGGGGGCCTGCCAGATCTTCGCGTGCGGTCATCACGGCCTGCTTTCCGATGGGTTGCGATGCGGGGGCTGACAGCCCGATCATCCCGCTGGTAAATTTCCACCGCAATACAGAGCCACAATGTCATTCACTTACGATCCGGTGTCTCCGGAGTCATCCCCGAGGTGAGCAGGCATGAAAATCCTTCCGGCACGCACCGCGACCGACCACGACGTTCCCGCCCTGCGAACCCTCGCCCGCACGGCGCTTGTTCACGACAGCGACGCCGAGGACGTCTTCGATCTGCTGTGGGCGCAGACCGCGGACGGCCCACAGCTGCGGATCGTCGTCGAAGCCGACGGGGAACCGGTCGGTGTCGCCCTCGCCGCACTCCGCCCGGCCACCGCCGGCACCCCCGCCACCGGTCACATCGACCTGATCGCCGTACACCCCGGGGCACAGGGCCGCGGCATCGGCCGCGCTCTGCTCACCCGCGCGGAGGAACTCCTCGCGGCCGCCGGAGCCGACCGGCTGATGATCCGCGGCAGGCCTCCCTACTACGCCTGGCCCGGCATCGACATCCGCTACACCCGCGCCGTCTGCCTCGCCGAATCCAGCGGCTACACCCGGGGCCCCGAGGGCCTCAACATGAGCGTCGACCTGCGCACCGCACCGCTCGCAACCGCCGAGGACGAGGCACGGCTGGCCGCTGCCGGGGTGCGCGTCCGCCGGCTCGAGCCCGCGGACGAGAAGCCGTTCCTCGCCTGGATGGCGCAGTGGGGCGGCTCCTGGGACGGGGAGGCCGCCCGCGCCCTCACCTACGACCCGCCGCGCGGCCATGTCGCCGTCCGCGAAGGAGCCGAGGGTCCGGTGTATGTCGGCTTCGCGTGCCACGGTGTCAACCGCAGCTCCTGGTTCGGCCCGATGGGTACCGAATCGTCCGAACGCGGACTCGGCGTCGGCACCGTGCTGCTCCGCCGCTGCCTCGCCGACCAGCGGGCTTCGGGACTCGACGCCGCGGAGATCGGCTGGACCGCGCCCATCCACTTCTACGCCCGTGGAGTGGACGCAACGCTCGGCCGGGTCTTCTGGACGTACAGCAAGGACATCTGACCCCCGGCGGGGCGGCGCTCCGGAGCCCCCGCCCCGCTCCTGCCCCGGCGGCCTCCGTGACCGCACACCCCGTCACCCCTTCTCACCGCGCCGCCGGAGCCGCCCGGGTCTCGTCCGGTACGAGGGTGCCCCTTCCCCCACGAAGCGCCGCACCGGACGCCCCGGGCCGATCCACGAAGACCACCGGACCGGACCCAGCCACCGCCGCACCGCCCGAGAGGACCCGCCATGCCGCTCGCCGGCTCTCCCCGCTCCGCCCGCCACGACGGCGAGCTTCTCGCCCTCGCCGACCAGGTGCTCCAGCCCGGATTCCAGGGCACCACCGCCCCCGACTGGATCCGGCGCCGGCTCGCCGACGGGCTCGGATCGGTTCTCCTCTTCGGCCCCAACATCCGTGACCGCGCGCAGACCTCCGCGCTCACCGACGCCCTCCGCGCCGAGAATCCCGATGTCCTGATAGCCGTCGACGAGGAGGGCGGCGACATCACCCGGCTGGAGACCGCGACCGGTTCCTCGTACCCGGGCAACCTCGCCCTGGGCGCCGTCGACGATCCCGAGCTGACCGCCGCCGTCGCCCACTCCATCGGCGGCGAACTGCGCGCCGTCGGCATCGGCCTCGACTACGCCCCCGACGCCGACGTCAACTCCAACCCGGACAACCCGGTCATCGGGGTCCGTTCCTTCGGCGCCGACCCCGGACTGGTCGCCCGGCACACAGCCGCTTGGGTGCGCGGGATGCACGACGCGGGAGTCGCCGCCTGCGCCAAGCACTTCCCCGGCCACGGCGACACCGACAAGGACTCCCATCTCGACCTGCCCACGGTCACGATGGACGCCGACCGCATCGCGGAACTGGCGCTGCCGCCGTTCCGTGCCGCCCTCGCCGCCGGTGCGCGCGCGGTGATGACCGCCCACCTGCTCATCCCCGCCTACGACGCGGACCGCCCCGCCACCGTCAGCCCCCGGGTGATCACCGAACTGCTCCGCAAGGAGCTGGGGTTCGACGGGCTCGTCGTCAGTGACGCGGTCGAGATGCAGGCCGTCCGTGCCCGCTACGGACTGGCCGGCGCGGCCGTGCGCGCGCTCGCCGCCGGGGTCGACCTCATCTGCCTCGGCAACGGCTCGGGCGACACCGAGTACGCCGCCCTGCGCACCGCCGTCGCGGACGCGGTGACCCGCGGCGAACTTCCCGCCGAACGCCTGGCCGAGGCCGCGGCCCGTACCACCGGGTTCGCCGCCTGGCAGCGGGCGCTCGCCGAGACGGTCCCCGCGCCGGTACCGGACCGGGCGCTGGGACTTGCCGCCGCCCGCCGTGCACTGCGCACCTCCGCCGAGGATCCGGCCGCCCTGCCGCTGCGGGCCCCCGCGCTGCTGGTCGAGTTCGGCGTTCCCGGCACTCAGGTCCAGAGCGACGGGGTGCCGTGGGGGCTCGGCCCCGCGCTCAGCGCACTGATGCCCGGCACCGTCCGCACCACGCTGCCCTCGCTCGCCCCGTACGACCCGGCGCAGGCCGAACGGATCCTCACCGATGCGGCCGGCCGGCCGCTGGTCGTCGTCGTCCGTGACGCACACCGGCGCCCCGCCGTGCAGGAATGGCTGCGTGCTCTGCTGGCCCGCCGCCCCGACGCGGTCACGGTGGAACTCGGCGTCCCGCACCACGGGCCGGGCGGCGCCGTCCGCATCGACACCCACGGTGCCGCCCGCGTCTGCGGACAGGCCGCCGCGGAGGTGCTCGCGGGGCAGGCGTTCGCCGGACAGTGACCGGCCGCCGCGCCGGACGCCGGATCCGCGGACCGCGACTGCGCCTGCGCGGTCTCCCGTTCACCACCGGATCGGTACCGAAGGCCGGGCCCATCCTCCTTCGCGGAGGGGGCCCGGCCTTCCGGCCGTCCATGTCGCAGCCCTTTACGTACCTGTCATGCACGGGTAACTTCCTGATCGCAAAACCTGCGCAAGACATTGCAGCAAAATTCTGACAGCTCTTGCTGGCGGGATGTACTGCTCGCCCGAACCCCGAGGCGCGTCAGGGTTCTCCGGCGGGACCACGGCCGCTCGATGAGCGGCCGCGTTCTTGGCTGTCGCGGCCGGAGTGCCGTGGCACTCCCCCTGGAGACACGAATGAGACGCACCCTCGACCGGCTGTCGAGGCGCCCGCTGGCGGCAGCCGCGGCAGCCGCCGGGCTTCTGGGACTCCTCACCGCGATACCGCCTGCCGCCACCCCCGCGACCGCCGTACCCGCGGCGTCCGCGGAGAACACGGCGACCGTCTTCTATTACACGAAGACCCGTAACTGGCCGACGTACAACCTGCATTACGCACCGGACGGCGGACCCTGGACCACCGTGCCCGGTGTGCGGATGGAGGCCGCCTGCACGGACTGGGTGAAGAAGACGGTGAGCCTGGGCAGTGCGTCCGGGCTGGCCGCCACGTTCAACGACGGGTCGGGGGTCTGGGACAACAACGCGGGCAACAACTACGCCCTGGGCACGGGCACCATCACCGTCAAGGACGGGGTGGTGGCCCACAGCGACCCGTGCGCCGACTCCGGCACCGACCCCTCCCCCACCCCGGGCGGAACGCACACCGCCTCCGTCTACTACTCCACCGCGACCGTCGGATGGACCACCACCAACCTGCACTACCAACCCGCCGGCGGTGCATGGACCGCCGTACCCGGGGTGGGCATGGAGGTGGCGTGCACGGGGTGGATGAAGCGGTCCGTCGATCTGGCCGACGCCACCACGATGCAGGCCGCGTTCAACAACGGGAACGGAGTCTGGGACAACAACAACGGCAGCAACTACACGATCCCCGAAGGCGTTTCCAGGGTCGAGAACAAGAAGGTCACCACCGGCGCCGGGGACCCGTGCACCGGCGAGCCCGCGGACACCGAGGCCCCGACGTCGCCCACGGAGGTGACCGCCGACGCCGACGGCGTGTCGATCGTCCTGTCGTGGACGCCGTCCTCCGACGACCGGGGGGTCACGAAGTACCAGGTGACCCGGACCGGTGGCACCAAGGGCGCCATGGTGACGGACGTCGGCTCCACCGTCTTCTCCGACGCCGGCCTGGAGGAGAGGACTGCCTACAGCTACACCGTCAGGGCCGTGGACGCGGCCGGCAACGTATCGGCTCCGTCGGCCGCCGCCGCCACCACCGGGACGAAGCCGGCCGCACCGGCGGCCGGTACCCCACTGGGCACCGACCCGCGCAAGGACCCCATCTACTTCGTCCTCACGGCGCGGTTCGACGACGGCGACAGCTCCAACAACCGGGGCGGCAGCCAGGACGTGAAGTCCGGCAACGCGGCCAACGACGACCCCATGTTCCGCGGTGACTTCAAGGGTCTGGTCAACAAGCTCGACTACATCAAGGGCCTCGGGTTCTCCGCCGTCTGGATCACTCCGGTGGTGCTGAACCGGTCCGACTACGACTACCACGGGTATCACGGCTACGACTTCTACAAGGTCGATGCCCGGCTGGAGTCATCGGGCGCCTCCTACCAGGACCTGATCAACGCCGCCCACGCCAAGGGCATGAAGATCTACCAGGACGTGGTCTACAACCACTCCTCGCGCTGGGGCGCCAAGGGCCTGTTCACCCCGACGGTCTACGGGGTCCGGGACGACCAGTGGAGCTGGTACTACGACGAGAGGAACGAGGGCTTCGAGTACGACGGTCTGAGCGTCGAGACGAAGTCCGGGAAGTCGTACTACAACGGCGACCTGTGGTCGACCGCGGAACCCTCCGGAAACACCTGTGTCGACTGGGGGAAGCCCACCGGAGCCACCTCGGCCGAGGGCTACAAGGTCTACAACTGCCAGTGGCCGAGCCCGACTTCCGGAATGTTCCCGAAGATCTACTACCACAGCTGCTGGATCGGGAACTGGGAGGGTGAGGACTCCCGCAGCTGCTGGCTGCACGAGGACCTCGCCGACTTCAACACCGAGAGCGCCCCTGTCCAGAACTATCTGATCGGCGCCTACGACAAATACATCGACATGGGGGTCGACGGCTTCCGCATCGACACCGCCGTGCACATCCCCCGCACCACCTGGAACCGCCGTTTCCTGCCCGCCGTCCAGGAGCGGGTCACCTCACGGTTCGGCGCCGAGGCCGCGAAGAACTTCTTCGTATTCGGCGAGGTCGGCGCCTTCGTCAACGACAAGTGGAACCGCGGCTCGGTCAACCACTCGGCGCAGTTCTACACCTGGAAGGAGCGCAAGGAGTACGACGCCGACGACGCGAAGGCGGCGCTGGAGATGTACGACTACGAGGAGAAGCTGGGCACCGGCTCGCAGCCGGTCTCCACCAACGCCTTCCTCGACGGAAACACGTACCACACCCCGGACCACAGCCAGTTCTCCGGCATGAACGTCATCGACATGCGGATGCACATGAACTTCGGTGACGCCGCCAACGCCTACAGCAACGGCAAGGACTCCGACGACAGTTACAACGACGCCACGTACAACGTCGTGTACGTCGACAGTCATGACTACGGTCCCAACAAGAGCAGCGAGCGCTACGCCGGCGGGACCGACGCCTGGGCCGAGAACATGTCGCTGATGTGGACGTTCCGCGGCATCCCCACCCTCTACTACGGGTCCGAGATCGAGTTCCAGGCCGGCAAGAAGATCGACTGCGGGCCCAGCTGCCCGCTGGCGACCACCGGCCGGGCGTACTACGGCGACCATCTGGCCGGCACGGTCGAGGCGTCCGACTTCGGCAAGGTCTCCTCGGCCACCGGCGAGGTGGCCGACACGCTCGCCGAACCGCTGGTCAAGCATCTGCAGCGGCTGAACGAGATCCGGCGGACGGTGCCGGCCCTGCAGATGGGCCAGTACTCCACCCAGGGCATCACCGGCTCGATGGCGTACAAGCGCCGCTACACGGACGCCGCGAGCGGAGTCGACAGCTTCGCCCTGGTGACCGTCACGGGAGCGGCCACGTACGCCGGGATCCCGAACGGCACCTACCGGGACGCCGTCACCGGGGACACCCGGGTGGTGACGGACGGCACGCTCGCTGTCCCGGCGCCGGGCAAGGGGAATCTGCGGGTGTACGTCCTCGACCTCGGCGGCAGGAACGCGGCGCCGGGCAAGGTGGGGACCGACGGCCCCTACCTGAAGTAGACGCGCCCGGAGCGTGCCCGTCACTCCCGGAACGGCCGCCCGGGCCGCCCCGTCGCCCGGCCGTGTCCGGCATGGTGCGGGCACATGCCCAGGGTTCGGGTGGCGCTGCGCGCACCATGGGGCGAGGCCCGATCCGCGGAGAGTCCGACATCCGTGGACCGGGCCCGTTCATGTGGGCCGTCCGGTGCGCGCGGCGTGGCTCAGCGCGGGGACGGTGCGAGGTGCGGGAACCTGAACTCGGTCCGGCTGACCACGGCTTCGCCGGGCCGGACCTCGGTGCTCGGGTAGTCGGGGCGGTTGGGTGAGTCGGGCAGGTGCTGGGTCTCCAGGCAGACCGCGCTGTACCGGTCGTGACGCCGCCCGGTGGGGCCGGTGAGAGAGCCGTCGAGCTGGTTGGCGGTGTAGACCTGAATGCCCGGTTCGGTGGTCCAGACCTCCATGATCCGGGCCGCGCCGGGCGCGGTCAGCCGAGCGGCCCGCCGCAGGGGTTCCGAGGGCCCGGCATCGCGGACCAGCCAGCAGTGGTCGAACCCGCCCGCCATGCGCAGCTGCTCGTCCGGCAGTGCGATCCGCTCGCCCGGGGTGCACGGAGCGGTGAGGTCGAACGGGGTGCCGCGCACGTCGGCCGCGGGGCCGTGCGGAATGCCGTCCTCGTCGACCGGCAGGTAGCGGTCGGCGTCCACCTGGAGGGTGTGGCCGAGGATGTCGTCGTCCTCGGTGAGATTGAAATAGGCGTGGTTGGTGAGGTTGACGACCGTGGGCCGGTCGGTGGTCGCCGCGTAGTCGAGGGCGAGTGTGCCGTCGGTGGCGAGGGTGTACGTCACAGTGGTGTCGAGTTCCCCGGGGAACCCCATGTCGCCGTCGGGGCTGTGCAGGGTGAGCCGGAGGACCGCGGCGTCGTCGGTGGCCTGCCCGGTGGCCTGCCAGATCCTGGTGTGGAAACCGTCGGGGCCACCGTGCAGGGCGTGGCCGCGGTCGGTGGCGGGCACGTGGTGCTCGGTCCCGTCGAGGGTGAAGCGGCCGTGGGCGATGCGGTTGGCGAAGCGCCCGATGAGGGCGCCGAAGAAGGGGTTCTTCCCCGTGTAGTCGTCGAGGGCGGCCAGGGACCGGACGACCGGTCCGGTCGATCCCGCGGTGTCCGGCACGGTGAGGCTGTGCAGGATGCCGCCGTAGGTGAGGATCTCGGCCCGGACCCCGGTACCGGAGTCGAGTGTCCAGACATCGACATCGGTACGGGTGTGGGCGCCGAACGGTTGGTGGTGCACGGTGGGGCGAGGCATCGGAGATCCTTGGGACAGATGTGTGGCGGCCGGACAGGACGTGTGCGGGACTCGTCCCAGGGGTGCCGAAGGTACCTGGCCGGGAGCCCGGCCGGGATATTCGGCATCCTCCTAGGTTCCGGACTGCTCGGCGGCCGGCCGGGGCAGGGTCGATTCGCGGACGACCAGCCGGTAGCCGGGCCGAGGTCGTCGGGGTTCTGACACCGGACTGCCGGAGAGCCGCTCGACGAGGCTGTCGACGGCGAGCCGGGCGATGGCTTCCTTGTCCGGAGCGATGGTGGTGAGTGTGATGGCCCCGTACAGGCTCTCCTCGATGTCGTCGAAGCCGACGACCGCGACGTCATCGGGGATCTTGAGCCCGCGTTCGGAGAGGGTACGCATCGCGCCGATGGCGATGAGATCGTTGTACGCGAACACGGCGTCGGGCCGTTCACCGCGGTCGAGCAGGGCGGCCATGGCGACGGCCCCGTCCTCGCGTCCGTACCCGTCGGTGACGACCACCAGGGATTCGTCGGGCGTGATGCCCGCGGCGGCCAGCTCCTCGCGCCAGCCCCGGAGCCGAAGATGGGCGGGCTGGCGCTCACGTCCGGTCCGGGAGCCGAGGAAGGCGATCCGGCGGTGTCCGAGGTCGATGAGGTGGCGTACGGCGTCGCGGGAGGCCGCCACGTTGTCGATGGCGATGTGGTCGTACGGGGCCTCGTACTCGCGCTCGCCGAGCAGCACCAGCGGCGCGGTCTCGGTGCGCGCCATCAGGTCCTCGGTCTCCAGATGGATGGGGCTGAGGATGAGGCCGTCGATGACATGGGACCGGAAACCCTGGCTGACCAGCAGCTCCTTCTCCCGGAGGCCGCCGGTGTGGTCGACCAGCACGGTGTAGTCGTGCCGCGCCGCCGCGTCGACGACCGCGCCGGCCAGCTCGGCGAAGTACGGGTTGCCGAACTCCGGGACGGCGAGCGCGATGATGCCGGTGCGTCCCTTGCGCAGATGGCGTGCGGTGAGGTTCGGCCGGTAGCCGAGCTCGTCGATCGCCTGCTGGACCTTGGCGCGCATCTTGGGTGTGACGTGCTGGTAGTTGTTCACCACGTTCGACACGGTCTTGATGGACACGCCCGCCCGTTGCGCAACGTCTTTGAGACTGACGCCCACGGCACTCCCTGACTCGACTCGGCGCGCGGTGTCGCGCATTGGCTCGGGTGGTACTGGGCCGGGACCGGCTGAGCCGGCCCCGGCACGGTTCAGGTGGATCTACGACTGCGCGCCAGATAACGCTGGGCCACGACGACAACGATAAGGAACCCACCGCTGACCACGGACTGGTACGAGGAGTTGAGCGAGCCGATCTGGTTGATCAGATTCTGGATGACGGCGAGCAGCAGGACGCCCCAGAGCGTGCCGCTGATCGATCCGGCCCCGCCGATGAGGAGGGTGCCGCCGATGACGACTGCGGAGATCGCGTCGAGCTCCATGCCCACGCCGATGATGGTGACACCGGAGGAGAGCCGCGCCGCGTTGAGCGCACCGGCGAGTCCGGCCAGCAGGCCGCTCAGCGTGTACACGAGGATCTTCGTACGGGCGACGGGGAGGCCCATCAGGGTGGCCGCGTCGCTGCTGCCGCCGACGGCGAAGAGCGTCTGTCCGAACGAGGTGCGCTGCAGGAGCAGCCCGCCGCCCCCGAAGAGGAGCAGGGCGATCAGGATCGGGTAGCCGAATCCCCAGACGCTGCCCTGTCCGAGCTCGGCGAAGGCGGAACCCTTGGGCACCAGGTAGGTGGTCGCGCCCTCGTCGGTGAAGGCGAGCAGGATGCCCCGGGCGGCGAGCAGTGTGGCGAGGGTGACGATGAACGGTGCCATCCCGGCGCGGGCGATCAGGAACCCGTTGAGCAGGCCGATCCCGGCGCAGGCCACGAGCGGTACGAGCAGTGCGGGCAGGAGGCCCCACTGGGAGGCCCAGGCGGCGAGCACGCCGCCGAGTGCGAAGACGGATCCGACGGACAGGTCGATGCCGCCGGTGATGATGACCATGGTCATGCCGAGGGCGACCACGGCGAGGAAGGACGCCTGCACGGTGACGCCGCGGGCGTTGTCCAGGGTGGCGAACGTCGGGTAGATGAACGAGGCGACGATCACGACCGTGAGCAGGACGGCGAGCACGCCCTGGCGCTGGAGGAGTCCGGCGAGCCGCTGCTTGACGGTCGGCTCGGCGCCGGACGGCGGGCGGGGCGTGCCGCGGCCGTCCGAGGTGGAGGTCTTCCGCGGCGCCTGCGCCGGGGATGCGGGGGCTGAGGTGGTTTCGTTCATCGGGACCGACGCTCCCGGGCGACGTAGACGGCGGCGATGATGATGGCCGCCTGGGCGATCTGTGCGGTGGAGTCGGGCAGGTCGTGCTTGACGAGGGTGGCCCGCAGCAACTGCATCAGCAGGGCGCCTGCGACGGTGCCGAGCACGCGGATGGAGCCGCCGTTCAGGGGCGTGCCGCCGACGACGACCGCCGTGATGGCGGAGAGTTCCATGAGGGTGCCGAGCGAGGAGGGGTCGCTGGCGGTGAGCCTGGCGGTGGCGAGGATGCCGGCGAGGGCGGCCATCACCCCGCAGAGCACGTACACACCGATGAGGACGCGGCGCACGGGCAGCCCGGCGAGGGCGGCGGCGGACCGGTTGCCTCCGACGGCGACGATCTGGCGGCCGAAGGTGGTGCGCTGCACCAGGAAGGCGACGGCGACGGCGAGCAGCGCGGCGATCAGCACGACCAGCGGGATGCCGAGGAAGGACCCGGTACCGAGCGACAGCAGGTCGGGGTTGACGATCTGCTTGAGCTGGCCGTCGGCCATCACCAGGGCCAGGCCACGGCCGCCGACGAACAGGGCGAGCGTGGCGACGATGGGCTGGAGCCCGACCAGTGAGACGAGCGTGCCGTTGACGGCTCCGACGACAGCCCCGGCGAGGAGCGCGACGAGGAGCGCGGGCACCAGCCCGTAGCCCAGGTAGAGCGGGAGAAGGGCGGTGGCGAGTGCCATGGTCGAGCCGACGGAGAGGTCGACGCCCTCGGTACCGATGACCAGGGCCATGCCCAGCGCGACGATGACGATGGGGGCGACCTGGACCAGCTGGGTGCGCAGATTGTCGGCGGTCATGAAGTGCTCGGTGAACAGGGCGTTGAAGACCAGCAGCACGGCCACGGCCGCGTACACGCCGTACTCCTGGTACCAGGCGGGGTTGCGCAGCCACGCCAGCGGGCGTGCGGGTGAGGGGAGTGTGGCCTGGGCAGTCATCGCGGGTCCTCCTGAGCGGCCGGGCCGTTCCCTTCCGGCGCCGGTGAGTGGTCGGCGAGCACTT
The DNA here is from genome assembly GCF_042882275.1 of Streptomyces sp. NPDC058231. Lineage (NCBI taxonomy): Bacteria > Bacillati > Actinomycetota > Actinomycetes > Kitasatosporales > Streptomycetaceae > Streptomyces > Streptomyces sp. NPDC058231. The sequence goes on along the minus strand of NZ_JBHVWN010000022.1, from coordinate 45,059 downwards.
CGAGCAGCCGGCTCTCGCCGACGTCGTCGCCCGCCAGTTCGCCCGCGACGGCTCCGCCGCGCAGGACGACGATGCGGTCGGCGCCCTCGATGAGTTCCTCGATGTCGGAGGAGATGAGCAGGACGGCCAGCCCTTCGCGGGCGAGGTCGTCGATGAGGCTCTGGACCTCGGCCTTGGCGCCGACGTCGATGCCGCGTGTCGGCTCGTCGAGCAGGAGCACCTTGGGCTCCAGGCAGAGCCAGCGGGCCAGCAGGACCTTCTGCTGGTTGCCGCCCGACAGCTCGCCGACCTTCTGCTCGGGGCTCGCCGCCTTGATCCGCAGCCGCTTCATGAAGATGTCGACGATGCGGTCCTGCTTGCTGCGGGAGACGACGCCTGCCCGGGAGAGCCGGGGCATGGCGGCGAGCACGATGTTCTCGCGCACGGACAGACCGGGGACGATCCCCTCGGCCTTGCGGTCCTCGGGCAGCAGGCTGATGCCGGCGCGGATGGCGCCCGCCGGGGTGAGCTTGCGCAACCGGCTGCCGCCGATCGTGAGTTCACCCGCGTCGAGGCTGAGCGCGCCGGCCAGGGCCTTTGCCGTCTCGCTGCGCCCGGAGCCGAGGAGGCCTCCGAGGCCGAGTACCTCGCCGGCGTACAACGACAGGGATATGTCGTGGAGCTGGTGGTCGCGGGAGAGACCGCTCGCGGTGAGTACGGGGGTGCGTGCCGCGTCGTGTCCCTCGGCGGCGAAGCTGGTGGTGCCGTTCCGGCGGACCTCGGCCAGGTCACGGCCGAGCATCATCGAGACCAGCTGCATCCGGTCGAGGTCGGCGAGGTCGCCGGTGTGGATGTGGCGGCCGTCGCGGAGCACGGTGACGCGGTCGCAGATCCGGTAGAGCTCGTCCATGCGGTGGCTGACGTAGAGCACGGCGATGCCCTGGCCGCGCAGGTTCCCGATGACCCGGAACAGGGTCTCGACCTCGCGCGGTTCGAGGGACGAGGTGGGCTCGTCCATGATGACGACCTGGGCGTTGACCGAGACGGCGCGGGCCAGCGCGACCATCTGCTGGGTACCTATGCCCAGCGTGTGCAGGGGGCGCCGGGGGTCGACGCTCACACCGAAGCCGTCGAGCAGCTCGGCCGCTTCACGATGCATCCGGCCGAAGTCGATGAGGCCGAAGCGGTTCTTCGGTTCCCGTCCCAGGAAGATGTTGCGCGCCACGCTCATCAGCGGGACGAGGTTCACTTCCTGGTAGATGGTGGAGATCCCGGCCTGCTGGGACTCGAACGGACGGGCGAACCTGACCTGTTGGCCGGACATCCGCAGTTCGCCCTCGTCGGGCCGGTACACGCCGGTCAGTACCTTGATCAGGGTGGACTTGCCGGCTCCGTTCTCGCCCACCAGCGCGTGGGTCTCCCCCGCGCGCAGGGAGAAGGACACACCGTCGAGTGCGATGACGCCCGGGAAGCGCTTGCTCACCGAACGGGCTTCGAGAACGGTGCCGGCCCCGGCCGGGGCGCTCGCCTCCGGGGCCTGAGGTACTGCTTCGGGTGGTGCCATGGGTCTTGGCCTTCCGCGTGTTCCAGGGGTGTGGGCCCGGGGCCGCCGCGACGGGTGCGGGCGTCGCGGCGGCGGTGAACCGGAGGAGTCGGGGTACGGAGGAGGCGGTACGGCGCTGTACGGCCCGGGGCGGTCGGGGCGGGGCGGTCGGGGCGCCCCGGTCACGGCTGCGCTTCGATCCGGAGCCGTACCGGCTGCGTACCGGACCGGTACGAGTCAGTACGTCCGGTCCGGTGGGGCCACGCACGGAGCGGTGCCCGGCTCGGAACCGGAGCCGGGACACCCTCCCGGAGCCACGAGGGCTCAGAACGCTCCGCCGAGCGACGCCTTCGCGTTCGTCTCGTCGTACGCGCGGTCGGAGATGATCACGTTCTCCGGGATTCCCTCGCCGCCGTAGAACTTCTGCGCCGTGGCGAAGGCCAGCGGGCCGAAGCGCGGGTTCGACTCGATGACGGCGTTGTACTCGCCGTTGACCAGCGCCTGCACCGCGTTACGGGTGCCGTCGACCGAGACGATCTTGACGTCCTTGCCCGGCTTCTTGCCGGCCGCCTTCAGCGCGGTGACGGCGCCGAGTCCCATCTCGTCGTTCTCCGCGTAGACGGCGGTGATGTCGGGCTTGGACTGGATGAGCTGCTCCATGACCTGCTGCCCCTTGTCCCGGGCGAACTCGCCGGTCTGCTGGGCAACGATCTTCAGGCCGGGCGCCTTCTCCTTGAGCCGGTCGACGAAGCCCTTGGTGCGGTCGGTGGTGACGTTGTTGCCCGACGCGCCGAGCAGGATGGCGACCTTGCCCTTGCCCCCGGTCGTCTTGATCATGGCGTCCGCCGCGCGCTTGCCCTGCTCCACGAAGTCGGAGCCGAGGAAGGCCACATAGTCCTTGCAGGCGGTGGAGTTGAGCTTGCGGTCGATGGTCAGGACGGGGACCTTCTTCGCCGCGGCGGCCTTCAGCGCCGGCTCCAGACCGTCGGAGTTCAGCGGGGCGACGATGAGGAACTGAGCCCCCTGGGACAGCATGTCCTGGATGTCGCTGATCTGCTTGGGGAGCTGCGACTGGGCGTTGGTGGTGAGCAGCTTCTTCACGCCCAGCTTGGCGGCCTCGTCCTTGATGGACTGAGTCTCGGCGATACGGAACGGGTTGGCTTCCTTCTCCGACTGCGAGAAGCCGACCACCGCGTTCTTCAGGTCCAGCTTCGGCGCGCCGTAGGTCTGCAGCGAGCAGCCGGAACCGGAGCTCGCCTCGGGGGTCTTGGCCGCCTGGGCGCCTTGGCTGCTGTCGCCGCCGGCGTTGTTCGAGGTCTCCGACTTGGAGCAGCCGGAAACGGCCAGCGCGGCGGTGGCGGCAAGCAGGCAGGCCGCGGCGAGGGTACGGGATCGACGCTGGATCATCATGCGCGGGACGCTCCTTGGCGGGTTGACGGCACGCCGGGAGGCATGCGGTCGGGCATGGCGGGACGATGCATCAGCCGCTCGGCGGCTGATGTCGGTGCAGTTCTCACAACCCCGCTTCGAGCAGCACAGACATCTGCACACGTGCTGCTGAACCGGTGGTCGTGAGAGCTTGCGCGGCCTGTCGGCGGCTCGGTTTACAACGTTATATAGGCGGTGCGGCGCAGGCGGCAAGAGAGTTGTCGATGCGTTTCCAAAATGTGTCGGCGCGCCGCACGGGCGACGGCACGTCCTGTGCCGCGTGACGGGAAACCGGCACTGCGGCGCCCCTGGACAGCCGACCGGCCACGTGCTGTCATACGCCCGGACGCCAAGTTTCCAACGTTGCAATGCAGTTGCCGTACGGGCACCCGCCCGGCGCGACGGCAGCCTCTGCGCTGCGCGGAAACAGCGGCCGATCCGGTCCGGCTCGCCTCGGCCGCACGTGCGTCTCATGTTCCCCCACCTGAGCCGGACTTCTCGCACCGCCGGCAGAGCAGGAGCTCCCCCGCATGCCCCTGAACCGCAGACAGCTCATGGCAAGCGCACTGGCCACCACCGCGGCCGCCACCGCCCTGTCCAGCCGCTGGGCCACCACCGCCACCGCTTCCGAGAACCGGGTGAGGGCCGCCCGCGGCGGCCACTACTCCCCCAATGCAGCGCCCCTGCACCCCACGGCGTTCCTGAAGCTGCCGCCCGGGCGGGTCACCGCGCGAGGCTGGCTGGCCGGACAGCTCCGGCTCCAGCTGGACGGACTGTGCGGCCGTTACGAGGAGTTCTCGCACTTCCTCGATTTCACCGCCACCGGCTGGGTCCGGCCCGACCTCGGCGGCTGGGAGGAGGTGCCGTACTGGCTGCGCGGCTACACCGACCTGGCGATCGTCACCGGGGACGCCAAGGCCCTGGCGGCCGTGCGCCGCTGGTTCGACGCGATCCTCACCACCCAGCAGTCCGACGGCTTCTTCGGCCCCAAGGCGCTGCGCACGTCGCTGAACGGCGGCCCGGACTTCTGGCCCTTCCTCCCCCTCGTCCAGGCGCTGCGCTCTTGGCAGGAGTACAGCGGCGACACCCGTGTCATCCCGTTCCTGAGCAAATTCTTCCGCTACATGAACACCCAGGGACCGGGCGCCTTCAACACCAGCTGGATCTCACTGCGCTGGGGCGACGGACTGGACAGCGTCTTCTGGCTGTTCAACCGCACCGGCGACACCTTCCTGCTCGACCTCGCCGACAAGATCCACGCCAACGGCGCGGACTGGGGCGACAACCTGGTCAACCTGCACAACGTCAACATCGCACAGGGATTCCGCGAGCCCGCCCAGTACGCGCTGCGCAGCGGATCGGCCGCGGACACCCGGGCCACCTACGGGACGTACGGCAAGGCGATGGATCAGTACGGGCAGTTCCCCGGCGGAGGCATAGCGGGGGACGAGAACGCGCGCCCCGGTCACGGCGACCCGCGGCAGGGCTTCGAGACCTGCGGCATCGTCGAGTTCATGGCGAGTCATCAGCTGCTCACCCGGATCACGGGCGACCCGCTGTGGGCCGATCGCTGCGAGGAGCTGGCCTTCAACTCGCTGCCCGCCTCGCTGGATCCGTCCGGCAGAGCGATCCACTACATCACCAGCGCGAACAGCGTCGATCTGGACAACGTCCCCAAGGGCGCACGGCAGTTCCAGAACGGCTTCGCCATGCAAGCCTACCTGCCGGGTGTCGACCAGTACCGCTGCTGCCCGCACAACTACGGCATGGGCTGGCCCTACTTCGTCGAGGAGCTGTGGCTGGCCACCCCGGACGGCGGTCTGGCCGCCGCCATGTACGCGGCCTGCGAGGTCACGGCGAAGGTCGCCGACGGCACCGAGGTCACCGTCGTCGAGGAGACCGGCTATCCCTTCACGGACACGGTGTCGCTGACCGTACGGACGCCCAAGCACCTGCGCTTCCCCCTGGTGCTGCGGGTTCCAGCCTGGTGCGCCGCACCGGAGATCGAGGTAAACGGGCGTCGCGTCGACGCACCCGCGGGCCCCGCCTTCACCCGGGTCGACCGGACCTGGGCGGACGGCGACAAGGTGACGCTGCGCTTCCCGCAGCAGACCACCGTCCGCACCTGGCCGGAGAACCACGACGCGGTGAGCGTCGACCGGGGGCCGCTGACGTACTCCCTGCGCATCGGGGAGAGCTACGAGCGGATCGGCGGCACGGACACGTTCCCCGAGTACGCGGTGCACGCGACGGGCGCCTGGAACTACGGTCTCGTACTGGACCGGGCGAAGCCCGCCTCGTCGATCCGTACCCGCCGGAACGGCAGGGCGGCGGAGGGCAATCCGTTCACCCTCGACGGCACACCGCTCAGCCTGACCGCGCAGGCCCGGCGAATTCCGGAGTGGACCGCCGACAGTGAGCACGTGGTGGCTCCGTTGCAGGCCAGTCCGGCACGGAGCACGGAGCCGGTGGAGGAGGTCGTGCTCGTACCCATGGGCGCGGCCCGGCTGCGGATCACCTCCTTCCCGACGGTCGATCCGAACGCCGCGGCGTGGCTCTCGGACGGCTGGTACCGGATCCGCAACCGCCATTCCGGCAAGCTGCTGGGTGTGGACAACATGTCCACGGACAACAGCGCACACGTCGTCCAGTTCGACGACAACGGCACCGACGACCACCTCTGGCAGCTCGTCCCCGAAGGAGACGGCTGGTACCGGATCCGCAACCGCCACTCCGGCAAGGTCCTCGGCGTGGACAACATGTCCACGGACAACAGCGCACACGTCGTCCAGTTCGACGACAACGGCACCGACGACCACCTCTGGCAGCTGCTCTGAGCTGCCCAGGCGTTCCCTCCCGCGCCCCGCGCCGGTCCGGCGCGGGGCGCGTACCCGTCACCAGAGAAGGAGCAGAACCCATGACCCGTGCGCACGCACCCGGCAGACGGCCGTGGTGGAGAGAGTTATCCAGGCGCTTCACGATCGGCACCGGGCTGCTGGCCCTGGTGGCCACCGCGCTGGCCGGAGTCGGCGCGACACCGGCCGACGCCGCCTCCTGGTCACCGAAGCCGGCCCCGATGACCACACCCTGGACCGCCCAGGTCCCGGTGGACAACCCGCTGCCCGAGTATCCTCGCCCGCAGCTCACCCGTCCCGACTGGGCCAATCTCAACGGCATCTGGGACTTCGCGGTGACCGGCCGCGTCGCGGGCCGGCCCGCGACGTTCCCGGACAGCATCCGCGTCCCGTTCGTGGCCGAATCGGCACTCTCCGGAATCCAACGGAAGATCACCGAGAACGACAAGCTCTGGTACAAGCGGTCGTTCACCGTGCCGGCCGGCTGGAACGGCCGCCGGGTGCAGCTGAACTTCGGTGCCTCGGACTGGCAGACCACCGTCTGGGTCAACGACACCCAGGTCGGCGCCCACAAGGGCGGCTACGACTCGTTCTCGTACGACATCACGCCGCAGCTGAACGGTGGTACGAACACCGTCGTCGTCTCCGTCCACGACCCGACCCAGACCGGCGGCCAGGCCGTCGGCAAGCAGCGCATCAACGACGTCACGCCGCACTCCGGCGGCGGCATCTTCTACACCGCGGCCTCCGGGATCTGGCAGTCCGTCTGGCTCGAACCGGTCGCCACCGCGCACATCGCCCGGCTGGACATGACCCCGAACCTGACCGACAGCACACTGCGGGTGAAGGTGCAGGGCGCCGCCGCGGGCGGCCGCAGCGCCCGGGTCACGGTCTCCACCGGAGGAAACGTCGTCGGCACAGCCACCGGGGCGGTCGGCTCCGAGATCTCAGTCCCCGTTCCGAATCCGCATCTGTGGGACCCTGACGACCCGTTCCTGTACGACGTGAGGGCCGACCTGCTCGACGGGTCAGCCACCGTCGACTCCGTCGGCAGCTACACCGGTATGCGTTCCATCGCCGTCGCCAAGATCGGCAACATTCTGCGCCCCGTCCTCAACGGCGCGTTCGTCTTCCAGAGCGGCACCCTGGATCAGGGCTACTGGCCCGACGGCATCTACACCGCTCCCACCGACGCGGCGCTCAAGTCCGATCTGCAGGCGCACAAGGACCTCGGGTTCAACATGGTGCGCAAGCACATCAAGGTCGAACCGCAGCGCTGGTTCTACTGGGCGGACAAGCTGGGTCTCCTGGTCTGGCAGGACATGCCGGCGATGGACACCGGCAAGTCCCCCGACAGCGCCGCCCGCACCCAGTGGGAGGCCGAGTACCACGCGGTCATCGACCAGCACCGCAGCTCACCGTCGCTCGTCATGTGGGTGGACGAGAACGAGGGCTGGGGCCAGTACGACCAGGCCCGCATCGCCGACGAGGTGAAGGCGTACGACCCGTCCCGCCTGGTCGACAACATGAGCGGCGTCAACTGCTGCGGGTCCGTCGACGGCGGCAACGGCGACGTGGTCGACAACCACAACTACGTCGGCCCCGGCAACACCGCGCCCACCGCGACCCGGGCCGCGGTGCTGGGCGAGTTCGGCGGGCTGGGGTACAAGGTGCAGGGCCACGAGTGGTATCCGGGCGGTGGATTCAGCTACGAGGACCAGGCGAGCACCGCCGCGCTGAACAACCGGTTCGTCGGACTGCTCGACGGCATCCGCGTCGGGCAGATGCCCGCAGGGCTCTCCGCCTCCGTCTACACGGAGATCACGGACGTCGAGAACGAGGCGAACGGGCTGCTCACCTACGACCGCCAGGTGGTCAAGGTGGACGCCGCCCGGGTGAAGGCCGCCAACCAGGCCCTCATCAACGCCTCCCGCACCACGACACCGCCGGTCACGCTGCCCACCGGGTACAGGTCGCTGCGCGTCACCACGCCCGGGTACACCGACAAGTATCTGCGTCACTACGACGGTCTGGCGTTCACCGCGGTGGTGAACGGCGGCAGTGACCCGCTCCTCAGGAACGACGCGACGTGGAAGATCGTCGCCGGCCTCGCCAACAGCAACTGCTATTCGTTCGAGTCCCGCAACTATCCCGGCGAGTTCGTCCGTCACCGCGACTTCCGGGTCAGGCGCGAGGCGGACGACGGGTCGGCGCTGTTCCGGGCGGACGCCACCTGGTGCGCCGTGGCCGGCACCGGCGGGGTGAGGCTGACCAGCGCCAACCTGCCGGGCAGCTATCTGCGCCACATCGACTCCGAGGTGTGGCTTGCCACTCCGGGCGGTGGCCACACCTGGGACAACCCGGCAACGTTCACCGAGGACACCACGTGGGCCGTGGAGGCCCCCTGGGCGCCCTGACCCCGGACGCCCCGTCCGCGCACAGGTCGCAGGACGGCCCGGCAGCGACAGCACCACCGCCGCTGCCGGGCCGCTCCACGTACACGGGCGGCGCACCCGGTCGGGGGACCGCTCCCGGCGGCGCGGGCTCCGACCCGCGCCGCCGGGAGCCGCCGGTCCGGCCGGAGCCCTACGGCTGCTCGCTGTCGTGGAGCGCGCTCACCTCGTCGGCGGTGAGTGCCTTGTCGAAGACGCTCACCTGGTCGATGGAACCGTTCCAGAAGTCGCCCTTCTCCGCCGCGTACTGGGCGCGCCCCACGGAGAGCGGCCCGGTGCTGACGTCGGCGGGACCGGCCGCGGCGGTCGAGACGAGCTTCCCGTCGAGGTAGAGCTTGACCTCATCACCGTCGCGTACACCCACGAGGTGGTACCAGGCGCCGAGTTCCGGCTTCATCTCCAGCCGCGCCCGGTTGCCGCCCGGGGTGCTGAACGCGAAGGCGCCCTGCCCGTACTGGAGGTAGAACGGATTCTCCGTCCGCCTGCCGTCCTGGCTCACGGCGGTCGCGTAGTTGGCCGGGAGCGAGTCGAGCGTCACCCAGGCCGAGACCGTGTAGTTCCCGGTGGTGTCGACGGCGGGACCGCTGGTCTGCGCGTACTGGCCCTGGCCGTTGAACTTCAGTGCGGAACCGTGCACACCGGTCGTCCACGACGTGCCCTCGCTCAGCGTGAGGCCGCTGTGGTTGGGACCGAGGTCGGCGGCGGTGGTGCCCTTGCCCTCGTCGAGCGGCCAGCTGGCGCCGCCCTTCACCTCGTCGCGGTGACCGGCTGCCGCACCGGCGGCGATGACCTGCTGGTTGATCTCCCGGACCTTCTCGGGGTCGACCTTGATCTCGCGCCGGTCGTAGGTCCAGAGTCCGTTCAGCTCGTTCTCCAGGTCGGTGACCTGGGTGTAGACCGAGCCGGACAGTTCGGCGTTGGCCGCCGCGAGGTAGTACGTGCGAGTGTTGTCGACGTACTTCGCGGTCAGGGCGTCCTTGTCCGCCACACCGCTGTAGATCGCGGCCGGCGCCCCGGGCCACATGTGTCCGGGGGTACGGAGCGTGAAGCCGCCGTGCTCACCGTCCATCGCCGCACGGTCGTCCGGGAAAGGCGCCTCTCGGTTGAGGTAGTCGTGGTGGTCGATGATGTCGCCCTTGCCCGAGTCACCCTTCGACGAGCAGCAGTTGACACCGCTGTGGGCATTGACGACGCGGGACGGGTCGGCCGCCTTCACGGACTCGGCGATCTTCCCGGTCTCGGTGCGGTCCCACTCGCCCCAGCCCTCGTTGAAGACGATCCAGCCGCCGATGGACGGCGAGTTGTGCAACTGCTGCATCATCTGCTCGCCCTGGGTGAGGAAGGCCTGCCGGCCCTTCTCACCGGTGATGTCGCTGGAGACGAAGTCCTGCCAGACCAGCAGGCCGAGCTGGTCGGCGTGGTAGTACCAGCGGGCGGACTCCACCTTGATGTGCTTGCGCACGGCGTTGAAGCCGAGGTCCTTCTGCGCCTTGAGGTCGAAGGTGAGCGCGGCGTCACTGGGCTGCGTGTAGAGACCGTCGGGCCAGAAGCCCTGGTCCAGCATGGCGAGCGAGTAGAACGGCTTCCCGTTGAGCACCAGCTTCTGGTAGCCGCCCACCTTCGCGATCCCGATGGAGCGCATCCCGAAGTAGCTGCCGACGGTGTCCTTGGAGCGGCCGTCCGTCAGGGTGACGTCCAGGTCGTAGAGGTACGGGTCGTCGGGGGTCCAGAGGTGTTCCTTGCCGACGGGCAGGCTCAGCGGGGCGTTGGCCCGGCCGCTGACCGTGCCGACGACCCGGCCCTTCTTGTCGCGGGCGACCGCCGTGACACGGGCGCCGGACGAGGCGGCGGCGGAGTTGACCGTCACCGCGAGGGTGCTCCTGTCGATGTCGGGCGTCGTGGTCAGCGAGTCCACGGAGGCCGCGGCGACCGGCTCCATCCACACCGTCTGCCAGATCCCGGAGGACGGGGTGTAGACGATGCCGCCCGGGTTGCTGGACTGCTTCCCCTTCGGCTGGTCGGGGCCGGTGGTGTCGGTGACGGCGACGACGATCTCCTGCGGGCCGCTGCCCTTGATCGCGTCGGTGATGTCGGCGCTGAAGGAGGTGTAGCCGCCGGTGTGTTCGGCGACCTTCCTGCCGTTGACCCAGACCACGGACTGGTAGTCGACGGCGCCGAAGTTGAGCTTCAGGCGCTTGCCGTCCTTGCCCTTGCCGTCCTTGCCGACGGACCAGCTCCTGGGCACCGTGACGAGCTTGCGGTAGAACATGTGGTCTTCATGGCGTTCGAGACCGGAGAGCTGCGACTCGACCGGGAAAGGCACGGTGATGCGCTCGCCGAGCTTCTTGCCGAAAACCGGCTGCTCGTCGGCGGTGGCGCCGGCGAACTCCCACGGGCCGTTGAGGTTCTGCCACTGGTCGCGCACCTGCTGCGGGCGGGGGTACTCGGGCAGCGGGTGGTTGCGGTCGAGCTTGTCGCCCCACGTCGTGGTCAGCCGGTGCGTGGAGAGGTTCTTCGCCGTGCGGCTGATCTGGGGAACCGTCTCGCCGCCGGCCTGGAGCCCGCCCTTCCCGTCGTACGCCACCCGGACCTGCTGGCCCTTCTGGACGGGCGCCGTCAGGTCGACCAGCAGGGCGTGGGAGTTGTTGGACGCCTTGGCCACGGACTTCACCGGTATGGGCGAGGTGTCGGCCTCGACGGCAAGGTGGTCCTTGAGCTCGCCGAGGTTCTTGACCTCGTCCTTGAAGGTCGCCTGGAGGCGCTGCCCGTCGTCGGCGACGGTCAGCGCGACCGGGTAGACCTCGAAGTCGGCCGGGGGTGTGAAGGCGGACTCGGGGACGATCTGCTTCTTGAGCTTCGCGCTGGACCAGCGCAGGAACATGTTGGCGCCGCCGGTGTCCTGGAACATCTCCAGGCGGAACTGGTGCGGCACGCCCGCGGTCAGGGTGACCGGCTTGCCGGTCTGCTCGTTGTCCCAGTCCGGCAGCCAGTGGTCGATGACGACGTTTCCGTCGATGAAGAGCCGGAAGCCGTTGTCGCCGCTGGCGGAGAAGGTGTAGTCACCCGTCTCGGGGGCCGTGATGCTGCCGGTCCAGCGGGCGGTGGTGTTCTCCGTCTCCCCGGTGGTCGACTCGAATGCCCCGGTCAGACCGGGGAAGTTGATCTGCGGGTCGAGGGCGACTCCGCCGAGCTCGGCGAAGTCGCGTGCACCCGGAGCGGACATCCGGAAGTACTCGCCCTTGAGTCCGTGCACATCGGCGGTCGGGTCGTCGTGGGCGAACGCCTTCGCCGTGGCGGTCGCGCCCGCGGGGGCGGCGGCAGCGGGGACGGCGGCAGCGGCGGGAACCAGAGTGGCGCCGAGCGGAATCAGCAGCGCGGCCGTACAGGCCATCGTTCTGAACAGAACTCTGGGGCGGGTCAGTTGTCGTCTCAAGGCGTCGTCCTCGTCGAGAGCTGGAGTGCCTCGCACACAACGAGGCACGCACACAATCGAACATTGAGCCACAACATCAAACGCATCACAACGGTCGTGCACGGAGAATTTTCAACGATAGAAAGAGACGCCGGGCAACCCGGCGAGCCGACCGTGCGGCCCGCTCGCCGGGAACCGGGAGCGATCGGTTGCCCCGCTAGTGCGGGAGTCCTGAAGTCGCCGTCCCCCAGGTGAAGTTGGGAACTTCGGCCAATCGGTGGGCAATGGTGCCGCCTCGGGTGACGAGACTCGCGTCCGTCCAGGACCGGCTGTCGGCACGCCCGTCGACCCGCACCGCGTCGATGTACGGATGTGTGGCATCGGCGTCCGGGGCGCTGACCGTGATGTCCTTGCCGCGTGCCCGGTCGATCACCGCGTCCGGGAAGAGCGGGGCACCCAGCAGCATGGTGGCGCTGCCCGGTGTCTGCGGGTACAGGCCCAGCGCCGAGAAGACGTACCAGGCCGACATGGTGCCCAGGTCGTCGTTGCCGGGCAGTCCGCCGGGGCCCGTACCGTACACGGTGTTCAGGATCTCGCGCACCGTCGCCTGCGTCTTCCACGGCTGCCCCAGCGCGTTGTACAGCCACGGTGCGTGAATGCCCGGCTCGTTGGTCGGGTCGTAGCGCAGGGCGTCTCCGCCCTTCACCGACCAGGTCCCGTCGGCCTTGTGGAAGAAGCCGTCCAGCCGCTGGGCGGCCAGTTCCCGCCCGCCCATGGCCTCGGCCAGCCCCTGAACGTCCTGCGGAACCATCCAGGTGTACGTGGCGCTGGTGCCCTGCGCGAAGCCCAGGTCGCTGCCCGGGCTGAACGGGGTCACCCAGGAGCCGTCGAGATTGCGTGCCTGGACGTAGCCGGTGGTCCCCGCGCCGTCGGTGGCCGCGGAGTTGAACACGTTGCGCCACCAGCCGCCCCGCTCCTTGAAGGACTTGGCCTCCTCGTCACGGCCGAGCAGTTCGGCCCAGCGGCCCAGCGCCGCGTCGGCGACCGCGTCCTCCAGCGTCTCCGCCGCGCCGCCCCAGCAGTGGCACACGTCCTGGGCCGCGTAGTGCGACGTCAGGTACTGCGCGAGATTGGGCCGCTGCCCGGTGCACTGGCCGGGGCATCCCGCGTCCGAGAGTCCGCCGTCGACCGGGACGGTCGCCTGGCGGGCCAGCGATTCGAAGGCACCCTCGTAGTCGAAGTTCCGCACACCCATCGCGTAGAAGGTGGCCAGGGTGGCCGCGGTCGGGTCGCCGGTCATGACGTGCGTGGCGCCGTTGATGTGCACCCAGCGGTCCCACACGCCGCCGTTCTGCTGCGCGAAGTTGTACAGCGACTGGGCGAAGTCGCCGGCGATCTCCGGCTTGAGCAGGGCGAGCAGCTGGATCTGGGCCCGGTACTGGTCCCACCCGGAGAAGTTGCTGTACTGCGCCCCCTGCCCGCGCCGTACCCGGTGCGGCGCGCCGTCCATGCCGGGATAGCGGCCGTCGGTGTCGCTGATCAGATTGGGCTGCATGAGGGAGTGGTACAGCGCGGTGTAGAAGGTGGTGCGCTGTGCGGTGCTGCCACCCCCGATGCGTACGGACCGCAGTTCCCGGTCCCAGGTGCGGCCGGCCGCGGCCGCGACGTCGTCGACCCCGGCGTGCGGCGCCACCTCCGCCTTCAGATTGGCTTCCGCTCCGGCGAGGCTGACGTACGAGATGCCGATCCGCATGTGCACGTCGCTGTCGGCGCCGGTGTCGAACCCGACCCAGCCACCGGATCCCCGGCCGGCCCGGTCCGCGCCGGTGGCGTACCCCTCGCCGCCGGCGGCCGTGGTCGCGCCCGGGGCGATCGTCCCGTCCTGCCATGTACCGGTCGAGGAGAAGCCCCGGTCGAAGGAGGCGCTGAAGTAGAGCCGGTAGTAGCTCTTGCGGTTGTTGGTACCGCCGTTGGCCCGCCGTCCGCAGAACGCGCCGGTGAGCACCGATCCGGTCACCTTGTGGTGCACGGGGTCGATGTCGACCTGTGCGTCCTCGCTGCCGTTGAGGGAGTTGGAGACGCGGAAGAGCAGATTGGCCGGCTTGCCGGCCGGGAAGGTGAAGTCGGCCACGCCCGCGCGCCGGCTGACCGCGAGGTCGGCCGTGGCACCGTTGTCGAGCCCGACCGAGTAGCGGCCCGGCACCGCGCGCTCGTCGTCGTGCGAGAAGTTCGCGGCGTAAACGGCGTCCTTCGTATCGGCGGACGGCGAGGAGGTGACGTCACCGACGAACGGCATGATCGGCACGTCACCGGCGGCGCCCGGGTTGCACCCCGCGCCGTTGACATGGGTCAGGCTCAGCCCGCGCAGCCGGGTGGCACCGTACTCGTAGCCGTTGGCGGCACCGGTGCTGGTCTGGTCCCCACGGGTGCTCGTCGGAGACCAGCCGATCATTCCGTACGGGAGCGTGGCGCCCGGGTAGGTATTGCCGCCGTTCGCGGAGCCGATCAGCGGATCGACGTAGGCGACGGGGTGCGGGACGAGGCCGGAGGCCGCTTCGGCGGCCGGCGGCATGACCGCGGCGGCGAGCGCGCCGGTCAGGATCACGGCGGCCGTTCGCGCGCCGAAGCGCCTCGCCGCGGGCAACGGTCTGGGGGGCATGTCGCAGCACCTTCCACATGTGGACAACGTTGTCAGGAGTCGGGAACCGGCCGGTAAGACGGTGATCGATTCGCCGCCGAGCGTAGATGCCGCGGGCGCGCGAGGGAATGCCGGGAACGGCATGTCCGGTGAACGGGCGGTGAACGGAGGCGACGGCCGGCCGCATTGCCGGCCGATGTCCACATACGGCCCCGACAGCGGCAGTTGCACCCCGGCCGGTCGATGAGTACCGAGATGTACGACGGTACCTCCCGCCTGTGCCCACCCGATGGCGAGCGCCGTCACCGAGTCGGTCGTGGATGTACGCGCCGGCTCACCGGGCGCTGAACGACCGCGCCCGCGCCGGCGGTTCGGGCCGTTTCGGTGCCGCGCGGCCCGGGGCCGTTCCGCGCTTCCGACCGAAGTGCCCCGACGGAAGGGCACCTTGCGGTAGCACGCCCCGGATGGGCACCGCCCGGAGTAATTCGTGCGCGGATCCGGTCACGCTGTGACAGGGTCCGGTCGAGCGGATGACCCTCTCCTCCACGAACCCACGAACCCACCAGCCCACCAGCCCACCAGCCCACCACAGGAGTGTCCCGTGGCGACTCCACCGCGCCTGATTCCCCTGATGCGGCAGTTCGACTTCGCACGGGAGCGCCTTACCGCCCGGCTGACCGGTCCGGTCATGGACAGCGGCAACGGTACGGACATCGCAGTCCCGCCCATGACCGACGAGGAGTACCTCTGGGAGCCGGTGCCGGACTGCTGGTCGGTCCGGCGGCACGCGGAGGGACCCGGGCCCGGAGCGACCGTGCTGGTCGGCGCGGGTGACTGGGGCCGCGACGCGACACCTCCGCCGCACCCCACGCCGCCGCCGTTCACCACCCTGGCATGGCGGCTGAGTCACCTCAGCGAATTGCTCGCGCTGCGCGCCGACCACACGAACGGCAGCCGTACCCTGACCCGGGACGACCACCTGGTCCCCGGGGACGCCGCCGGGGCGATCGCGGTCTTCGACTCCGGCGCCACAGCCTGGCGGAAGGCGCTGCTCGATGCCGACGACGCGGCGCTCGACACCGTGGGACACAGCGCGTACCCGTACGGCAGCGACCCGGAGGACCCGTTCATCGAGACGGTCTGGTGGGTCAATCAGGAACTGCTGCACCACGGGGCCGAGATCGCTCTGCTCCGCGACCTGTACCGCGCACGGCAGCGTTGACGCGCAGCTCCTCGCTGCGGCCGTCAGACGCGAAAGGCCCCTCGAATTCGCCGACGGCAGGGCCCTTTCGGGTCAGACGGCGCGAAGGTACTGGTCAGGCTTGTGCACCTCGCCGCTCAGCTCGCGCGCCGCGTGCTGGGCCCACGACGGGTTCCGCAGCAGTTCCCGGCCGAGGAGCACCGCGTCCGCCTGCCCGTCGGCCACGATCTTCTCCGCCTGCTGCGGCTCGGTGATCAGCCCCACGGCGGCGACGGGCAGCGAGGTCTCCGCCCGCACCCGGGCCGCGAACGGGACCTGGTATCCGGGCCCCGTCGCGATGTGGGCGTTCGGTGCGTTGCCACCGCTGGAGACGTCCAGCAGATCCACACCGTGGGCCTGGAGCTCCGCGGCCAGCCGTACCGTCTCGTCGACGGTCCAGCCGTCCCGCTCGTCCTCGTCGTTCTCCGTGAGCCAGTCCGTCGCCGAGATCCGGAAGAACACGGGGAGCTCATCGGGCCAGACCTCGCGCACGGCGTCGACGACCTGGAGGGCGAACCTGGCACGGTTCTCGAAGCTGCCGCCATACTCGTCGTCACGCCGGTTGCTGTGCGGGGAGAGGAACTGCCCGACCAGGTACCCGTGCGCGCCGTGCACCTCGACGACCTGGAATCCCGCGGCGAGGGCGCGGCGAGCGGCCTCACGGAACTGCTCGACGACGGCGTGGATCTCGTCCACGCTCAGCTCGTGGGGTACGGGGTATCCGGCGTCGAACGGAACGGGACTGGGCGCGACGGGCTGCCAGCCGTGTTCGTCGGCCCCGACGGGACCGCCGCCCAGCCAGGGCGCGGCCGTCGAGGCCTTCCGGCCTGCATGGGCCAGCTGGATGCCGACGGCCGAGCCCTGGCTCCTGACGAAGTCGGTGATCCGGCGGAGGGCGGCCACCTGGGTGTCGTTCCAGATCCCGAGGTCCGCGGGGCTGATCCGGCCTTCGGGGCTGACGGCCGTCGCCTCGGTGAGGATGAGACCGGTTCCGCCGATGGCGCGTGCCGCCAGGTGGGCGAAGTGCCAGTCGGTCGCGACGCCCGTGTCCGGCCCCACCGCGTCCGCGCTGTACTGGCACATGGGGGCCATCCACACCCGGTTGGGTATGACGAGCGACCTCAGGGTGCGGGGCTCGAAAAGGACACTCACGGCGGACTCCGTTTCGCCGGGACGACAGGATCGCTTGTACGATACCTTCCGTAGTACGACGCCCGTCAAATTACGAAACCACTCGTACAACGTGGTCGAGGCTCTCCCCGGTTCCCCGGGAAGAGCCTCGACCACGGGCCGGTCACGACTCAGGCGCGGCGCCGCAGCGTGATCTCCGCGTCCGCGTCGTACCCCTGGGTCCAGGTGCGCCCGGCGCCCGACTTCCAGGTGATTTGCGCGGTGGTCCCGTCGACCCTGACGGATTCCACCGTCATGGCCCCGGCGCCGTCGCGCACATCACCTCGGCGCAGTTCCTGCGCCCTGACGGTCACGGGCTCCGCCGACAGCGCGCTCTCCGCCTCGTCCGCCGCACGGGCGAGAGCCCCGGCCAGTTCCCGGGCCCGGGCAGGGGTGCAGAGCAGCGAGAACTCCCCCGACGGGCCCGCCACCCGGAGCTCGACCCCTGCCCCGACGGGGGTCACGCCCAGGATCGCACCGGGTGCGCCGGCGTCCTCGGTCCCACTGTTCATCGCTCTGCTCCCCTTGCCCGTCCCACGGCTCACTTCAGCCGGAGGCTCTCCGGCGGGCCCAGGTAGCTGGGCTTGAGGCCGCCGGTGTCGACCACCAGGTTCTGCAGCACCACCGTGGGGTCGACCATCCAGAATTTCAGCACATGCACGCCGGACCGGCCGATGTGGTGCACCGTACTGGTGAGGTTGACGTTGTCGGAGGTGTTGCGCGCCCACTGGACGTTCATGGTGCCGTCGTCCGAACCTGTCACCGCCGTGATGTTCACACTCTGCGGCGCGTCGTCGTCGAAGGACACCGCGTACGTGAGGCCGTCGGACGCCAGGGCGTTGTTGCGCGGCGACAGATAGGCGTGCACGGTGACCGGTCCCGTGGTGAACAGGGTGACCTGATACTCCAGCCGCGGACCGCTGCCGCCCGGCTTCTGGCGGGCGGAGGTGACCGGGAAGGGTTCCATGCCGGCCCCGGTGCGACCGATGCCGGGGATGCGCTGCCAGGTGATCCCGTTGCCGCCGACGGAGCGCGAGTAGTGGTCGGCCTCGATGGAGACGTATCCGTTGGCCTCGACGAATCCTTCGAGGTGCGAGCGCGGAACGTCCGGGTGGTCGACGACCGCCTGGACGACCACGTCACGTCCGCCCGGACCGCTGACCGTGACGGGGACCTTCGTGACGCCCTTGGGCGCCCGCGACCAGTCGACACGGAAGGTGACCCGGTCCTGCTTGTCGACCCGCCCTCTGACGCGGTCGGCGACGAGCCAGGAGGCACCCGTCCTGATCCGGTAGTCGAAGGGGGCGGCGCCCCGGTTGAACACCTCGATGTACTGCGCGGCCTGGCTCTGGTACGGGCTGAACGTCGGCAGCACGGCCGCGGCACTCGCTTCGGGCCACCACTGGTCCGAGCCGTCGACGGCCACGCCCATCTCTGCGCCGGCCGGCAGGTCGATGCGCTTGACCGCGGGGAACAGCACGTCCTTGAGGGCGACGTTGTTGAGCTCGGGCTGCTGCCAGGGGGCGTTCGGCCCGTAGCGGTCGACGTCGCCGTAGTCGATGTGCGGCTGGGTCTGGAACCCCTGCCACTTACCTCCGGCGATCTTCGTGCTGAAGCGGTCGGACAGCGCCAGGTCGTCGGCGAGCCTGGCCTCCGCGGCAGCCGCCAGGTCGTTGGTGAGGGCCCGGCCCTGCGCCGCGTAGTGCAGGTTGGTGAACTCGGCCTCGCGCAGTGCGTACAGGTTGGCGGTGGCCTGCACCTCGTAGCCGACCAGTTCGTACCAGGCGTCCTGAACGGAGGCGGGGAGCTTGCGGCTGATCCGCTCGGCGTCGGCCCCCAGCTTCCGCCACTCCTCGGTGACGCGCTCCAGCTCCCGGTAGTCGGTGAGGCTGAACGGGGACGCCTGGTCGTCGTAGACGATCGCCGACGCGTCCTTGGCGGGGTCCTTGGCCGGGTCGAGGGTGATCTTCCGGTTGAGCAGCTCCGGCTTGCGGCGGGACTGCAGCCGGGCATAGGTACGGAGCACCTCGGCCACCTCCTCGGCCTGCTGCTCGCCGAAGTTCTGCCGGGCGTACTGCTCCTCCCACTCCGGGAGCCGGTCCAGGGTCCAGCGGTCGGGGTTCCAGGCGTACTCCAGGAAGAACTGCGTCGGCAGTTCGTTGCCCTTGAGGTCACCGACGTTGGTGATCCAGAGGCCGTGGTTCCCGTAGGCGACGGACTGGTGGAGCTGGTCCCACATGTTCGGCAGCGAAGTGGTGTCCACCCACTTGTAGTTGCGGCCGGCCCCGACGTAGTCGAAGTGGTAGTAGAGGCCGTAACCGCCTTCGCGGGCATCGCTCTTGAGGTCGGGGACCTTGCGGATGTTGGCCCAGTTGTCGTCGGTGAGGACGACGGTGACGTCGTCGGGCACCCGCAGACCGCGGTCCCAGTACCGCTGGACCTCCTTGTAGAGCGTCCACACCTGCGGAATCGTGGTGACGTCCTTGCCGGAGACCTCGGCCAGGATCTGCCGCTGGGTGGCGATGATCTCGGTCATCAGCTCGATGCCGTCGCCGTCGGGCAGGCTGACATCGCCGTTCCCGCGCATGCCGAGGGTGACGACGCCCTCGAAGTCCTCGTCCTTCATCCGGCGGATGCCCTCGGTCCAGTACGCCTTGAGCGCTTCGGCGTTGTGGCGGAAGGACCACTCGCCGGTGCCGCCGAAGGGGTCGTGACCAGGGGTGGTGATGTTGCCCGCACTGTCGCGCACAGCGGCGACCGCGTGCCGGTTCCACTCCTCGATGCCGCGCATCATGGGCGCCTCGTGCGAGGTGCCCATGACGACTCCGTACGCCTTCGCGGTGGCGTGGTTCTTCGGGTCGTCCTCGGCGAACGCGCGTCCCCAGACGGCCGGCCAGAGGTAGTTGGCCTTGAGCCGCAGCATCACTTCGAAGATCTTGGCGTAGAAATCGGCGTTGAAGCCGTTCTCGAAGCCGGGCGCCTTGCCGGGACCGAAGAACGCCGGAGCCCAGGTGCCGAGCGCCGGGTTCTCGTCGTTGATGAAGAACCCGCGGTACTTCACGGCCGGGGTGCCCTGGGTGTGCCGGCCGGGCAGCACGTACAGCCCGTCCCGGTGTACGGGGGTGACGTCGTCCCACCAGTACCAGGGCGAGACGCCGATCCCCCGGGACACGTCGTACGCACCGAAGATCGTGCCGCGCTGGTCGCTGCCCGCGATCACGAAGGCCCGGTCGACGCCGGGCAGCGGCTTCTCCACCACGGTCTGGAGGCTGGTCTCCCACTTGCCCGTGATGCCGGAGACGTTCAGCTTGCGCGCGGCGATCAGTCCGTCGATCAGCGGGCTGCGGCCGATGGTGCCGACGATGACGATCTCGCGGGCCTTCGGTACCGCGCCCCGTGAGAGAACGGGGCGGACGCCGGTGACGCGCTCGATGTCGGTCTGGAGGTCACCGGCCACCCGGACGACACCGTCGTAGTCGCTGTCGCTGACCACGACCGGCGCCGCCTGCCCCGCCCTGACCAGCGGGAAGCTGCCCGACCGGGGGGTGAAGGAGATGTACGCGCCGGAGTCCGTCGGCAGGCCGGACACGCCCGGCGTCGCCGCCGATGCCTCCCCGGAGATCCCCAGCAGTGAGCCGAGAGGTGTTGCCGTCAGGGCGGTGAGCCCCAGTCCGAGCCCCAGAACAGTTCTGCGGCTGGCGTGTTGCGGGAAGTGCCTTTCCATACTGCTCTCCCATTTTTGTTTACACTCATGACAAATCGGAGGGTGTGAACCTTGGCGAATTGGCGAGGACGGGTTGGTTCGGACGCGGGGCGAGCCCGCGTCAGTCAGTGGTTACGGACACGGAGGCGGGCTGCGGCAGTGCGGCGCCCACCAGGTCGTCACCGTCGGGCGAGGGCGACACAGCGGCGACGATCGCGTCGGCCGTCGCGTCGGGCTCCGGACCCAGCAGGCCGACCGCGACGTACACCACCAGTGAGGTCACCAGCGGCGTCACGATCACAACGGTCTGGTCCGTGCTGTCGAGCACGAACTTCACCAGGACGTAGCCCAGCAGTCCGAGCGCCCAGGAGGACAGGGCGGCGCGGGGGCCGCACTTCCGGAAGGCGGGCAGCAGCCCCAGCAGCATCGGTATGGAGATCGGACCCATCACGGCCGCGACCAGACCGACGATGATGCCCAGCACACCGCCGAAGTGATCCGCCTCGATGGCGACGACCATGCTGATGGTGATGAAGGAGACGGTGCACACCCGGGCGATGAGCAGTCCGGTCGCCGGCGGCAGGTCCTTGGCGCGGCGCACCACCGCCGGGATGATGTCCCGGGTGACGACCGCGGAGACCGCGTTGGCGTCCGACGAGGCCATGGCCATGGTGTGCGAGAACATGCCGGCGAGCGTCAGCCCGACCAGCCCCGCGGGCAGGTACGACTCCGCCATCAGCGCATAGACCTTCTGCGGGTCGGCGATGTCCGGCAGCAGGACGGCCGCGGCGACGGGCGGGAACAGCAGCACTGCCGGCCACACCACGTACAGGGCGGCGGAGAGCCCGGCCGAACGGCGGGCGGCCTTCGGGGTGTCCGTGGCCATGTAACGCTGGGCCAGGTTCCACATGCCGCCGTTGTACTCGAAGAGCTTCACGACGGCGTACGCCCCGAGGAAGGTGGCGGTGTAGGAGCCGACCAGCGGGTGGCCGTGTCCCTCGGGGAGCCTGTGCCAGAGAGTGCCGAGGCCGGAGATTCCGTCGCCGAGGCGGTCCAGGACCACCCAGACCATGGCGAGCGCCGCGACGCCCTGGATGACGAACTGGCCGAAGTCCGTGAGCGCGTCGGCCCACAGCCCGCCGACGGTGCAGTACAGCAGGGTGACGACGCCGGTGATCAGAATGCCGGCCGTCATCGTCATGCCGGTGAACACGTTGAGGAGTACGGCGACCGAAGCCCATTTGGCGGCCACGTCGAACACCTTGAGCAGGGCCCCGCTCCAGGCGAGCGCCTGCTGGGTCGGCACGTTGTAACGCTTGGCGAGGTATTCGAGCGGTGAGGCGACCGCGTAACGCTGCCTCAGCCGGTTCCAGCGCGGGGCGAACAGCCAGGCGCCCACGGCGGTGCCCAGGGCGAGCGGCAGGAACGCCCAGACGTAGACGGTGATGCCGTAGCTGTACGCGATGGCCGCGTAGGCGACGAACACCGCGGCGCTGTACCCGGACATGTGGTGGGAGATGCCGGAGAGCCACCAGGGCATCCGGCCGCCACCGGTGAAGTAGTCGCTCACATCGCCGACGCGTCCGTGCGACCAGAGACCGATGAGAAGCATCACCAGGAAGTAGCCGCCGAGGGCGACCCAGTCGAGCCAAGCCATGAAAGCTCCTTGATGTGCCTTGAATTGCCTTACTGCGCAGAGGGGGACCGGGGCCGGGGACGGCTCCGGGGCGTGTGGCGGACGACAGCGGGAGGCTGCCGGCCGCCACACATCACCAGCGGGGCGTCTTCTTCACGTAGGACGGATCGATCCGCTGCATGTAACCGGTGTCGTCCCTGTTGCGCAGTCCGCACGTGAGGTACTGCTCGTGCAGGCGGGCGAGGGCGTCGCGGTCGAGTTCGACCCCGAGCCCCGGACCCCGCGGAACGCGCACGGCACCGTCGGCGAAGGTGAGCGCACCCGGCTCCACGACCTCCTCGGTCTTCCACGGCCAGTGGGTGTCACAGGCGTAGGTGAGGTTGGGCGTCGCGGCCGCCAGATGGGTCATCGCGGCCAGACTGATGCCCAGGTGCGAGTTGGAGTGCATGGACAGCCCCATGGAGAAGTTGTCGCAGATCCCCGACAGCAGCCTGGAACGGTGCAGACCGCCCCAGTAGTGGTGATCGGAGAGCACCACCTGTACCGAGCCCTGCTCGACAGCGGGAGCCAGGTGCTCGAAGGCGACGACGCACATATTGGTGGCCAGGGGGATCGGCGTCTCCCTGGCGACCTGCGCCATGCCGTCCAGCTCCGGGGTCGGGTCCTCCAGGTACTCGAGGACACCCTCCAGCCGTCGGGCCACCTCGATCGAGGTCCCGACGCTCCAAGCCGCGTTGGGGTCGAGCCGCAGCGGAACGCCGGGGAAGGCGTCACGCAGGGCCAGCACCGCATCGATCTCCTCCGCGGGCGACCGGACGCCGCCCTTGAGCTTGATCGCGGTGAAGCCGTACTCGGAGATCATGCGGCGGGCCTGCGCGACGATCGACTCCGGATCCAGTGCCGTGCCCCAGCCGTCCGGCTCCTGCCCGGGATGCGCCGCCCACTTGTAGAAGAGGTAGGCACTGAACGGTACGGAGTCCCGTACCGCGCCCCCGAGCAGGTCGCTCACCGGCCGGCCCGCCGCCTTGCCCTGCAGGTCGAGGCAGGCCACCTCGAACGGGGAGAACACCCGGTCCACGGCGCTGCTGGTGGTGATCATCCCCGTCAGCCCCGAGCCGCCGGTTCCGCTGTCACCGGCCAGGACTTCGGCCACTCTGCGGTGCATGGCACCGAGCGCGTACACGTCCATACCGGTGATCGCGTCCGCGGCCGCCCGCAGCCGTCGCAGATGCCCCTCGTCCGCGTAGGACTCGCCGAGGCCGACGAGTCCTTCACCGGTGTCGACCTCGACGATCGCGCGCAGTGCGTACGGTTCGTGCACACCCACCGCGTTGAGCAGCGCCGGGTCACGGAAGGCGACCGGGGTGATCCTCACAGCGTGGATCCGGAGGCTGTTCGTCATTCCGGTACCGCCTCCGTGCCGGTTGCCATGGGTACGGTTCAGTTCCGGCCCGCGGCGAGCGCGAGGTCCTGGCTCATGGCCTTGTAGGCGGACTTGACCTTGTAGTTCTCGTCGAGGATGTTCGCAGCGCCCTCACCGGTGAAGGTGGTGGGAACCCAGGAGTACTTGTCGGTGAAGCCCCACACCGTGAAGTCGGTGCAGTGCTCGGTGAGCAGGCAGCCGCGCAGCAGCACGTCGTAGGCCTCGGCCTGCGCCTCCAGCTTGGTGCTGTCGACCGGCATCGGGATGCGGACGTCGGCCTCGGTGATCGCGGTCTCCAGACCGAGGTCGTCGAAGCGCTTCATGTTGTCGGCGATGTCGTGCGGGGCGTTGTACTGGACGTCCAAGTGGCCCTGGATACCCACACCGTGGACCGGCACGTGCTCCTTGCGAAGCTGGGTGACGAGGTTGTAGAGCGCGGTGCTCTTCGCGTTGACGCCCTCGATGTTGTAGTCGTTGATGAAGAGCTTGGCCTTGGGGTCGGCCTCGTGGGCCCAGCGGAAGGCGTCGGCGATGTAACCGGGGCCGAGCTTCTGCAGCCAGATGCTGTCCCGCATCGTGCCGTCGTCGTTGAACGCCTCGTTGACGACGTCCCACTGCCAGATCTTTCCCTTGAAGTGGGTGACCTCGTCGGTGATGTGCTTGTGCAGGATCTCCCGCAGCTGAGCGGCCGTGAAGTCACCGCCGGTGAGCCAGGAGGGCAGCTGGTTGTGCCAGACCAGGGTGTGCCCGCGGACCAGCTGTCCGTTGTCCTTGGCGAAGTCGACGAGGTCGTCCGCGGCGGCCCAGTCGTACGTGCCGCGCTGCGGCTCGACGACCTCCCACTTCATGACGTTCTCCGGGGTGACGGAGGAGAACTCGCCTGCGGCCTTGGCCCGGTAGGGCGCGTCGGCGGCGAGTGCCGCCATGTCGACCGCCGTACCGATCCGCACGCCGGCGCGCTCGCCGAGACCGGCGAGGCTGTTGGCGGCGAACTCGCTCTTCGGCTTGGCGTGGTGGCCGTTGTGCTCGGGCGAGGCGTTGGCGGAGAGAGTGAACGTGGAGACCAGGAGGGCCGCGGCGGCGGTGCCGATCACGGTGGCCTGAGTTGCCTTGCGCATGACAGATCCTTCTCAGTTGGCGGAATCGAAAGTTTCGGAACCCTCCCCGCACATGTGCCGGGGAGGCCGAGCTTCGGAACAGAGAGATTCAGGAGCGGAGACGACGTTCAGGTACAGGGGGCCGGGGAACGGGAGCGATCAGGGCCGGGTGGGACCGCTCCCGTTCCTCGGGCAGGGTCAGGCCGGTTCGACCGTCGTGTCGCAGACGAGCCTGCGCCGGTGATCGACCCTGCGCTCGGGTCCGGTGAGCCGGAGCCGTACGGTCTGCCGGATGTCCGCGGGCGCGCTGGATGCCGCGAGCCGCAGCTCCAGATCGCCGGGCTCGACGATCCGGCGGCCGCCGATGCCGGTGAACGACACCAGGTCGGCGTGGAAGCCGAACCGGACCCGCCTGGCCTCTCCTGCGGCGAGCTCCACCCGGGCGTACCCGATCAGCCGTACGTCGGGGCGGGTGGTCTGGGCGACCGGGTCGTGCACGTACAGCTGCACCACCTCGGCGCCGGCGCGGTCGCCGGTGTTGCGGACGGTGAGTTCGATGTCGACGGAGCCGTCGGTGGGGAGTTCGGCCGGGACCGGGTCTCCGGACTCCCACGCGAAGGAGGTGTACGACAGACCGTGTCCGAACGGGTGGAGCGGCGTCGGGTCCAGGTTGCTGACCCCGTTCGCAAGTCCCAGCGGCGGCTGCAGATACGTCCATGGCTGGCCGCCGGGGCCCTGCGGCACACCGATCGGGAGCCGGCCGGAGGGGTTCACCCGGCCGGAGAGCACACCGGCCAGTGCCGGACCGCCCTCCTCGCCGGGGAAGAACGCCTGCACGGTGGCGGCCGTCCGGTTAGCCCAGCGGCCCAGCGCGTACGGACGGCCCGTCAGCAGCACCAGGACCACCGGAGTTCCGGTGGCCAGCAGTGCGTCGAGCAGCTCGCCCTGGACACCGGGCAGGGAGAGGTCCGCGGCGTCGCAGCCCTCACCGGATGTGCCGCGCCCGAACAGTCCGGCCCGGTCGCCGAGCACGGCGACGCACACATCGGCGTGGCCTGCGATCTCGGCCGCCGCCGCGATGCCGGAGGTGTCCGTGCCGTCCACGTCGCAGCCGGCCGCGGAGCTGATGTCCGCGTCCGGGAACTCCGCGCGCAGCGATTCGAGGACGGTCGGGATGTCGACCCCCATCGGCACCTCGGGGTGCGAGACGCCGACGTGACTGGGGAAGGAGTAGCAGCCGAGCATCGCCAGCGCGTCGTCGGCGCGCGGCCCGACGACGGCGATCCGGCCGGCGCCGCCGAGGGGCAGTGCCCCGTCGGAGTTGGCGAGCAGCACGACGGCCTGCTCCGCCAGCTGCCGGGCGAGTGCCCGGTTCTCCGGCGGGTCGAGGTTCACCGTGGCACGTGCCTGGTCGGGATCCGTCCCGGTGAGCACGGCCGGCAGCGGCGACCACTCGGGGTCGAGGAGTCCGAGTTCGCACTTCTGCAGCAGCACCCGGTGCAGCGCCCTGTCGACCAGCTCCTCGGCCACGATGCCGTCGCGGACCGCGCCGACGAGCACGTCGCCGTAACTGCGGACGGTCGGCAGTTCCACGTCGACCCCGGCCGCCAGCGCAAGGCGGGCGGCGTCGGCACGGTCGGCGGCGACCTTGTGCAGGGTCTCCAGGAAGCCGATGCCGAAGTAGTCGGCGACGACGGTGCCGGTGAAGCCCCAGGTGTCCCGGAGCAGTTCGGTGAGCAGGGTGGGGTCGGCGGCCGCGGGCACACCGTCGATCTCGGCGTACGAGTGCATGACCGAACGGGCACCCCCTTCCCGTACCGCCATCTCGAACGGCGGGAGGGTCACGTCCGCCATCTCCCGCGCGCCGGCCCTGACCGGTGCGAGGTTACGGGCCCCCGCCGACGCGGCGTACCCGGCGAAGTGCTTGAGGGTGGCGACGATTCCGGCGGACTCCAGGCCACGGACGTACGCGGTGGCGATGGTGCCCACGAGGTAGGGGTCCTCACCAATGGTCTCCTCGACACGGCCCCAGCGCAGGTCGCGCACCACGTCGAGGACGGGCGCCAGTCCCTGGTGGACGCCGACCGACCGCATGTCGCGGCCGATCCGGTGAGCCATCTCGGTCACCAGATCCGGGTTCCAGGCTGCTCCCCAGGACAGCGGCACGGGGTAGGCGGTGGCGCCCCATGCGGTGAAGCCCGCCAGGCACTCCTCGTGTGCGAGTGCCGGAATGCCGAACCGGCCGGCCTCGACGATCCGGGTCTGGGCGCGGGCCAGCGAGACCGCTCCGACACCCGGGTCGACGGGGGCGGTACCGAACGGCCGGGTCAGCTGGCCGAGTCCGCGGGTGGTGAGCTCGTCCCAGTCGACCGGGTCGACCATGTCGTTCTGGTGCGGTGCGACCCCGTCGCCATCGGCGTCGGCGCCCACCCAGACTCCGTACAGCTGCGCGGCCTTCTCCTCCAGGGTCATCCGGGCGACGAGGTCGGCCACCCGCACCTCCGGGGTGAGGGACGGGTCGCGCCATGGGCCGTCGACGGCGGGGACCGGACCGGCTCGGAGTGCGTGCGGGACAGGGTGGATTGCCATGGGGGCAGGAGTTCCTCTCATGAGTGCGGTGGCGCGGGGCGGCGTGGGTGAACTACTTGCCGCCCACCCCCATCAGTCCGTTGATCAGTGCCTTCCGTGCAACGAGGTACACGGCGAAGATCGGTACGACGGAGAGGACGATCGCGGCCAGGACGGCCGGGATGTTGACTCCGAACTGAGTCATGAAGTTGAAGAGGCCGAGGGTCAGTACCCGGTTCTCCTCCGACTGCGTCAGGATCAGCGGGAAGAGGAAGCCGTTCCATGCCTGGAGCGCCGTGTAGATCGCCACGGTGCTGATGCCGGCCTTGGACATGGGGACGGCGAGCTGCCAGAGCATCCGCAGCGGCGAGGCTCCGTCGAGCGACATCGCCTCGTACATCTCCTCGGAGACATCACGCATGGTGCCGCTGAGCACCAGCACCGCCACCGGCATCGCGAAGGCGGCGGTCGGCAGGATGATCGCGGGCAGGGTGTCGTAGAGCCCCATCTTGCCGATGAGCAGGTACAGCGGCACGATCACCGCCTGCGCCGGGATCGCCACGCCGAGCAGGAAGGTCCTGAAGGCGAGCGAGGAGAGCCGGCTGCGGGTGCGCACCGCCACATAGGCGACGGGCACCGCGAGCACCAGCACGATGGCGACGGTGGACGCGGCGACGATCGCCGTGTTGCCGAGCATCGTGCCGAAGCCGCTGTGCAGCACGGTGTTGTAGTTGTCGAGCGTCGGGTGGGTCGGGAAGGCCAGCGGGTCGCCGTTGAGCGCCTCGTCCTGATGCATCAACGACGAGGAGATCAGCGTGTAGAGCGGTACGACCACGAGGACGAGCCAGATCAGGGAGCCCAGACCGGCCAGTGGGTTGCCCCATCGCTTGCGGCGGCGGGATGCCGTCGCAGGGTTCCGGAGCACGGGCGACACGGTGGGCGCCGCGGGGCGGGTGTCGATTGACATCTCGTCACATACCTTCCCGGGTTGACCGCATGTCCCCGAAGCCGCTGAAGCGGACCAGGATCAGTGACAGGGCGGTGGCCACCACGACGAGGGCCGTGGCGATCGCGGCGGCGTAGCCGAGGTCGTAGGTCTGGAAGCCGGTCCGGTACATCAGGTACGGAAGAACCGTGGTGTCCGTGCCGGGGCCGCCCTTGGTCATGATCAGCACGGTGTCGAAGTACGTCAGCGAGCCGACGATCATCAGGACCGACGAGGTCGTGATGGTGTGGCGCAGCTGCGGCAGCGTGATGTGGAAGAACTGCCGGAACATGCCGGCGCCGTCCATCTCGGCGGCCTGGTAGAGCACCTCGGGGACCTGCCGGGCACCGCCCTGGTAGATCAGGGTGTGGAACGGCATGAACTGCCAGCCGCCGACGAACGCCACGGTGAGCAGGGCGCCGGTCGACGACCCCATGACGTTCGGGTCGATACCGAACCAGGGACCGATCTCCTTGATCACGCCGAAGTTCGGGTCCAGCAGGGCGTGGAAGAGCATCGCGATGGCGGTGGTGGAGAGCAACAGCGGGATGAAGAAGATCGCGGAGAGCACGGCCCTGTTGCGCTGACGGCCTGCCGCCCAGACGCCGAGCAGCAGCGCCACGGGGGTCTGGAAGGCCCAGCTGATGGCGGTCAGCAGCAGGCTCAGCCAGGCGGCCTGGCGGAATTCCGGGTCCTTGAAGAGCCGGGTCCAGTTGTCCAGGCCGGTCACGGTCGGGGAGTTGAGCCCGTCCCAGTGGCAGAAGGAGAGATAGACGGCGATCGCCAGCGGGACGATCGCGAAGACGGCGAAGAAGAGGAGGCCGGGCAGGGCCCAGCTGACGGGTGGACGGCCGACGTCTCCGACGGCCGTCTTCCTGCCTCCGCGCGTCTTCAGATGCGGAGTGTGTACTGACATTCTTACTTTACGGCCTTCATTGCTGCGACGAACTGCTCGGGGGTGGACTTGCCGGCGAACAGCTTGCTGATCTCGGTGAGCAGCGGGGTGGCGTACTGGGACTCCAGTGCCTGGTCCCACGAGAGCGTGAAGCTGGGCGCCTTCTGGACCAGGGTGTACTGGTCCTTGGCGAACTGCGGGTTGGGCGACGTGCTGAGCATCGTGGCCGCGTTGGAGGTGGTGGGGATGTCCCCGTTGTCGACCAGGGCCTTGGCGTACTTCTGCGAGGCCATCGTCTTCAGGAAGGCGATCGCAGCGTCCTTGTGCTTGGTACGCGCGTTGATGGACCAGTAGTTGGTGGGGTTGCCCACCACGTCCGCCGCGTCACCGACGCCGCCGGCCACGGTCGGGAAGGCGGTCCAGCCAAGGTCCTTCTTGGCGAAATCCGGGGCCTTGCCCAGCTGGGTCGAGTACTCCCACGAACCCATGAGGTGCATGGCGGCCTTGCCCTTGTTGAGGAGCGTGGGCGCACCGCCGTTGCCGTAGTCGACGGAGTTGAAGTTCTTGCCGAACGCGCCCTGGTCGATGAGCTCCTTGACGGTCTGGGCCGCCTTGAGCACCGCCGGGTCGCCCCAGCCGGAGCTGTCGCCGTTCTGGATCTTCTTGAAGACCTCGGGGCCGCCGACCCGGTCGAGCAGGTACTCCATCCACATCAGCTCGGGCCACTTGTCGGCACCGCCGAGCGCGAAGGGCGTGATGCCCTTGGCCTTGAAGGTGGTGATGGCCTTCTGAAGGTCCTCCCAGGTCTTGGGGGCCTCCAGCTTGTTCTCGGCGAAGAGGGTCTTGTTGTAGAAGAGCATCACGGGCTGCATGCCGCGCATGGGCACCCCGTAGATCTTTCCGTCGAGACCGCCCGCCGTCATGATCGACGGGAGGAATCCGTCCTTGAGCTCAGGGGTGCTGTTGACCGTCGACGTGAGGTCGACCAGCTGCTTGGCGTCGACGTAGGGCTTGATCGAACCGCCGCCCCAGTTGAAGAAGACGTCCGGGGCGCTCGGCGAGCCCATCGCGCTGCGGAGCTTGTTCACGTAGTCGGTACCGGGGACGGAGACCAGCTTGACCTTGACCTTGGAGGTCTTGTTGAACTCCGTTACCGCAGCTTGCTGGACCTTGACCGCGTCATCACCGTAGACATATGCCGTGATGGTTCCGCCGTCGCTGCCGCTGCCCCCGTCGGACCCGCAGCCGGCCAGCAGACCGGCCATGACCATGGCAGCGCCTGCCGCGGTCCATCTGGCTGTACGTGTGCCCTGAGTAAAAATGCCCGACCGCATGACCGCACCTCTGTCGAATGTTTCGGCATCGTTTTCGAATGTTGCCGGAACCGTACGGTCGTGTTTCGGCCTCGTCAAGAGGGTGCGGGAAGGATTTTCCGAACCCTGCCCCCTTCCCCGATCCAGCGGACTTGAAGCTACGATTCCCTGCATGAGCCCTGCAAAGGTCCAGTCCCCACAGGAGAAGGCGTCTGCCGACGTGCCGTCGCAGAGCACCGCCACGTTGGCGGAGATCGCTCGCGCGGCCGGAGTCTCGGCTCCGACAGTTTCGAAAGTGCTGAACGGCCGAGCCGATGTCGCCCCCGGTACGCGCACCAAGGTGGAGGAGTTGCTGCTGCTCCACGGCTACCGCCGCAGGCGGGGTTCGACGGCGCAGTCGCAGCTGATCGATCTGGTCTTCCACGAGCTCGACAGCGGCTGGGCCATGGAGGTCGTCCGGGGCGTCGAGAACGTCGCCCGGGAGGAGGGGCTGAGCCTGGTGCTCTCGGAGAGCGCAGGCCGGCTGAGCCCTGGCCAGACCTGGGTGGACGGCGTGCTGGCCCGCCGTCCGGTCGGCGTCATCCTGGTGCTCTCGGACCTGACCGCGGCCCAGCGCGCCCAGCTCACCAGTCGCAACATTCCGTTCACGGTGGTCGACCCGGCAGGTGACCCGGGTGACGACGTGCCGTCGGTCGGGACGACGAACTGGCAGGGGGGACTGGCCGCCACCCGTCATCTGACCGGTCTGGGGCACCGGCGGATCGGTGTCATCAGCGGACCGTCCCGCATGATGTGCAGCCGCGCCCGTGTCGACGGCTACCGGGCCGCGATGGAGACCGCGGGTCTGCCCATCGATGCCGATCTGGTCCGGGAGGGCGAGTTCTCGCACGAGGACGGCTACACCGCGGGGCTGGAGCTCCTGCGGCTGCCCGAGCCGCCCACCGCCATCTTCGCCGGCAACGACCTACAGGCACTCGGCGTCTACGAGGCCGCCCGCGAACTGGGCCTGCGCATCCCGGAGGATCTCAGTGTCGTCGGCTTCGACGATCTGCCGCTCACCCGATGGATCGGGCCGCCGCTCACCACGGTGCGACAGCCGCTCATCGAGATGGCCGAGACGGCGGCCCGGCTGGTCCTCGATCTCAGCCGGGGCCAGGAACCCGCGACCACCCGGGTCGATCTAGCGACCAACCTGGTGGTGCGCAGCAGCACCGCCGGCCCCTGCCGCTGACCTCCCTTCCGGCCTGCGACCGGCCCCCGGAGCGGCCGCGGCCGGGTGACCGCCCGTCCGGGGCGGGCAGCCGGCCGCCGACGGCACAGCCGGCCTCCCGGACGGGGCCGGCGGGGCGACCGCCGACCGGCCCGCGGTCGCGGCGCGCTCACCGTCGTCGGTCGCCGGTGCGCACGGGGGACATCGGGTCCGTCGCCCGCCGGAGGGACGCGGTGACGGCTCCGTCCCGGGAACCAGATCCGTGATCCGTACCAGCTCATATCTCATTCGATTTTTTGTCTGACATTGCTGATAAAAAGGACCTATGGGCGGCTTTGGCAGATCTATGGCAAGGCTCCGGCCATCGAACCCTGGACGGTCCCGCACCCTGTTCGGCGTACGCTCCGTGGCCGGGCAGGTGCTGCTGCTGGAGCTGGCGCTCGTGGTGCTGCTCGTCGTCGCGGCGGTGGTCTCACTCGTGGTGCAGGGCCGGCGCGCCGCCGTCATGGAGGCCCGCAGCCGTTCGTACGCGGTCGCCGATGCGTTCGCCCACTCACCGGGCATCGTGCAGGCGCTGGACAGCCGGAATCCCACCGCAGTGCTGCAGCCTCTGGCGGAGGACGTCCGGAAGGCCACCCATGTCGACTACGTCGTCGTGTCCAACACGAGCGGTGTCCGTTACACCCATCCCGATCCCGCGCTGATCGGGAAGCACATCCTCGGCCCGTACAAGCAGGCGGTCCTCGGGAAGGGCTTCACCCGGACCTTCACCGGGAGCCGGGGGCCCGCCGTGAACTCGGTGCTGCCCGTACCGAGGGCCGACGGCTCCACCGCCGGCCTGGTGTCGGTGGGCATCACGGTCACGAACGTGAACAAACTGGCCGACCGCAACCTGCCGTTGCTGATCGGCGCCGCGGTGACCGCGTTCGCCCTGACCTCCGGGGGCGCGGCGCTGATCAGCCGGCGTCTGCGGCGGCAGACGCACGGCCTCGGCCCCGCCGAGATGACGCGACTGTACGAGCACCACGCCGCGGTCCTGCACTCCGTACGCGAAGGCGTGCTCATCATCGACGGCGACGGGCGGCTGCTGTTGGCCAACGACGAGGCCCGGCGGCTGCTGAGCCTGCCCGCCGGGGCCGAGGGGCGGCCGCTGGCAGACGTCGGTCTGCCTGGCCCCCTCGCGGATCTGCTCACCTCCGGCCGCATCGCCTCCGACGAGGTGAGCATGGCCGACGACCGGCTGCTGGCCGTCAATCTGCGGCCCATCGACGCGCACGGCGGACCCGCCGGAACGGTCGCGACCCTGCGGGACACGACGGAACTCGCCGCCCTGGCCGGCCGGGCCACGAAGGTACGGGAGCGGATGATGCTGCTGCACGCGGCCGGCGCGCGTATCGGTTCGACCCTCGATGTGACGCGGACCGCGGAGGAGCTGGCGAACGTGGTGGTCCCCCGTTTCGCCGACTTCTCCTCGGTCGACCTCGCCCAGCCCGTGCTGCGCGGCGAGGAACCGTCGGTGCCGCTCGGCACCGTGCTGGACATGCGGCGCACCGCTGCGGCAGGCGTGCGCGGCGAGCCCCCCTTCTACCCGGTCGGAGGGGTCGTCGGGTTCGTGCCCACCAGCCCCGGGGCCCTGGGCCTGATCAACGGACACACCATGCTCGTACCGGACCTGTCCGCCGAGCCTGGCTGGCGCGCTACCGACCCGGTACGGGCGGAGCGGATCCTCGCCTACGGCGTGCACTCGCTGATCTCCGTTCCGCTGCACGCCCGCGGTGTGGTCCTGGGCATGGCGAACTTCTGGCGCTCGGACGATCGGGCCCCCTTCGACGAGGACGATCTGACCTTCGCCGAGGAGCTCGTGGCCCGGGCGGCTGTCTGTGTCGACAACGCCCGGCGTTACACCCGCGAGCACGAGATGGCGGTGGCGCTGCAGCGCAGCCTGCTCCCCCGCGGCCTGCCCGAGCAGGACGCTCTCGACGTCGCTCACCGCTATCTGCCGGCGCAGGCGGGAGTGGGCGGAGACTGGTTCGATGTCATTCCGTTGTCCGGCGCCCGCGTCGCACTGGTCGTCGGTGACGTCGTCGGGCACGGTCTGCACGCGGCCGCGACGATGGGCCGGCTGCGCACCGCGGTCCACAATTTCTCCACGCTGGATCTGCCGGCCGACGAACTCCTCGCTCGCATCGACGAACTGGTGGCGCGCATCGCCCAGGAGGAGAACACCGACGGCGGGCCTGCCGGGATCACGGGAGCCACCTGCCTGTACGCCGTCTACGACCCGGTGGACGGCACCTGCACCGCCGCCCGGGCCGGCCACCCCGGGCCCGCCCTGGTGCTGCCCGACGGCTCGGTGCGCTTCCCCGCCGTCCCCGCCGGCCTGCCGCTGGGCATCGGCGGTCTGCCGTTCGAAGCGGTGGAGTTGCCGCTGCCGGAGGGCAGCCGCCTGGTGCTCTACACCGACGGTCTCGTCCACTCGCGCGAGCGGGACTTCGACACCGGACTCCGCATGATGCGCGAGACACTGGCCGGGCGGCACCGGACATCGGAGGAGACCTGCGACGACCTGATCACGGCTCTCCTGCCGGCCCCTCCGGGTGACGACGCCGCCGTCCTGGTGGCCACCACACGCATCCTCGCCCCCTCCCGTGTCGGGGAGTGGGACGTCGAGTCCGACCCGTCGGCCGTCGCCGGGGTCCGCAAGGACGTCTCCCAGTGGCTCCTCGACAGGGGGCTGGAGGAGGAGACCTTCGCCACCGAACTGATCCTCAGCGAGCTGGTCACCAACGCGATCCGCTACGGCGGCGCCCCCATCCGGGTCCGGATGCTGCACGACCGCACTCTGATCTGCGAGGTGTCCGACGCCGGCAGCACCGCACCCCATCTGCGCTATGCGTCGACGACGGACGAGGGCGGCCGCGGGCTGTACCTCGTCTCCCAGTTCGCCGACCGCTGGGGCACCCGCTACACCGCCGAGGGCAAGGTCATCTGGTCCGAACAGACGCCCGGCCGAAACGGGGCGCCGGCAATCGAGTGGCCCTACGACGCCCTGAGGCTCTGAGTGCGGGACGACCGGGACACGGTCCCGGACCCGCCCGCGGTCGCAAACGCTCAGCCGTTGTAGACGTCGAGACGGCCGCACATCCCGAACTTTCCGTACGCCGAAGGCTGTTCGGTGTACACCCGGGCCTCGGCGAGATGGCCACCGTCTCCTTTCGCCAGGAGTTCCAGCTGTTCACCGGTTGCCGCGGACGCCGCGGCTGCGCCCTTCTCCCAGCGCCTGCGCCACTCCCGGGTCCGACGGCGTACGAGTGCGACGGCCGCCCGCTGGAAGGCGGCGAGCGGCTCGGGATCACCGGCTTCCGTGGCATGGCGCAGCGCGAGGAAACCCTCGACGGCGAGATCACGGCGGGCGCGGGCGGCGTCCTCCAGCTCCGGCTCGGGGACGTCGACGGGGAGGGCGGCCCTCGCCCGATAGAGATCGGCGTCCGCCAGGAAGCGCGGCGGCAGCGTGAGTACGGCGTCGCCGGCCTCCGGCAGTCCGCTGTTCTGCATGAGGACCACGATGCGGAGCGCGTCGTCGTTGACGAGTCGGTGGATCGTCCCCGGGGTGAACCGGACCAGCGAACCGGCCACCAGGGGCGTCTGCCGGAAACCGGAGGTGGTGAGGGTCTGCACCGAGCCGGTCCCTCCGACCACCGCATACCCCTCGGAACAGGCGAGATGGAGGTGGGGTGTGCCGCCGCGCAGCCCGTCCTCGGCGGGCCACTCGTAGACCCGGAGGTGGGACACGGCGACGGCACCGGGCAGCCCGTCGAAGGTCGCCGCGGCAACTCCGGGGCCCGGCACGCGTGGGTCCGGCACGGGTGCTCCTCGTCCGGATGGATGGTCGCGCAAGCGCTTTCCACGCACGCTACGGCCCCCTTCGGACAGCGGTCAAGGCGGCCCGAAGGGAATCGGGGCCCTGCCCCGGAACCCGTCCCGTCGTCTGCCGTCGCCGTCCGACCTGCACTGACGCCGACTCTGCGCGCCACTGTCAGTGGCCTGGTGCAGACTGGCCCACATCCGCGACAAGGGCGTTTCGGGAGGTATCAGCGATGACCGACGTACTGCTCACCGTGGGAACCCGCAAGGGACTCTTCATCGGCCGCAGACGTGGCGGTACGTGGGAGTTCGGCGGTCCGCATTTCAACGCGCAGGCGATCTATTCGGTCGCGATCGACACCCGCGGGCCCGTCCCCCGGCTGCTGGCCGGCGGGGACAGCGCGCACTGGGGCCCCTCGGTCTTCCACTCCGACGACCTGGGCAGGACGTGGGTCGAGCCGAAGCAACCGGCCGTGAAGTTCCCGCAGTTCACCGATGCGTCGCTGGAGCGGGTCTGGCAGCTGCATCCGGCCGGGGCCGAGGCGCCCGACGTCGTGTACGCGGGGACGGAGCCTGCCGCGCTGTTCCGTTCGGACGACCGCGGGGAGTCGTTCGAGCTGGTCCGCCCCCTGTGGGAGCATCCCACCCGTTCGAAGTGGGTTCCGGGCGGTGGCGGCGAGGGGCTGCACACGGTCCTGACCGACCCGAGGGACGCACAGGCGATCACCGTCGCGGTCTCCACGGCCGGGGTGTTCCGCAGCAAGGACGGCGGTGCGAGCTGGGCCCCGTCGAACAAGGGGGTGTCGGCGGTCTTCCTGCCGGACCCGGACCCGGAGTTCGGCCAGTGCGTCCACAAGGTGGCCCGGGACGCGGTCGATCCCGACCAGCTCTATCTGCAGAACCACTGGGGCGTCTTCCACAGCGACGACTCCGGGGACAACTGGACGGACATCGGTGAGGGACTGCCCTCGGACTTCGGCTTCG
The DNA here is from genome assembly GCF_042882275.1 of Streptomyces sp. NPDC058231. Taxonomy (NCBI): domain Bacteria; kingdom Bacillati; phylum Actinomycetota; class Actinomycetes; order Kitasatosporales; family Streptomycetaceae; genus Streptomyces; species Streptomyces sp. NPDC058231. The sequence goes on along the minus strand of NZ_JBHVWN010000022.1, from coordinate 8,663 downwards.
CCGCGGCCACGCACCCGCACCGGACCGGCACGGCGTACGTCTTCCCGATCAACGCGGATGCCGACCGCGTGCCGGCCGGGCACCGCTGCCGGGTGTTCCGCACCGGCGACGCGGGCCGCACCTGGGAACCACTGACCGCCGGACTCCCCGAGGAGACGCATTACGGCACGGTGCTGCGCGACGCGCTCTGTACGGACGACGCGGATCCGGCCGGGGTCTACTTCGGTAATCGCAACGGCGAGGTGTACGCGAGCGGGGACGACGGGGACAGCTGGCAGCAGCTGGCCTCGCACCTGCCGGACGTGCTCTGCGTACGGGCGGCGGTCGTCGGCAGTTGATCTCACCGGTCGTATCAGCAGTAGAGTGCGGCCCGTGGCAGCAAGACCATTGAAAGAGATCATCGAGTCGGGATGGGCCCAGGCCCTGGAACCCGTGGCCGAACGCGTCGCCGCGATGGGCGACTTCCTCCGCGCGGAGATCGCCGCGGGGCGCACGTACCTGCCCGCGGGGCAGAATGTGCTGCGGGCGTTCCAGCAGCCGTTCGACGAGGTACGGGTCCTGATCGTCGGTCAGGACCCTTATCCCACGCCAGGGCATGCGGTGGGGCTGAGTTTCGCGGTCGCACCCGAGGTCCGCCCGCTGCCGGGCAGCCTGGAGAACATCTACCGGGAGCTGCACACGGACCTGGGACTGCCCCGGCCGTCCAACGGGGACCTGACGCCCTGGACCCGGCAGGGAGTGCTGCTGCTCAACAGGGCGCTGACCACGGCTCCCCGCCGGCCCGCGGCGCATCGCGGCAAGGGCTGGGAGGAAGTGACCGAGCAGGCGATCCGCGCACTGGTGGCGCGGGGAACACCGCTGGTCTCCGTCCTGTGGGGGCGCGACGCCCGCAATCTGCGGCCGCTGCTGGGCGAGCTCCCGGCGATCGAATCCTCGCACCCCTCCCCCATGTCCGCGGACCGCGGCTTCTTCGGCTCGCGCCCCTTCAGCCGGACCAATGAACTGCTGGCCCGCCAGGGAGCCCAGCCCGTCGACTGGCAGCTGCCGTGACGGCCGCCGCGGGACGGTACGTCCTCGGCGTGGACTCCGGAGGTTCCGGGCTGCGGGTGGCGCTCGGCGCCGTCGGCGCCGAGAAGCCGACGGCCACGGCGGTCTGCCCCGAGCCGGTGCGTACCGGTCCGGCCGGGATCGACGCCGGGCACCTCCTTGAGCAGCTGCTTCCCGCCGTCGACGACTTGCTGGCGCAGGCCGGGGAGCGGGAGGGCGCGGCGGACGGCGCCACCCTTGCCGCCGTGGCGATCGGCGCCGCCGGAATGGCGACGCTCGGAGGACAGCTGCGCGCGGAACTGCCCGCGGCCCTGGAGAGGGCACTGGGGGTACGGCTGCTGGCGCTGGCCGCGGATGCGGTGACCGCGTACGCGGGAGCGGTCGGGCAGCGGCCGGGAGCGGTCGTCGCCGGCGGCACCGGCATGATCGCGATGGGGACGGATCTGACGAGCTGGCGCCGGGCCGACGGCTGGGGCCACCTGCTGGGCGACAGCGGCGGCGGCGCCTGGATCGGCCGGGCCGGCCTCGATGCGGCGATGCGCGCCCATGACGGACGGCGCGGCGGGTCCGCCGCGCTGCTGGCCCGGCTGCAGGCGGTGTTCGGTCCGCCGGCCGACCTGCCCGGACTGCTCTACCCGCGCACCGACCGTCCCGCGCTGCTGGCGTCGTTCGCGCCCGAGGTCGCCGCGTGCGCCGGTGACGATCCGGTTGCCGCGGGCATTCTGCGGGACGCCGCCGGACATATCGCGGAGGCGGCCTCGGCGGTGTGCCCGTCGCCGGGGACGGACGACGAACCGTGCGAAGTGGCCCTGACGGGTGGCTTGTTCCGGATGGGCGATCCGCTCCTCGTACCGCTGCGCCAAGAGCTGGCCCGGCAACTGCCGCAGGCCCGGACGGTCCCCGGTTCGGGTGATCCGCTGACCGGTTCGCTGCGTATCGCCGAGGCGCTGGCCACCGGTGATCTGCGACTGCCGCTCCACCCGACACTGCTGTGCGTACCCGCGTACCGGCCGGGCCAGGGGCGACCGTAGAGGCAGACAGAGCGGGGCAGTTGACCAGTAAGCCAATTCATCGGATAAAAGCGGACAGATAACGCCCGACTGGGCCCTCCCTGAACAGTGGGGTACCCAAAACCAGTAGCATGCGGCGCCATGAGCACCCCCACTGGGCCCGCTTCCGGCCTGCCTGTACGAATGCCGAGACCTCGCCAGTCCGGACGGCACCGCCGCCCGGAGCCCGTGGTCGCGCCCGAGGGCGCTGCCGCGCTCGTTCTTGCCGTTCCCGGTACCCCTTCCTCGGCCACGCGCAGCCTGGCCGAAGAGGTGATCAGCATTGCCCGTTCCGAGCTGCCCGGCCTCCATGCCCGGATCGGTTACGTCGACGGTGACGGTGACGAGTACCCGGCACTGGCCTCCGTACTCGCGGACTGCGCCGCCGAACGCATCGCGCGCTTCGAGCAGGCATTGGCCGCCGGCCGCGAGGCCGTGGCGCCCGACGGCCCGGCCGCGGTCGTGGTCCCGCTGCTCGCGGGGCCCGACAGCGCCCTGATCCGGCGGATACGCCAGGCGGTCATGGACAGCCGTGCACCGGCCGAGCTGACCGATGTGCTGGGTCCGCACCCGCTGCTCGCCGAGGCCCTGCACGTACGTCTCTCCGAGGCCGGTCTGGCCCGCGCCGACCGCGCCAGGCTCTTCACCGTGGCCACCGCCGCGGACGGCATCGTGCTCGCCACCGTGGGCGGCGAGGAAGCGGTACAGGCCGCCGGGATCACCGGCATGCTGCTGGCTGCCCGGCTCGCCGTGCCGGTGATGGCCGCCGCCCTCGATGTCGAGGGTTCGGTCGCATCGATCGCCGATCAGCTGAAGGGCTCCGGTTCGGTGCAGCTGGCCGTGGCGCCGTACCTGGTGGGGCCCGAGGTGACCGAGGGGCTGCTGGACGCCGCGGTGAAGGAGGCGGGCTGCGCAGCGGCCGAGCCGCTCGGCGCGTACCCGGCGATCGGCAAGCTCGTGCTGTCGATGTACATGACCTCGCTGGGCATCGCCCCCGCCGCGCCGCAGGGGGCCCAGGCCCACTGACCCGGCGGCACGGAACAGCGCGGGGCCCGTACCGGTCGGACGATCCGGTACGGGCCCCGCTGTCTTCGGTGCGCCCGGCCGTCGGCGGCCCGGCGGGACGGCGCGTCAGCCGAAGATCACGCAGGAGACGGCAGGAACGTCCAGGGAGCCCTCGTGGCGGGGTATGCCGGTCGTGGGGTCGACGGCGAACCAGCTGACGTTCCCGGACCGCTCGTTGGCCGCGTACAGCCACCGCCCGGTGGGGTCGAGGGTGAGATCGCGCGGCCAGTGGCCACCGCAGCTCACCGTCGTGACCAGGGACGCCTTCTCGCCCGTTCCGTCGAGGGCGATGACGGCGATGCTGTCGTGCCCCCGGCTGGCGGCCCAGAGGAACCTTCCGTCGCGCGAGACGACCACTTCCGACGGGTAGACGGCGGCCGTCAGGTCGGCAGCCACCTCCTCGGGCACGACCAGCGTCTCGCCGACCGGTTCCAGGACGCCGGCCACCGCGTCCCAGCGGCAGACGGTGACGGTCGGTTCGAGTTCGTTCAGGACGTACGCGTGGGTGCCCGACGGGTGGAACGCCAGGTGGCGCGGTCCGGTTCCCGGCCGCAGCGCGGTCTCGCCGTGGAGCCGCAGTGTGCCGGTGCTCGCGTCGAGGGCGCAGATCCGTACGGAATCGGTGCCGAGGTCCACGCTCAGCACCCAGCTCCCCGACGGGTCGGGAAGCACCTGATGGGCGTGCGGGGCGTGCTGACGGGCGGTGTGCGGTCCACTGCCCTCGTGCCGGAGTACGGAGGTGGCTGCTCCCAGCGATCCATCGGCCCGCACGGGGAGGGCGGTGACGCTGCCGGAGCCGTAGTTGGCGGTGATCAGATACCCGTCGGCGAGTGCCAGGTGGGTGGGGCTGCTGCCGCCCACCGCCCGGGTGCCGCCGAGCGGCTGCGGCAGATCACCGGTGACGTCGAATGCGGCGGCCGCCCCGTCCGCGACCTCACTGACCGCGTAGAGGGCGTCCGCGCCGGGACCGAGGACGAGGAAGGAGGGGTCGGGCACGGCCTCCGTCGAGCCGATGACGGTCAGCTTCCCGGTCTCCCGGTCCACCGCGGCGACGGTGACACCCTGCCCGCCCGCCGATGTGAACGACCCTATGAATGCCCGCCCGGCCTGGTTGCTGCTCACCGCTGCTGCCCCTCTCCGCCGACTGATCATGACGGTTCGGGCCGTCCTGATCCTTCCCGGGGCGACGGTAGCAGTGGGCCCGGTGTGGTCTGGACCAGGACGGCCGGCCGCACACCTGCCCCCGGGCCGCTGGTCAGGCGGTGACGAGCGGGGCGCGCGGCGAGGTCCGCAGAGGTGCGGCGAGTTCCGCCAGGGCCCGCTCCAGGGCGTGCACATGCGCCAGCGCGGCCTCGGCGCCGGGGTGGTGGTCCGGGGTGTGCGCGGGAGCGGCGAGCGGCTCCGTACCGCCCGGTGCCTGCTGCGCGAGAGCCAGTACGGCGAATTCGACGCGGCGGCAGGCGGCCCTGAGCCGGGCATCGTGCGAGGCGTCCGGGTCGGCGGCGACGGTGGCGAGGCCCCGCACCTCGCGGGCGCACAGGTCGAGCAGGCCGAGGACCTGACGGGCGCGCGCCTTGCGGGCCCGTAGCGGGTTGAGCGGGTGTACCAGCGGGGCGAGCGAGAGCCTGACCCGGCCGAGCAGTGCTTCCAGTTCGGCGACGCGCGGGCCGGGGTCGGCGTCCGGGGAGCCCGCGAGGCGGGCGGTGGCCTCGGCGGTGCAGGTGTGCACGCAGCGCAGCGCCCGCTGGATCCAGGCATCGGTGGTCGCGTGGAGGGTGACAGGCAGCACGAGGACGACGGCGAGCGCGGCGCCGAAAGCTCCCGTCCCGGTCTCCGTGAGGCGCAGCACGAGCAGTTGCGGATTCAGGACGCCGAGCAGCCCGTACAGCAGGCCGGCCATCACGGTCACGAAGAACACCATCCAGCTGTACGAGACGGCGGCGGTATAGAAGATCCCGAAGACGCAGACGGCGACGAGGGGCCGCGGTGAGGGCCGTGCCACCGTGCAGCGGCACGGCGACCAGCAGCCCGACGGCGATGCCCGCGCCACGGTGCCGAGAATCCGGCGGAAGCCGCGGACCAGCGTCTCGCCGCGCGAGGCGGTGTTCACGAAGACCCACCAGACGGTTCCGACGGCCCAGTACCAGCGGTCCGCGGACAGCAGCTGGCCGACACCGAGCGCGAAGGCGCCGGCAGCCGTCGCCTGGACCGCCTGACGCGTCGTCGCGCGGGCCAGACCGCGGCCACCGCGAAGTACGGGGACGGCCGTCGCGGGCAAACGGCGCTCGTAGCACCAGGCGCCGGCGCCCTGACGCTGGACCCGTTCATGGACGCTATGCCACCGGACCATCAGCGCAAGGACATCGTGATCCCGACGCTGGAGGAGCTCAACCTCATCCGGCACCACGCACACGACGAAGACCTGCTCCTTGTCATGGAGATGATGTCGGGCTGCGGTCTACGGAATGGCCAATGTCGGCGACAGCCCGTACTACAGCGGAAATGCGTTCCACCACAAATGGCAAAAGGTTTTGCGTGCCGCTGGCATAACTGCGGGCTACACCATGTACAGCCTGCGCCACTTCTTCGCTTCCAATTGCCTGGCCATGTCCGATCACGGATGTTGCGGAGTGGATGGGCCACAAGTCCATCGAGGTGACCTATCGCAGCTACCGCCATCTCATGCCGTCCTCCATCGGCAGGGCCTCGAAGCTGTTCGACACGGGTATCTGATCCACGCGCTGCACTGCCGCGCAGGAGCCGGGTGGCGAAGAGTTTCGCGCGTGCGACAACGTCGTGTACGGCGCGGTCGAAGTCTTCAGGCACGGCGAAGCAGACCGGTCTCCGTACCGCGCGAGCGATCGCACCATCATGCTGATCCTGACCCGGGTGTCGGAGGCCGAGGAGGAGCGCTGGGTCGGGGTGATGCTCGACAACCTCATCGCGCGCGCAGGCTCAGGCGCCGGCCGGAATCTGGCTGGCCCTCCGCAGGGGCACGGCAAGTTCGAGCAGGGCCCGCTCCAGCGCATGGAGGTGGGCGAGCACTGGTTCGGCGCCCGTCGGCTCCGTGGCCGTCGCGTTGCCGAGTCGGAGGGGCCCTCCGACGGTCGGCGCGTCAGTGAGGGCCTCGACGGCGGCCTCCACCCGCCAGCAGGCTGCGGCGAGCCGGATGTCGTGCGAGGCCTCCGGGTCGGCAGCAACGGAGGCCAGGCCGCGCACCTCGCGTGCGCAGTCATCGAGCAGCGCGAGCACATGCCGCGCCCGTCGCTTGCGCGCCTTCATCGGGTTGAGCGGATGCACCAGCGGCGCAAGCGACAAGCGCACCCGGCCGAGGATCGCCTCCAGTTCGACAATGCGCTGGGCTGGGGCAGCGTCCTCGCTCCCGGCTAGCCGGGCGGCGGCCTCCGCCGTGCACGTCTGCACGCACCGCAGTGCCCGCTCCACCCACGCCTCGGTCACGGAGTGCGTGGTTACCGGCAGCACGAACAGCACCGCCAATACAGCGCCGAACGCCCCGGCCGCCGTCTCAGCCACCCGCAGTATGAGCAGACCAGCGTCTAGCACGCCGAGCAGCCCGTACAGCATGCTCGCCATCACGGTCACGGCCAGCATCATCCAGGTGTAGGAGACAGCAGCGGTGTAGAAGATCCCGAACACGCTCATCGCCACGACCACGGCGGCCACGACCGGCTCATGGTGCAGCGGCACAGCCACGGCGAAGCCCAGCCCGATCCCGAGCACCGTCCCCAAGAATCGCCTGAACCCGCGCACGACGGTCTCGCCTCGCGAGGTTGTGGCCACGAACACCCACCAGGTGGCGCCGACCGCCCAGTACCAACGCTGATCGGAGAGCACCTGCCCCACCGCGAGCGCGAACCCCGCCCCAAACGTCGCTTGCACGGCCTGCCGCGTCGTAATCCGCCCAAGCCCCGCCGCCCCGGTAGTGAGGGCGACTGCTACCGGTGCCGCGAGCCGCCGCTCATAGCACCACACCGCGAACCGCACCACCGACGACGCAATGAGCGACAGCAGCACGGCCACATACAGCTCGGGCAGCCGGCCGGGCACGGTGTGCAGGAACTGGGCAGAGAAATAGGCCATAAAGCCGAACACGCCCAGTGAGTGCCCGCGAGGCCCCCACCGCCGCGCGTACACCCCCGCCCCCACGACGGCAAGGAACGCCAGGTCGCGCGCGACGGGCACATCGTGCAGCACGGCGGCGAGCGTGAGTACCGGGAGACCGACGACGGGGAGAAACGCGGTCGTAATCGCCTGCCCACGCACCGTCGGGTCGGTCACCGTGAACAGCGCAAGCAGCGCGGCCAGGCCACCAGCAATGGCCGCCGCCAGCGAGTACCCGGCCGCCCCGCACAGCGCGACGGCGAGCCCAATGCCGAGCACAGCCCGGGACGCGAACCGCAGCCGGATTCGCCCCGGATCGTGTGCGACGAACGCGCTCTTCAGCAAGTTGCCCCGCCCCTTTCGCACATAGACCAGCGCAGACATGAGAAAGGCGCCGCAGAGATCCCGAGGGGACCCGCAGCGCCATTGACAGACCCATCTCAGCATCAAGGGGGCTGATGGTTCAACTGAGGACCAATCCTTTGAGCCAATGGCCCAGTATCACTTCACCTTGCCCGGTCACAGCAGAGCCAACGGACCAACTCCGCACGCGAAGCCGACGCGCGAACGGCAGCCATCGCCTCAGAACCTCCCCCTGATCACTGCAGCTTCTGCTGCCGAACCCAGGCCGTTACCTCGGAAACCTTGAACTGGATCTTGGCGTTGCGGCCACGCCCAAACTTGTATGGAACGAGCCCGAGGGCGGGGGCGTCGCGGTACACCCAGGAGATCGATATGTTCAGGTACTCCGCCGTCGTCTTGGCGTCCATAAATTCCGCAGGCATAGCCACCCAATCTGCCATCGCGTCACAGTGCCTCACAGCTTCTCTGCCACCGGTTCTCTGCCACCGGCAGATGAATGATCCGACCGACATACGTTTTGGCGTCGCCGAGGAATTCGAGCAGGAGGGTGGCAACCCCACCGCACGCACCCTCCGCCCCTATGACACGACGTGTCCGTGAAGTAAAAGGAGTCCGCGCGGCGGTCTAGCCTCGAAATTTCGTGACGGTCCGCCGACGGAGTCGGTGGACCGTTTTCGTGCCGTGGGCTGAGGCTGTGCAGGCTGAGGGCCCGAGTGTCGCCTCGGGGTGGCGCCGGGTTCCACTGCTCCGGGTGTTGAGGTGCTGTCGTAGGGACGGGGAATCCGCTGGTCAGCCAGGGTCGGGCAGTTGAGTGAGCCGGTCGAGGGCTGCGGTGATGTGACCGGTCCAGGGCCAGTGCCGGGCCAGGCGGAGGATTCGCCGACGGCCGGTGGTCACGAGCTGTCCGGCCGCGGTGAACAGACGGAGCCGTAGTCGGCGGGGCTCCCAGAGACGGGCCTTGCCGGTCAGGGCGAGCATCGGCATCCAGGCCAGCAGGTCGAGAGCGACCTGCACGAT